>JANYDH010000116.1 GCA_025359865.1 Actinomycetes bacterium | reverse complement strand
CCCCCCCCGCGACTCGTGCCAGCGGGCGATAGCTGGCCCTCCAGCGGCGCACAGGTGCCGCGCATCGTCGGATTGGTCGCGACGCTCATCGCAGCCACCGATCGAGGTGCAGGCAACTCCACATCGCCGCTGAGTGCTGCCGGCATCTCGGCGCAAGTCCAATCCCCAATGGGGGTGGCATACGGCGCCGGGATCGTCGACGTGACTGGGTTCCGACAAGCCACAACGACTGCCGGAACGGTCTGTCAATGACCTGGCATCAGGGCTGCGGCCGAACTCATCGACCGTCGAGCTTGAGGGGCAGCGGTCGGGTTCTTCACCGGTCACCACGGCCGACCCACCTACTCATGCAAGTCCGGCGAGCTCCGGCTCGTCAACCGGGGCCATCACCGACCGAATCATCACCGACCGAATCACCGATCGAATCTTCGGCGTCGACTTCGGCCTCTGCGTCGATGTCTGCGTCGGCCAGCTCGTCGGCTCGGGCCTGGGCTAGATCGAGTACGGTCTGTCCGGTTCTCGCGAGGCCGGCGAGTTCGCTGATCAGTCGGTCGATGTCGACCGGGACACGGACCATCGGCGGGTCGTCCTGATCGTCGGGTGGTGTCGAGGTCGTGATCGCCGTGCGGTTGGCCGCCACCCACTCGAACAGCACCACCGGGTCGCGTAGGCCCCAGTCGGGCAGCGGGAACCAGTGCTCGGCCGGTGAACCGTCGGCAAAGAACCGGGTGATGTGCGCCTGCCCGCCTGGCACCTCGGGGGGTTCGAACAAGTGGAACGGTACGTGTTGACGATCGAGTACTGCCGATCGAAGGATCGCAGGTCCCCCGGCGGTGAGGCGCTGCACGCAGTCCTCGGCCTGCGCCACGATCAGGTCGATGCGGCCCAGGTTCCACAGCCCGAGCAGGTGCTCGGTGCCCTCGATGATGATGCTGATCGAGCACGAATCGACGTCGAGAAGTTCCTCGCGGTTGCGTGTCGCGGTGGTGGCCGGCACCCACGAATCGTGGACTGCAAGGTAGAGCTGGATCGTGATCATGGCTTCTTACTCTGGAACAGTTTGGCGACGGCCTGCATTTCGGCCTTCGGCAGCGCCGTGCCGGGACTGGGGTAGAACTGTGAGATCCGGTAGGCCTTGGACTCGACGAAGGTCGCCGCATCGCCCCGTTTCGCGGGAGGCACTCTCGTCCTCACAGTCTTGACGACAGCGCCGACGTAGAACCCGTCGATGGTCCCGGTGACGAATCCGGCAGTCACGCCGGTGACCAGAGTGCTGAACCCGGCCGACTTCAGCACCTTGGCGGCGTCGGTGGACACCTTGTCCTTGGTTGCGGATTCGGGCCACATCGTCGACGAACCACGACCTGCGTTGGTGTCGGACATCGCGTAGTTCGAATAGGTGTGCCCGGCGATGTAGTGCAGCAGGTCACCTTCTGCGACGGTCCACCACAACCCGTCGATCTCCTTCTTGTGAGCCGCTTTCGCCGGGTCGCCCTCGCCGGGAGAGTCAACACAATCGCCTTCGTTCCCAGCGGTGACGAACTTCTTCGCGAGCGTGACCCGCGCCTCGATGTTGCGACCGGCCAGATCGAAGAACTGCTCGAGCGCGAGAGGGTCGTGCCACGTGTTCGCGACAGCGTCAGCCAGGAAGGCCGCCGTCTTGGCGGCGTCAAGGTGTTGAGCGCAGCGCCGCAGCACCAGATTCAAGGTGGCGATATTGCCAAAGTTCTTGGTTGCGGCCTTCAACGTGGCGGCGTGTGTCGTGCCAAGCTCCTTGAGGAGCGCATCGCCCGGGGGTGCAGGGGCGGGCTTCGGCACCGCAACAACAGGCACCGGCGGCGCGCCCGGGACAGCAGGTACCGGGACCGGAACCGGAGGCGGATCAGGGACCTTAGTCACCGAGACCAGGTCGGCGCCGCCCATCGCCTCGCCGAAACCCTTCAGCCCGGGGATGCTCAACCGTCGGGCGTGGTCGAACAACGCGGCCTGGTCCATTGACGTCAGCAAAGATGTCAGCGCCGCCACCCCAACGCCACCGAGGACTGCGGCGACCTCAGCGTCGGGCTTGGACACCCACAGCTTCTCCAGCATCGGCAGCTTCAGCCCGTTCCAGTAGTCCACGATCGTGTCGGGCGGCTTCAGCAGCTTCGACAGCGAGACCAGGCGGACCCGGCGAGCAAACAATTCGGCTACCCGGCTGCGCCCGGCATTGCCGACCATCTTGCCGACTCGTACTGCGCCGAGGCCGTCGGATGGGTCGAGCAACTGCGCGATCTGGGTAGCGTTGAGTTCCGCTGCGATCAGTTCGACTGTCTTCTCGCCGAGCGGGTCGAGCACCTTCGCCTTGATCGTCTTGGCGTTGTACTTCACGGTGAGCATAGAGATCGTGGCTTCGGCCAGTCGACCCTCGACGTCGCTGACCTCGTCGAACGTACTGTCCGCGGCGAACGCCTCGTACTCGGGGATGTCCTCGAACAGTGTCTGTAGCTTCTTTCCGCCGAACGGTGCGAGCGACTTCAGCAGCGCATCGGTCGTGAGCTTGTCCAACAGTTCCTCGATCGCGGCCTTCGCCAGCCCGCCTCTGCCGAGCGCCTTCAACGTGTCGGCACCGACCCGGCCAACGATGGCACGCACAGTCGCAGGCGTCCGGGTCTCGAGGAATGCGTTCGCGACGTTCCTCCCGATTTCGTCGCGGAGGGCATCGACCTCGACCGCCTTTTGACCCGACAGCGATGTTGCGACACCGTCCATCGCTGTGCTCGCCGCCTTGATCGCCCCGAGCGCCTTGTCGCCGTCGGTCCATTCGATCGGCTTCTTGTCCCACTCGTCGAACACCTTCTGTGCTGCGGCGAGACCTACGGTGCCCGACGACGAATCGCTCAAGTCGGTGCTGCTCGTCTTTGCATCCCTTATCTTCTTGCCGAGATCTTCGTGAGCGCTCTTCAGTGCCTCGAACTTCGCGTCGATAGCGGTCTGGCTCCACGTCCCCAGCCACCCGCCCAACATCCCGGCCGTCCACGACGGCGGCTTCTCCATGAACCGGCGGATCACCGGCACCGACGACATGCCGGCCGCACTGCTCGTCGAGCGCCGCAGCCCGTGCCGGTCCGGCTCACGAGGGGCACGCTGATCGGCAGACAACGAGCGACCCTCGGCCAGTCGGATCCTGCCCGGTCCCGTCACGACACCCGCTCCGCGCCCGCTCGCACCGATCGACCGGACCACCTGATCGGCGATCCGGTCGGCCTCGAACTCGGCCGGATCACCGGCCCGACCGACAGTCAATCGGCGTCGCACCGTCGTCGCGGGCGTCGTTCCAACCGGCGTCACGTCAACCGGCGTCGCAGCAACGACCGACGGTGGCTTGAGGTGTTCCTGTTCATGGTCCACGCGGGCCGAAGCATAACCATCGCAGGCTGAGCATGTATCCGAAACGAACGCTACCGCCACCGCGTATGAGCCCCGCCGATGAAAAGGCGTTCACCCTGGCCAGCAAATCCACGCCCGGTTGTTGAGCATCGCATTCGTCGATCAACATCGCGGGCGCAGCCAGCTCGCCAGCCGCCAGCCGCCACAAACATCACTACCGAACAGCACCCCCACGTCCTCACACAATCAGACCGATAATCGGCGTCGGCGTGACCGGTCGGCGTCGGCGTCGACGTCGACGGCATCCGGTTCGTCGACCACGATCGGGTTTCGCAATTCCCCGCGTCGAGTTATCGTCGTCTAGCGACGGTAACTCGACGCGACTCGTGCCAACTGGTGCGCGTCGGCCCTCCTGGCGGAGACGAAACGGAACATTCGCTGCCGAAGCACCCACGACTGCACGGCGCGCCATCGGAGTGTCGTTGACACGCAGCCTCAGCTGTCTCTGAATACCGTGGACAAGGACTGAGCGCCGTGTCCGTCAAACTGGGGTCACCACAGCGTCGTCACGGGAAAGTCGTCGAACGCGCTGTCCGGCGTGACCAGGACCGCACCAACGAGCGCTGCTTGAGCGGCGAGCATCCGGTCAAACGGGTCACGGTGCTCCATTGCGAACGAACCGGCGAGCAAACTGTGCTCGATCGAGATGTCCAGCGGTGTGGCGACCAGGTCGCGGACCGTTGCCGCAAACCGCAGGAGTATCGCCTCGCCGCCGGGAAGCTTTCCGAGTCGGTGCTTGGTTGCGACCTCCCACGCCGATGCCGCCGAGACGAAGACCTCATTCGATCGATCGTCGATCGCCGCCGACGCCCGAACGCTCAGCCGACTGGAACCAACCGCACGCCACAGAAACGTGTGCGTGTCCAGGATCAGTTTCATCGATCCCACGCTTGTAGTTCGCTATCGGGCAACGGCTCGAAGAACGGATCACCGAGTTCCAGATCCGGCCACAGTCCAGCGAGCATCCCGGCGGGTCGTGGACCGCCGTTCGTCGAGACCAATCTGGCGCACGGAACGCCAGCACGAGCAATCACAATGTCTTCCCCACGTTCGACCTCATCGAGAAGACGCGAGAGATGGGTCTTGGCTTCGTGGACGTTCACCAGCTTAGTCATATGACTTAGTTTAGTAACGTGTCGAGACTTGAACGGTGCCGACACGAGTTCCAGAACACTTCGGCCTCGAATCCGGAATGGCTGTGCCGAGCACTCCTGCAGGGGGTGGCGGCCTCGGCGCGCGTGTGCGGTTCGTCTACGGTTGGCGGAGGCGTGCCTCGTCCACCAGTGTGGTGGCGCAACGCAAGGCCTTCTTGCGATCGTTGGCGGTCAAGAGTGCGGCACCATAGTGACTCTCGCCCTTGAGCGCCACGAGATCGTGGAGCGCCTTGCCAAGCTTCGGATCGACTCGCCCGAGTAAGTCCGCAGCAGCATCATGATCCTCCCCGGAGTACCGATCACCGAGGGCCGCCGCACAGATCGCATCACTCGCCGCGATGCCGGAGAGGACAGCGACACCAACGCACACGTTGATTGCTGTGCCGTCCTCAGAGTCGATGAGCTCTGCTACCTCGAGGTACTTCTCAGCGACTTGCCGGCGGCCACGTCCCTCGCCAGCGTTCGTCTTCTTCGTCTCAAGCTTCCTCGGGCTCATCGGCGCGTCGCTACTCCGGCGCTGTGCCGACGGCGGACGCCCGACGAAGCAGCGGCCGTGTCATCGACGACGCTCGCTATTCGCTCTCCGGCCAGCAGTACGCCATCCGCGATCCATTTGGCAACGATCAGTTCTCCGCTGGCCGCCAACCGCCGCGCTCGCTCCACCGTGAACACCAAACAGCGACAACGGTTCCCGGTCCAACTCATTACCTGTGCTTCCAGCGTGTCGATCTGAGGCTCCCATTCGATCTCGTCAGCGTCACTGTTGGCGATCAGCAACACGTCGATGTCACTGTGGACGCCAGCCTCGCCACGGGCAAACGACCCGAACGTAGACGCATGAACAGGAACCGGTGCCAACTGAGCAACCCGGTCCCGGAGACGTTCGAGTAACTGCCCGCGGAGTCCAACCGCCAGCAGTACAGCGGGAGCGAGCATGTGGTTGCGGTTGAACCGGTACAGAAGGCCGCGGTTCGCCGGCTCTGCCAGCACCAACCCGTGCTCGACTAATCGCAGCAAGACAGCAGAATGGCCCATGCGCGAACCGCTGCTCGACAGACGCCCGATTTGGCTGACGCCGAACGAGGATTCGGCGGCCGCGAGTACTTCGAGGACCGCCCAGTCGAGTGATGGCACAAGTGAACGCAAGGGGTGCTGCAGGTCCACGAGACCATAGTGCCAGTATTTCGGCAATATGTCAACTATTTCGTCATCAAGTAGGTTGCGGCGGCAGGGTGAGGGCACAGTGGCGGCCGGCCCCTGCCGCGGCCGGGCCCGAGGCTGGCGCTGCTGGTTCCACCATCACCCATCGGGTGCCAAGTTTGCCGTGCTCCTCCGCCTCTGGCAGCTGATCGAGCAGCACGGCATCAACTCCGAGTTCTGGAGCAGGGTCGGCGACTGACCCAGTCTGCGACGCCCCGGCCAGATCCGGGCACCGGCAGTGTCACATGGGGCACTACCGGTGCCCAGATCAATCCGTGCGCCCACGTCGGAGGGCAAGCGTGCCCGTCGCAGCGTTCTCAGGTCCACAGGTCGGCGATGGGCAGCCCGACCAGTCGGTCGCCCAGCGCGACACGTCGGTTGCCGGTGTGGAGCACGACTCCGACGAGGAAGTCGCTACCGAGCCGGTCGAGCCGGTCGCGAAGATTGGCCATCGGGGCGGCATCGCCGACACGTGGGACCGTTGATGCCTTGACCTCGATCGCGATGATGCGGCCATCGGCGGCCTTGATGTGCTGCAGATTACCAACCCGATCAGCAAAACGCCGACTACTAAACCAGCACAACGTCGACGGTCTGAGCAACAATCCGTCAACGCCGCAGATCTGTTCTACCGCGCCGGTCTGGTCGGGTCTGGTCTGGTGCGCCGGTTGCAGATCGCGGGTACTCGAACATGTCGAACAGTATTCGGACAGGTTCGTAGCCAACCGCCGACAACGTGTTGCCCTCGAAATCCCTTGAAAGGCGATCGCGAATGCGAGGGAGGTCGTGTAGCAGAAAGTCGGTTCTCGACGGAAGACCTTCGGATAACCGCACATCTGGGAGTTGGCTGTCGAGGTCGACGAAGAACGACTCGGTGAACCGCACAACCCGATCAGGCATTCGCCGTGAGATCCTCGGCAAGCTGCTTTGCGCGTTTGAGAACCCGACTGCGGAACTCCGGCGACACCTCATCCCAACTGTGAACGACGGATGCGTCGACAGCGTCGGCTCGTTGCTGAGGCGTCATCTTGTCCATCTCGGCGGCGGTGGTGACCTTACCTCTCTCGACCACGGGCCGAATCTACTCCGTGCTCCGACAGACTGCTCTACATATTTCGACACGAGCTCACGGTTCACTTCTTGATCCGCTGGTGAGCGCCAGGCGCCTTTCGAACAACTCCTGCGCGGCGTTGTTCTCGTCCGCCTCGTTCAGGTGCAGCTCGCATCGTCCAACGCACCGATCAGCTAGCCGAGCAAACCAGGTCTCGCGATCCCAGCCCTTCAACGGAACCGCTTCGCGACGTAACGGTGAGACGCGCCGTCTGGCTCGTCACGCCGGTCGGGCTCGTCGTACCGCGCAATCCACGTTGACGACGACGCCGGCATGCTGACCACCGACACACGATCTGGGCGATGCGGCAGAGCAACGACGGGTGGGCTCGACGATTCCTCACTCACTACCTGATCTGTCCGATCTGGGCACCGTCAGTGCCGTATGGGGCGCTGACGGTGCCCAGATCGTGCAGCGCCGTCCACACACACCGCTTTCGACAGCGCCACCACCGGCACCGTCGCCGCCACCGCCGCGTTGCGAGCGCTCGTACTGGCTGGTACTGGCTGGTGCCCCTAGAATCCGGGTGTCGCCGTTGTCGCCACTGTGCGGCCCAAACCGAGGAGCACCCGAGATGACGATGCCCAGTGATGCACGGATCTACGTGGCCGGTCATGCCGGTCTGGTCGGCTCGGCGGTGATGCGCCGGTTACAGAACGCCGGATACACCAACATCTTGACCGCGACCCGCGGTCAGTTGGATCTCCGCGACCAGGGCGAAGTTTCGCACTGGTTCAAAGCGAACCGGCCCGAGTACGTGTTCCTCGTCGCCGGCACCGTCGGTGGGATCATGGCCAACAGCACCCGGCCAGCCGAGTTCATCTACGACAACTTGATGATCCACGGCACCGTCGTGCACGCCGCCCACGAATACGCCGCCACGAAACTGCTGTACCTCGGTTCATCGTGCATCTACCCCCGCCAAGCCACCCAGCCGATCACCGAAGACCAGCTACTCACCGGACCACTCGAACCAACCAACGAGTGGTACGCGATCGCCAAGATCGCCGGCATCAAACTGTGCCAGGCCTACCGTCAGCAATACGGGCGCGACTTCATCTCCGCGATGCCGACCAACCTCTACGGGCCGAACGACAACTTCGACCTCACCTCCTCCCATGTGCTTCCCGCACTGATCCGCAAGTTCCACGACGCCCGCGAAACAGGTGCCGCGGACGTAGAGATCTGGGGCACCGGATCACCGATGCGCGAATTCCTCCACGTCGACGACCTCGCCGACGCATGCGTACACCTGATGGACAACTACAGCGAGCACTCCCACATCAACGTCGGCACCGGGCTCGACCTATCGATCCGTGAACTCGCCGAGAAGGTTCGCGACGTCGTCTGCCCCTCAGCCGAACTGCGGTTCGACACCACCAAACCCGACGGCACACCCCGCAAAGTGCTCGACGTCTCCCGACTCCGCGCCACCGGGTGGTCACCCTCGATCGACCTCGACACCGGCATCCGCACCACCTACCAATGGTTCCTCGACCAACAAACCGCCAACCGCTCGATGCGCGGTATCGGCTCCGTAGCGACCGCCGCCGGCTGACCGGGGCGAATTCGACATGTGCCGTTCATTCTCTTCACGGACAGAATGGCACGTCTGGTTCTGTTCGTGAGGAGAACGGGTTGCACGGTTGACGACCCGCGGATGGTGGTTGACTGTCCGCCCATGGCGAAGCTGATCTCGAGGCCAAACTCGCCGCCGGGGCAACTTGACCGCGTTCTGGCGCCGGCTGCAGGGGCGCTGAAGCCAGCGGATAGGTTCCGGAGATGGCCCGTTGCTGTCGTCCGTCCGGTTCTGTCATTGCGCTCGTCGCCATCCTTGGCGGAGCTGGCGTCGCCCACTTCGCCAAGCCCGAGTTCTTCGATCAGGTCGTGCCGAAGTGGATGCCCGGCTCGGCCCGCATGACCACCTACCTCAGCGGGCTCGTCGAGATTGCCAGCGCAGTGCTGATCGCCAACCCGCGGACCCGACGACTCGGCGGCCTGGTGGCGCTCGCCACGTTCATCGGTGTGTATCCGGCCAACGTCCAAGCTGCGCTCGATGGCGGCATGAAGGGCGTCAAGCCGCCATTCGACTCGGCCGCGGCGGCATGGGTCCGGCTTCCGTTACAGCTGCCGATGTTCTGGTTGGCCTGGAAGGTTGCCCGCAGCAGCCCGACAGCGGCCTGACAGCCCACGGTGCCGGCACCGACGCCCGCCGGTCCTTCGAGTTGACGCCGCTGCGGTTCGCCGTGGCGGAATCACCCGGGTGACTTGATTGACCAACACCGCTGGAACGGGACGATCGAGCGCCGAGTGGGGGCTCGGTCCCGAACGGTTCCGACCCTCATTCGATGGGCGACGACCGGGAGTAAGTATGGATTTTCAGCAGACGCGAGGTGGTTGGCGGCACCGTCTGGGCCGCGAACTCGATCGCTGCCTGACGCCCGGCCCGGGGCACAGCCGGCGCGCCCGTCTCGCCGGCGGTGCTCTCTGCGTCGTGGCGCTCGTAGTCGGTCTCCCTAGCGTCGCTCACGCCGCACAGCAGGCCGCGGTCCGTCACAGTCACCCGTTTACCATTGTGCTGGCTCCCCCACTCCCGCCGCCTGCCGCTCCAGCGCCAGCGGCGCCAGCGGCCGAGGTCGAGCCTCCCGAGGTCGCGAGCGGGGCTCCGCCTGTTCCGGCGGCCATCACCGGAACCGGTACCGGGGTCGGTACCGGGGTCGCCGTCGCCCAACAAGCACCCCCGGGAGATCTCAGTACCCCGGTCGGGGTCGGTGCGGTCGTTGCGTCATCCGCTCTACCGGGAACCGGGCCGCAACATCTCGTCTTGTTGACCTGGAGTGCCCTCGCCGCCGTGTCGCTCGGCGGCGCGCTGATGGTTGCCCGTCGTCGCCGGCTGGCATAGGCCCAGCCCGCCATTCTTGGTTGTGAGATGTCGCTCAACGACATCTCACGACCAAAGCTGGTGGTGACGGGGGTGCGGCTGCCCGCCGTTGCGGTCAGACGTTGACGACGAGGCGGTCATCGACGACGTCGACGTTCAGCGTGTCACCGTCGCCGACCTTGCCTTCCAGGATCAGCACCGCAGCGGGGTCGCTGAGTTCGCGCTGGATGACCCGCTTCAACGGCCTCGCGCCGAACGCCGGATCGTATCCCTCGTGCGCCATCCATGCCATCGCCGCCGGCGTGATCTCCAACGCGATCCGACGATCGCCCAGTCGTTGCCGCAACTTCTCCAGCTGGATCGTGACGATCCGGTTGAGATCGGCCTCAGTCAGCGAACGGAACCGGATGATGTCGTCGACCCGGTTGATGAACTCCGGCTTGAAGTAGCTGGACGGCTCGCCGACCAGGTTGCTCGTCATCACGATCACCACGTTGGTGAAGTCGACCGTTCGGCCCTGGCCATCGGTGAGACGGCCATCATCGAGCACCTGCAGCAACACGTTGAAGACATCCGGATGAGCCTTTTCTATCTCGTCGAGCAGCACGACACCGTACGGCCGGCGGCGTACCGCTTCGGTGAGCTGTCCACCTTCGTCGTAGCCGACGTAACCGGGAGGCGCGCCGATGAGCCGGGTGACGGAGAACTTCTCCATGTACTCGCCCATGTCGATGCGGACCATTGACTTCTCATCGTCGAACAGATATTCGGCCACGGCCCTGGCCAACTCGGTCTTGCCCACGCCGGTTGGTCCGAGGAACATGAACGACCCGATCGGTCGGTTCGGATCACTCAGACCCGCCCGCGACCGTCTAATTGCATTTGCAACAGCTGTGACCGCATCGTCCTGGCCGATGACGCGCTCGTGTAACAGCTCTTCAAGGTGGACGAGCTTGGCCATCTCGCCCTCCATCAACCTGGTGACGGGCACACCTGTCCACTTGCTGACCACCTCAGCGATGTCTTCGGCGTCGACCTCCTCCTTCAACATCCGGGTGCCGGACTGCAACACATCGAGGTGCGAGGTGGCATCGGCGATACGGCGCTCGAGTTCGGGAATGCGGCCATAGCGCATCTCGGCGGCAAGGTTGAGATCGGTCTCGCGCTCGACCAGGGTGCGTAGATGCTCGAGCTCTTCCTTCAGCGTGCGGATCGCGCCGATGGCGTTCTTCTCGCCCTCCCAATGACCGCGCATCTCGGCCGACTGCGCCTTCAGCGATGACAACTCGGACTGCAACACCTCGAGTCGTTCTTTGGAAATGGCATCGCTCTCTTTCGACAACGCCACCTGCTCGATCTCCAACTGCAGCATCCGCCGCTCGACGATGTCGATCTCGGTGGGCAACGAATCGATCTCGATGCGCAGCTTCGACGCAGCCTCGTCCATCAAGTCGATCGCCTTGTCGGGCAAGAATCGGTTGGTGAGGTAGCGGTTCGACAACACGGCCGCACTGACGAGCGCCGAATCTTGGATGCGCACACCGTGGTGCACCTCATAGCGCTCTTTCAAGCCGCGCAGAATGGCGATGGTGTCTTCGACCGATGGCTCGCCCACGTACACCTGTTGAAAGCGACGTTCGAGCGCAGAATCCTTCTCGATGTACTTGCGATACTCGTCGAGCGTGGTCGCGCCGATCATGCGCAGTTCACCGCGGGCCAGCATCGGCTTGATCATGTTGCCTGCGTCCATCGCACCCTCGGCTGCGCCCGCGCCGACGATCGTGTGGATCTCGTCGATGAACGTGATCACTTGGCCCGCTGCATCGGTGATCTCTTTGAGGACGGCCTTCAGCCGCTCTTCGAACTCGCCGCGATACTTCGCGCCGGCCAACATCGACCCGATGTCGAGCGAGATGAGCCGCTTGCCTTTCAACCCCTCGGGCACGTCGCCGTCGGCGATGCGCCGGGCGAGCCCTTCGACGATGGCGGTCTTGCCGACGCCCGGTTCACCGATGAGTACCGGGTTGTTCTTCGTGCGGCGGCTGAGCACCTGGATGACCCGGCGGATCTCGTCGTCACGGCCGATAACCGGATCGATCTTGCCCTCGAGGGCGCGCACGGTGAGATCTTGCCCGTACTTCTCGAGCGCGGCAAACGACTCTTCCGGGCTCTGGCTGGCCACCCGGTGGCTGCCACGAACCTCCTTCAGCGCTTGCAACAACTCCTCGCTGACGACTCCGAGCCGAGCGCTCATCGCGAGCAGCAGATGCTCGACCGAGAGATAGTCGTCCTTCAGATCTTTGCGGTAGTGCTCGGCGGTATCGAAGATCACGTTGAGCTCACGGTTCATCCGCGGCTCACTGCCGCCGAAGGCCTTGGGCAGCTTGGCGACCGCCTCGTCGGCCTTGTTGCGCACCATTAACGGGGCAAGGCCGAGCTTTTGCAACACAGCGGGCGTGAGCGTGTCGTCTTGGCGGACCAGCGCGGCCAACACATGATCGGGGGTGAGCTCGGGGTTGCTGAACCCACGGGCTTGGTCGATGGCCGCCGCCACCGCCTCTTGGGTCTTGATGGTCCACTTCTTCGGGTCAATCGCCATGTCGTCAGCCTACCGCAAGGCAGAAAACTTGCTACGACTCGTATCAACTTCGGTCAATGAATCCTCCTGACGACGGGATACGTTCAGAGCATGAGTTTGATGCGGCTGATCGCCTGTGACCTCGACGGCACGTTGTTCGATCCGGAGGGACAGATCTCGCATCGCACCGCGGCGACCGGCGCGACGCAAGCGATCAAGCTGATGATGTTTCATTCGGTCCACAGTGCACACGAGTTGCTCAACATCGTGCCGCCGCTTCTCGGCGCCGACGCAGTCGAACTCGGCCCGGCAGGCGTGGACAAGGCCACCGGACTGGCCTGGCTGTGTGCGTCGTTGGGCATCGACGCCGCCGACGTGGTGGCATTCGGCGACGAGTACAACGACCACGAGATGGTGCTCTGGGCTGGCCTCGGCGTGGCGATGGGCAATGCTGCCGATGTCACCAAAGCCTGTGCCGACGAGGTGACGCTCACCAACGCCGAAGACGGTGCGGCCGTGGTCGTCGAACGCCTCCTCGCCGCCAGCGCGCTGCGCTGATGCCTGGAATCTTTGATCGTCTCGAAATCAGGCTGGCGGAGCAACTCTGTCACAGGGGCGCGCGAGGATAGGCACATGAAGATCTCCTACGACGAGGCGAAGTTCACCGAGATGTTGTTGTATGTCGCTCAGCGGCTGGAACATGACCACGCAGGCGGTGCCTCAAAGTTGAACAAGGTTCTGTTCTTCGCAGACTTCGCGCACGTCCGCCGTTTTGGGCGGCCGATCAGCGGAGCCTCATATCAGAAGCTCCCGAACGGGCCGGCACCTCGCCGACTGAAGCCGCTTCGGCAACAACTCATCGACACCGGGCAAGTCAAGATCGAAAAGGAGGACTTCCTTGGGTATGAGGTTCACCGACTCGTGCCGCTTCGCCAGCCCGACCTGTCAGTGTTCAGCCGATCAGAGATCGACACGATCGACCATGTGCTCGGGAACCTCGCAGGATTGAACGGCAGGCAAGTCAGCGAACTGTCCCATGAAGAGCCGGGCTGGCAACTCGTGGCGGAGGGCGAGACAATTCCCTACGAAGCGGCTCTCGTCGGTGCCCGGCAGGTGTCGACCCCGACAAGCCGGCACCTCGAGACCACCGCCGCAGCCAGGTTTGGGCTCACGCCAGCCAGGTGATCTTCGAGGTGCGGGTCTCTGGTGAGGTCATGGCGAAGGTCTCCGAGCAGCATCCAGATACGCGTTCGGCGCATGGCGCACCGGACTCGTACGACTTTGTCGGTGGTCCATTAGCGGCAGCCGTGTTCGCGTTTCGGAATTTCGGCGCGCTGAGCTTCGACGTCGTTCCCGCGGTCCGAAGCTACATGATTCCGGACCCGATCTTTGGTGCAGTCGTCTTCGTGGGTGTGCTGGTCAGCTCCGACATCGTCGAGATCACGGGCTACAGCAGCGATCCCGACTACTGGAGGATCGTCGGCGAGGATCCCGACGGATGAAGGACCAGACAGGGGCAGGCGGCGTGGTTGTCACACCCCTTCGGTACCGTGCACCCCATGGGCCGTGACATCGCAACCTCCGCGCCCATCATCCAACTCACCTGGCACGACGAGGCACTGCATCTGTGGGCAATCGACGCCCAATCGGGGCGACCACTGCCACTTGCCGATGTCGTGCGTACCACCGACCGCCTCCTCGGCCGCCATGTCACGTCCGCGGCCACACCGTCACGGCTCGTTGTCGACCTCCCCGCACCCAACGGCCGCACGCCTGCGAGTTCGCTGAAACTCGCCATCGATGCGTTCGCCGATCTGCGTTTGTCAGCCAACAACATGCGCTCTCTCAGCCCGACCATCGCCGGTACCACTGCCCCATCGAGTTCCGGTGCATCGGTGCGGTGGTTCATCTCGGTGGCCGACCTGGCACGAACCGTCATCGGCAGCGGCCGTGTCCGTCCCCGGCTCACGGTTGCCGGGCAGGTGCAGACCGCACGGTGGTCGATCGTCGACGACCCCGGGCTCGAGCCGGCGTTGTCGGCACTGCAGTCCGCGATGCCACCGGTGTGTGCCGCCGACATCCAGACGCTGTTCCCCCACGTTGTCGACGCGCTGGCACGGCGACGTCTGGCCGACCATGCGTGGCGACCGCCCGCACCGTTACGCGCCCGCGGCAGCGACTACCGCGCCGCCCACGCCGCATTTCGCGCACTCGCCTCGGTTTCGGGCAGCGTGCTGTACCGCACAGAAGACCTGACCGCGTTAGCCGAATTGGCGCGGGTGTTCGACGCCGAGCTCTACCGAGCGAGCGGTCTGCCGGCGCTCGCCCCACAACTCCGCTTGCGGTTGCCAGATGATGCCGACGGGTCATGGGTGCTGTCACTCGAGCTGTACGACATCGATCAACCCGACCGCTGGTGCACGGCATTCGACGTCTTGCGCCAGACGGCGCTTGCATTCGATCTCGCCGACAACGCTGCTCACCTCGTGCGAATGGGC
The DNA here is from genome assembly GCA_025359865.1 of Actinomycetes bacterium. Classification (GTDB taxonomy): domain Bacteria; phylum Actinomycetota; class Acidimicrobiia; order Acidimicrobiales; family Ilumatobacteraceae; genus VFMC01. The sequence goes on along the minus strand of JANYDH010000116.1, from coordinate 923 downwards.
GAAGTACTCACCCTGGCCGGTCGCGACCTTGCCGCTCACGTCGGCCTGCTCGCACCGCTCGCGCTCCAACCCGAAGACGTCGTCGAGCTCGCGTACGACGAAGTCGACCCGTTCCTGGCCTCCGCTCCAGCAGCACTGCACGAACTCGGTATCGCGCTCGTCGGCCCCGAGCAGCTCATCAAGGTGCGTTCGGGTGTCAACGGCACCGCATCGCCACGCACCGCAGGCGCTGGCGCTGGTACGGGCTCGGGCCGGTTCACGGCGGGAGCGCTGGTGCAATGGACCGCCACCGTCGACGGCACGGTCGTCGACGAGCGCCAACTCGAGCGGGCGGCCCTTGCCGGATCCTCGCTCATGCATGTCAACGGCCGCTGGGTTCGGCTCGACGCAGCGCAGGCGCGCACCACCCTCGAGCGGCTGCACCGCCATCGCACCACCGACACCGACATCGATGTCGCCAAGCTGCTGGCACTCGCCGCCTCTGGCGCGGCCGACAACGAGCGCCGCGCCGGCACCCCGACCACCCTCGACGGCGAGGGTTGGGTCGGCGACCTGCTCGCCGGACTGCCCGACGACCGCCTCACCGAAATGACCGAGCCGCCGGGGTTCGTCGGCACCTTGCGCCACTACCAGCGCCGCGGCCTCAGCTGGCTGGGGTTCCTCGGGCGGATCGGGCTCGGCGGCTGTCTGGCCGACGACATGGGCCTCGGCAAGACCGCCACCACGCTCGCCCACCTCATCACCCGCCCCGGCCCGCATCTCGTGGTGTGTCCACTCAGCGTGGTGCACAACTGGTTCGCGGAAGCTGCCCGGTTCACCCCGCAACTGCAGGTGCAGATCCACCATGGCGGCGAACGACTGCGCACCCTCGATGGACTTGCCGGGCCGGCCGGGCCAGCCGGGCCGGCCGGGCGCGGCGGGCG
>JANYDH010000081.1 GCA_025359865.1 Actinomycetes bacterium | reverse complement strand
TCGCGTCGGTGAGGCTTTCACCAGTCGTCGCGGCGAGTTCGCGGGCGAGTCGATCAGCGCGTTCGCTCTTGAGATTGATACTCATGGAAGAACTCTACCCTCGTATCTACCTTTCGTTATTCAGGCTGTCGCACAATGCCGTTTGGTGGTGCGGCGGTGAGATTGGCCGTCTGGTCGTGTTGTTGGCAACGGTGTCATGGTTGTTGCTGAACTCGTGGTTGTGCCGCAGAAGTCGGCTCAACGTCGGCGACTGACAGCCCGCCCGCCGGGCCTACCCGTTGTTGTGGTGCCAAGTCGCGTCGAGTTATCGGCGCTGGCAACATGAAAGTCGACGCGATCCTGCCCGTTACGCCTTTCTGGGAGGAGTCGCGTCGAGCTATCGGCGCTGGCGACATGTAAGTCGACGCGATCCTGCCCGTTACGCAGCCGCCGTGGTCGCTGATGCAGACTTCTACCACGCCCGCCTGTCATGCACCGAACGTTCCCGCTGCAGCGCGACCGCACGGCCGGGATCGGGTACCGCCATCGGGTACCGCCAACCCCACCCGCAATGTACGACAGCCTGTATTACCTGCGAGCGGCCATCATTGGTGCTCGGTCGAGGTGCGCTGCGCCGGGTGCGGTGTCGTACGTGCGGGGGAGTCCTCGCAGGACTGCACAACGGCCAAGTCGACGACGGAAAAGGTTGGCCTAGACTCCCTCCACAGGTTCGGGCGTTGGCCGGGTTTCCCCTTACGTTGTATCAGGGGTAGTCCTCCAGCATCTCCCGAACCCCCGCCGGGTTAGCTCAGTTGGCAGAGCACCGCACTTGTAATGCGGTTGTCGCGAGTTCGATTCTCGCACCCGGCTCGATCTGACCTGCGAAACTGCAGGCGCATGGATGTACTTGAGTCGAGCTTGCCCGTCGAGGTTGCGCGGTGAACGTTTCGCATCTCGGCACGCCGATCAGTCCCATGACCCGCGTTCACGGCGGGTTCGCCAACAGGGTGTATCGGCTCGACACCGACCAGGGGTCGTTCGCGGTGAAGGAGCTGAACCTCATCGACCGCCGCTGGAAGTACCGCGTTGACGACGTGTTCAGGTTCGAGCAGGCAGCCTTCGCAGCGGGCATCTCGATGCCGGAGCCGATCTCGGCGAGCCACGACACTCTCATCCACCGGTGGGTCGACGGTCACAAGGTGCCCGAGGCCCCCGTGCCGGCAGCGTTCGCGTTCGAGATCGGCGAGATCCTCGCTCGCATCCACGCGCTCGACGTCGAGTGGACCCACGAGTCGATCGAGGGTCCGACGCCACGGGACTGGCGTGAACTTGCAGAGCGAGCGGCGGCGACGAGACAGCCGTGGGCCGAGGAGCTGGCGTCCAATGTCGAGACGATGCTCGCGATTGCCCACTTCGTTGACACCTGCGAACGACCAGGCCCCGTTGTGCTGACCCACAAAGACATCCAACCGTGGAACCTGCTCGCTCGAGACGGACGGCCGGTCGTGCTCGACTGGGAGCTCTCGGGAACACTGGACTTGGCCAGTGAACTCGGCTCGACCGCGCTGAGCGTCGCAAAGGGACCTGACTTCGACGACATCCAGCCCACCATCTTCCGCTCGGTGCTCGACGGCTACGTCGCAGGAGGCGGAGCGCTTCCACCGTCGGGTCCGAGTTGGTTCGTGTTCATGATCGGCGGGTGGCTGGGGTTCACGAGGTGGAACATCCTCCGCTGCCTAGCCGGTGTCGAGGCCAGCACTGGCCCCGACCTAGCCCTGTCACATGACTCCGTGCGCAACGGCATGCGTGGTCTCCCCGACATGTTCCGCCGACTCCCCGACCTTCAGGACCTGCTCGCCCGCCGGTGACGCTCTTGCTGGGAGCGCGCCTCAACACGCGAGCGACACGTGGAGGCACGTGTGCCTACGTAGCGACACATGCCCCCACGTGTCGCCGCGAACAGGGTGCCGCGTGAGGCAGCGCATAGTGCTGCATGGTTCGACCACGACCGGCGTGGGTACTCCAGTGGTCCAACCCACACCAACTCAAGGAGCGACAACATGGTCGGCTTTATCATCTACCTACTCGTCATCGGCTTAGTCGCCGGCTATATCGCACGTGCCCTCGTTCCAGGTCGTGACCCAATGAGTGCCTGGGGGACCGTCATCCTCGGCATCATCGGATCCTTCATCGGCGGTTTCATCGGCTACGTGCTCACCCATAAGGATGCGAATGGCGGCGCGTTCCAGGCGTCGGGCATCATCGGCTCGATCGTCGGCGCTGTGGTGGCATTGCTCGTCTACCGCGCAGCGACCGGCCGTCACCACAAGCACGCACTGTGACCGGCAGACCTCGGGGGCGAAGTGTCCCCGAGGTCGACGGGTGTTGGCGGCTCGGCCACGAGCCGCCGCCGCCGCAAGCCATCGACACGTGCCGCCACGTTTCACCGCACTCAGTCGTCAGGGAGCTCCGTCAACGGCGAAATGGTGGGCTGTTGCGTGCCTGAATCAACACACCTGATCGCGAATTCCGCCACGAACGGCGTAGCCGCAAGCCACCAGGCGAGCCTGGGCTTCCAGATCGATGCTCCAGTCATCAGATGCGGCGAATCCGCCGAGGTACTCGAGTGCCGAACGCCGGTAGGCGACATCCAGTCGCAACGACCCGTCACAGTGTCCGGCGCCGACTGAGCAGGCGACCTCGTGATCGCTGGCGAGGGCGTTCAGGTCTTGCGCCAAGAGATCGAACCAGGCTCGATCCAAGCGGGAGTGCTCGTCGACGAAGACCACCCACAGGCCCAAGAGCTCGGGTATCAGCAGGTTGCGTCCTTGTGCTCGAAGAACGACCGGAGACACCAGATCGGTCAAGGAAGCGACGAAGCAGGCGGCGTTTGGTTGATCCTCGGTTGCGGACACCTCGATGACCTCGATGACCTGCCAGTCAGGCAGGTGCCGGATGAGATCGACGGTCTGGAGGCGGGGTACGCTGGTGGCCATAGCGGACAACTACCCACTTGAGGGGTCCCATACACACCCGCTACTGGATGAGCCCGCCGACCACGTTGATGGTGACGCCGATGATGACCGTGCCGAAGACGTACCCGAGCAGTGCGTGGCGAGTCACTGCGCGCCGGATGGTTCGTGACGAGATGTCGGTGTCGGACACCTGGAAGGTCATGCCGACCGTGAACGCGAGATACGCGAAGTCGAGGTAGTCCGGGCACGCGTCTTCGTTGAAGTCGATCCCGCCGTCTGGCTCGTCGTAGTACAGGTGCGCGTAGCGCAGCGTGAAGACGGTGTGGACCGTGAACCACGACACCGCAACGGTCCCCACTGCGACTGAGGTCATCCATGCCTTCAGTCCGCCGGAGGCGCTCTTCGCAGCGAACAGCGTCAGGATCACGCCGACCAAGCTGACGACGCTGGCGAGGAGCACGACGAAATCGTCGCTTGCTCGACTCACGTCCTCGCGCTTCGCTGTGGACTTCGTCATCTCACCATCGAGCACCGGGATGAACATCCAGATCGACGCAACGATCACGATTGCCGTAATGTCCCATCCGCCGAGTACTGCCATCTGCCATGGCGCGAAGCGGGCGACCACGACGCCGACGATCACGCCGATCACTCCTGCCCCCACCAACCGTCTGCGCTGGGACAGGGCCACTACCGATGAGAGCAGGCGGCTCAACTCGGTTGCCCTGCGGTTGTTCACGCTCGGAAGCGTACGTCCTTGCGCGCACGGGCCGTCGATGCCGGCGAACTGCCCAGGTTCTTCGGCGTCTGGCTGTCATTTCCGTTCGTTGTGGATGGCGCAGCCGGAGTACACCTGCACCATGACTGCTGCTGATCCTGCCGATGAACTGTTCCATCCTGTTGGCGACCATGCTGCGTGGAGCGAGAGCTACTACTTCAACTTCGTCGACCCCGACACGGGGGTAGGCGCCTTCACCCGGATGGGGTTTCGCCCCAACGACGGCTGGGCCGACGCGTTACACGTCGTCTACCTGCCCAAGGGTCGAGTGGCATTCACCTATGGACGACGTACCGATCTGAGCCCGTCGGTGGTCAGCACCCTCGGCCCCGCAGATCCGACGGTCGGCAACCTCACACTCCGCAGGGGTGAGGCGTTCCGCCGGTGGGACATTGTCTATTCCGGCGATGCCAAGGACGTTGGCGACCCGACCGTGATGCTGGCGGCAACCCGGGACCGCCCAAAGGGATGGAGCCGCCCGGCTCATCTCGACATGGACGTTGCATTCGAGGCCATCAGCGACCCGCACTACGCGGTCGGCGGCTCGCAAGGGCACTTCGAGCAGACCGGCCGGGTCAGTGGAACTATCCGGCTCGGTGACGAGCAGTGGCATGTGAACGGTTTCGGGGTGCGCGACAAGTCGTGGGGGCCGCGTACCTGGCAAGGTCCGAGCGATGCCGCGACCACCGATGCCGGCGTTGCATCGGTCGCCGCCGCGGTTCGGGGTAGCTGCTTCATGAATTGGTTCTCCATCAACTTCGGCGAGAATCTCGCGCTGGGCGGTGCATGTGGCAGGGCCACCGATGGAACGTTCCGCGGCAAGGGCTGGATCCAACGCAACGGTGAGACGCTGGAGCTCACCGACGTGAGCATGACGACCGAGTACGACCCGGGCAATTCGTTGCTGCACCGCGCTGTGCAGCTGAAGGCGACCGACAGCGAAGGTACGTCCATTATCGTCGACGGAACAGTGCTGACCATTTGCCCCACGAAGATCCCGCGCCGTGACGGCGTGACGTTCGTCAACGAGGGCCTGACTCGTTTCCACACGAATGGCCGCACGGGGTTCGGCATCGCCGAGCACTGGCACGAGCAATCGATGTAGCCATCATTGAGTAGTCGCTACTCATGACCACTGCACGGGGAGTGGATCACGATGGTCATCGTCTGTTTGGACGCAACGAACGATGACCGAACAATGAACGAGCGATGGAGGACTGACATGGGACTAGAAGAGCGGCGACGTATCAAGGAGCTGCAAGAAGTGACGTTGCCGGAGCGTGTGCGCGAGATCGAAGAGATCTGCGGCACAGCGATTCCGTATGACGTTGATTGGGACAGCCTCGCTGCTGATCCGGCGGGCCTGAACTACCTCGACAACTTGTCGTGCCACCGGCTGAACATGGCCTTACGGGTGATCTGTCAGGATGACATGGGTCGCGAAGCGGTACGCGACGGACTGAAGTCGATCAAGTTGAAGAACGTCGCCGACACGGCTTCGATGAGCATCAACTTCGCAGATGGTGTGCTCGAAATGCACTGTGCATACGCGCAGGGCACGTCGGGCATGTTCGGCGACGCTGAGATCCGAGAACTGCTGCTCGCAGGTCTCTAGCCCTAGCGGCAGAACGCGGATAGTGGCAGCATCGTCGGTGAGGGCGGCATCGATCACCACCTCGCAGAGCATTGATTCGGGGGGATGCTTGTCACGAGGGTGTCCGACCGGGCAGGCTAGGGGGGTGACTCATGATGTGACGGCCAACCGCGACCATCCGCCCGCCCTCAGCGAACGCGAACGCGCCATCATTCACTATGAATCCTCATGGTGGGCCGAAGACGATGGACGCGACACGGTGATCCGCGCGAGGTTCTCATGCTCCAGCGACGAGTACTATCAGGAGCTCAACCAGCTGCTCGATCATCCCGACGCGCTCACGTTCGATCCGTTGGTAGTACGCCGGTTGCGGCGTCAGCGTGAACGTCGTCGTCGTGCCCGTATCGATGGCCCGAACAGCAGTAGCGGCACCATGTCCGGTGCGCAGAGAGGCAACGCATGAGCAGCGAACAGCCACGCCGTGCACGTGAGACCGGGGGCGCAAGCGGCTCGCCGATCGGTTCCACTGCGGCCATCGTCATCGCCGTCATCGCGGTGGTCGGCGGATTCTTGATCCTGAAGACCATCCGTGACGACGGTGGCAGCCCAACGAGTGGCCCGTCCGGAGTGACACCCACGCCGGCCGTCAACGGCACCACGTTGCCCGATGGCGGCGTCAGCAGCACGTTGCCGCTGATCACGGTGCCCCCCACCGAACCGCCCGTCACCACCGTCGCACCGATCACTACCGGCGCAACAGTGGTCGTGGCCAACGCGTCCACCGCCGACGGTGCGGCAAAGCGTTTCACCACGGCGCTGAAAGGCGTGAAGTTCGATGTGGCCACGCCGGCCAATGCGTCGATCAAGCTCGACGTCACCAAGGTGTACTACGATCCCGCCAACGCTGCGGCGCTCCCGGTGGCTACCTACCTGGCATCGTTGCTGGGCGGGGTCATAGTCGAGGTGTTGCCTACAACGGTGCCGGTTGCCGGCGGCAAACTCGCCGACGGGGTCACCATCTTGCTCATGCTCGGATCCGACAAGGCTGGTAAGACCCTGGCAGAGGCTGGCGCTGCTACCACGACCACCGTGGCCGGAGCGGTCACTACGGCCACCACCGTCGCACCCTGACGCTTTCCCGCCAGGCTGGTCACCCTGTCCCGATCACTCCAGGCTGGTCACGCCGTCGAACCATTGCCCGAAGTGCTCTCGCTTGAGCAGTCGGCCCATCTTGCGCATCTCGCGAGCGATGGCGCGCACGATCAGCTCCATCGTGATCGATGAACCACTGGCCGCTGCCAAGAATGCGGCGTGGATGGCCGCATTGCGGATCGAGCCGCCCGACATCTCGAACTGTTGGGCGAGGGCATTGAAGTCGACGCCGTCGACGGGTGCGCCGGGCGGAAAGTTGCGAGCCCAGATCACCCGGCGCTCGGCTTCGGCTGGGATGACGAACTCGACGCGCGTGTGGATCCGTCGGAGAAAGGCTTCGTCGATGTTCTTTTCGAAGTTGGTAGCCAGCAGTACCACACCGTCGTAGCGCTCGAGGCGCTGGAGCAGGTATGACACTTCGATGTTGGCGTAGCGGTCGCGGGCATCTTTCACCTCGCTGCGCTTGCCGAACAATGCGTCGGCTTCGTCGAAGAACAACACGACGTTGCTGCCTCCCGCGGCGTCGAAGATCTGTTCGAGGTTCTTCTCGGTCTCACCGATGTACTTGCTGACCACCGACGAAAGGTCGAGCTTGAACACATCGAGGCCAAGGTCGCCGGCGATCACTTCGGCCGCCAGAGTCTTGCCGGTACCCGACGGGCCAGCGAACAGCGAAACAAGACCGCGCGACGGGCTCGCCTGGAACCCCCACTGGTCGTAGACCGTCGCTGAATGGCGGTAGCGGTCGACAATGCCGCGGAGCTGGGCGAACCGTGTGGGCGTGAGGACGATGTCGTCCCAGGTCTTGTTCGGCCGGATTCGTTGCGCAAGTTGTTCCAGGCTTCCCGATACAAGTCGCCGCACCGCTCCATCGAGGTCACCGCGGCGGGCAACGTAGGCGCGGCTCACAAGGTCGAGCTGCGAAGCCGACAGCCGGTGCACCCGGCCGTCGGTCTGACCGGCAACTGGCACGTCGGCCCGGCCGACAGCGGCAGCCCATTCGGTGGCGTCCGGCTCGTCGGCCGAGGCGGTGAACTCGATCCATTGACGGGCGGGCATCGTGGCCACGGACATCTCGCGGCGGGCCGTGACCGCCCATGCCAGGTGCGAAGCGCGGGCGATGATTCGTCGCCCCTCGTTGTTGAGCTCTGGGCCGATGCTGTCGTCGAGTTCGATCACGATTCCGTTGCCGGACAGGGTGGCTTCGCGCACGAGTGCCTCCCACCCGCGCCGATCGGCGGGCTGCGAGGTGACGAGAAACCTGGTGGCCGATGCGCGACGAATCGCTTCTTCGCGGCGACGAATCTTGTCCTGGCCGGTGATCACGACGAAGTCGCCGTGGACGAAATCCTCGCCTTCGCGGTCATCCGCAGGGGCATCGACGGCGGTGGTGCCGAGCGGCAGGTCGGGATCAGCGGCAGTGTCGCCGACCAGCGCCCAGATCACTCCGGGATGCGCGACCACAGCATGTTGTGCCCAGGGTCCTTCCTCGCGTACCTCGATCAGTGACGAGCGTCGGAGTTGCGAGTCGAGTCCGAGCGCCTCGGCGATTCCGATCACGCCTCGTCCGTTGTCCGTCGTTGCCCCCGGGCGTTCACGCAACAGTTGGTCGAGTGTTTGTAGCGACAACCGCCCGACTCCGGTCTCGTCCTGCAGGTACGCGACTAGGCGGGCCAATCGGGCGTCGAGCTCACATCCGGCGATGAGCGCGAGTGCCTCGGCCTCGGCTGCGTCGAGCCGAGCATTCGCGGCGATCAGTGAGAACGGCACGGGCAGTTCGAGCATCGCGAAGAACGCAGCTTGCGCAGCGACGAGCAAGGGGTCCATTCGCTCGCGGATCGTCGTCACTGCTGGCGGATCGCTGTTACTCGGACCCGACCCGGTGAGCGCACCGAGCAGCGTGTCGATGTCCGCACCGAGTTCGGCTGTGCCCAGTTCGGCTGTGCTGGCGGTGCTGTGGTCGCCGACCGACGCGCCAACCCCACTCTTGGTGACTCGGTGCAACAGCGCTTGCCGCTCGATCGCGACTTGGGCCAGCAAGCGCCAGGAGTACTCGTCCGGGATGAGAGCCGATTGCGCCATGTCGGCAGTCAATCATGTCTGACGGTGCGACGGAGCGCCGCCGCAATCGGGCTACGCTCCGGCCATGGCGCTTTTGGTCACCATGGGATCGATGATGACATGCAGCTTCGGAATGGCACCGTCGTCGTTCATCGCTGTGCCCCCCACGACCGTGGGCGGTAACACACCGGTCGGCACCATCATGGACAACGTCCCGATTCTCAACATCCCACCATTTGCTACCTGCATGAGCCTGTCCAACCCCACCGTGGCCGCGGCGACCGCTGCCGCGCTGGGCGTGCTCACGCCCATGCCGTGTATTCCGGTGACCGCAGCACCGTGGGTGCCCGGCTCGCCAACGGTTGTCGTCGGCAACAAGCCGGCGTTGAACAACTCGTCGAAGTGCATGTGTAACTGGGGCGGCGTCATCCAGTTCACGTCGACTGCCTGCATGACGATCACGGTTCCCTAGGAGCGTAAGTCGGTACTGGTGGGGTTGGTTGTGGTGTGGCGTGCGCAGCCATGGGCGAAGTGACGAACACAACGCGCGAAAATGCCATCTCGTTCTGCACTTCGCGACTCCACGTCGCACGACCCGATCTTTTGCGTTGGGCTGGCGCATACAGCAGTCGAACGCTCTGACCAACTTCACCGTTACCGACCCACGGTCCTAGCGTTTCACGCAGACGGTGACCACTGTGCTACGGTCGCGCGGCGGCTACTGATTCGTCGGGTTGATGATGAGGTAGCCACTGGGTGTCGGGGGGAAATCAAGTCCTTCGCTGGCCGTATTGTTATCCGATCGCATCGAAGGAGAGAGACATCCGTGGCAGCTACCTATCTCACGCCAGGCGTGTACGTAGAAGAAGTTCCGTCCAGTTCCGCCACCCTCTCGGCTGGCGCCACCGCCGTTGCCGCGTTCGTCGGATTCACCGCACTAGCGCCACATGATGATCCATCGGATCCGGAGGGCGTGAAGCCCCGGCTGGTCACCAACTGGACACAGTTTGAGAAGCTGTACGGTGGCTTCGCCCCTGGCATCATGTTGCCCCACTCGGTGTACGGCTACTTCAACAACGGTGGCAGCATGGCGTACATCGTGCGCATCCCGAACACCACACCGGCTACCGAGTCGGGTGTTCGGGCATTGCCGTCTGCCGACCGTACGCTCGGACCCGCCCTCGAGATCACCACGGTGGAGCCGAATGCTCCCATTTCGATCAACGTCACCGCCGAGGAACTTCCCGCCGACGCCCCCGACGATGCATCGCCCACCTTTTCGATCGATGTCATCGAGAGCGGCAAGGTCGTCGAGAGCTTCGATTCGTTGACGCTCACCAAGGGCGCACGTAACGTCGAGACGATCGTCAATGCCGAGTCGACACGGGTCAAGATCGCCACCAAGATCGACGTCGATCAACTCACCGCCGATCTTGCGTCTATCCCCGCTGGGGTGTACTCCATCGAGCCGGCCGCCGCCACCCCGGTGCCAGTCCCGGGTCGTGCGTTCACTGGCAGCGAGACCGCTCGCACCGGTATCAACGGCCTGGTCATCGCCGAGGACGTCACCATGGTCATGGTGCCCGACCTCATCACTGCTGCCACCAAGGCCGACGGCTCGGTCGACCTCAACCTGTGGAAGAGCGTGCAGCTTGCGCTCATCAACCATTGTGAAGGCCAGGCCAACCGGATGGCGGTGCTCGATGCGCCTCCTGGCATGAACCCGCAGCAGATCAAAGAATGGCGCTCCAACGTCGCCATGTACGACTCGCAGTTCGCTGCGTTCTACTACCCATGGATCAAGGTCTCGAACCCTGCTGCCACCAACGGCGACACCGAGATCTTGGTTCCGCCGAGTGGTCATATGGCAGGTATCTGGGCCCGTACCGACGACACCCGTGGGGTGTGGAAGGCACCGGCCAACGAGGTGGTCCGTGGCGCGCTCGACGTCGAGAACGACATCACCAAGGCCGAGCAGGGCATGCTCAACCCGATCGGTATCAACTGCATCCGCCCGTTCGGTACCCGCGGTATCCGCATCTGGGGTGCTCGCACCTTGTCGTCCAACACCGATTGGACCTACATCAACGTTCGTCGCCTGTTCAACATGATCGAAACGGCGATCATGAACGGCACCCAGTTCGCAGTGTTCGAGCCGAACGATCAGAAGTTGTGGGAAGGCCTGAAGCGCACCGTCGGTTCGTTCCTTCGTGGGCTGTGGCGTGACGGAGCGTTGTTCGGTGCATCTGCCGAGCAGGCGTACTACGTCAAGTGTGACAGCGAGACGAACCCACCCGAATCGATCGATCTCGGCCGCGTCATCGTCGAGGTCGGCATTTCGCCGGTGAAGCCCGCCGAATTCGTGATCTTCCGCATCGCCCAGATCAAGGAGACCTCGGCCTGAGCCGCGGTCACACCCACTAGCGAATTCGTCAGGAGAAAAGCATGACAAACGTCAATATTGGCGACGTGAAGGACAAGTTTCTTGTCGCCTCGTGGTTTCACATCGAACTCGACAATCCGAAGAGCACCATCAAGGGGCTCTCCGACGTCGGTGGCCTCAACGTCGAGGTCGAAGTGGTGACTGTCGACATGGTCGATGCAGGCGGTGTACACACCACGCTGAAGCGACCCTCGACGTCTAAGTACTCCGAACTGAGCCTCAAGCGGCCGATGAGTGCAGAGAAGTCGCTGTATACCTGGGTCAAGAAGATCCGCGATGGCGACGCGGCGTACCGTACCAACGGCGCTATTCAACTGTATGACATCACCAATACGGCGCCTATCGGGATCTGGACGTTTCAGAACGCGTGGCCAAGCAAGTGGTCTGCCTCCGATCTCGACGTCGGATCCAATGACCCGATGATGGAAGAACTCACCATCGTCATCGAACTACTGCAGCGGACGAAGTGAGAGGGCAGCCATGACCGTTAACGACCAACAATTCGTCGGAAACTTCTTTGGCATCGAAGTCGACGGCGTCAAGATCGCCACGTTCACGGCGTGTAGTGGACTCAGTATCGAACTCAAGGTCATCGAACACCCTCACTCCACGGCTTCGGGCCAGAAGGTGACCACCAAGATCCCCGGTGCAATCACCTATTCCGAGGTTGTCTTGAAGCGCGGCCTGACCCCGGGCACCGAACTGTCGGATTGGTTCAAGGAAGTCGTTGATGCGACCGCTGCCGTTCCGCGCAAGACGGGTGCCATCATCGTCTACGACCGCAACATGAAGCCTGTGGCCAAGTTCAACCTGACCAACATGTGGCCGTCGAAGTACTCGGCCGGTGACCTGAGCGTCGGCAGTGACGAAGTGATGATCGAGGAAGTCACAATTCAACACGAATTCCTCGAATGGGCTGACTGAGTCGTCCGCCGTGGCCGGATTGCAAACCGAATTTAACTTCACGCTCCCGAAAGGGTACGTCGACAGTGAAGGGCGCCTTCATCGAGTAGGCACCATGCGTCTGGCCACGGCGCGAGACGAGATCGAACCGCTCCGCGACCCGCGGGTCACTGGGCCGGACGATCCATATCTCACGATTCTCGTGTTGTCGCGGGTCATCACCGAACTGGGCACACTGCAGTCGGTGATGGCTGGCGACATGGAGAACCTGTTTGCGGCCGACTTGGCCTTCTTGCAGGACCTGTACGGCATCATCAACTTCGGTAGCGCTGACGACATTGCCGCGCTTCAAGGCGTGGTCGGAACAGAACCCGAGCCGGAACCGGCTCCGGCTCCGGAACCAGCGCCAGCGCCGATACAGCGGGCAGTGCCGAAGGCACAACAGCCGCACGTTGCCGCCGCCGTCGAGCCGGTCCAGTCCGCACCGGAACCCGTCGAGGAAGCGATAGAGACGCCGGAAGCTCCGGCTCGCTCAGCGGAATCGCCGGCTGCGGGGCGGCGTCGCGCGCGAATCGAAGAGGTACCGCGACAGTCAGCGACATGAAGCTCTATCCCACGGAAGCATTGTGGGACGAGATCGCCTATCTTGCATATCATCTGCATTGGTCGATCGGTGATCTTCTCGATCTTGAGCACACCGATCGTGCCCGGCTGATCCGGCGGGTAGCCGATTTGAACGAGCGAGCCTGGGAGGCGGTACGACATGTCTGACAATTCATTCGATGGCCAGCAGGTTTCTTCAGCAAGGTTCTTGTTCGAGGTCGACGGTGAGAAGATCGGCCACTTCATGGAAGTCGGCGGTCTGGAGGTCGAGGTCACGGTTGAGTCCATCGAGGAAGGTGGCCAGAACGGATTCAGCCATCGCCTTCCCGGAAGGATGAGCTGGCCGAATATCACGCTCAAGCGTGGTGTCACTCAGACCGACAACTTGTTGAAATGGCTGAACAAGTCGTCCGGAGAGCAGTTTGCCTCAGCGGGCAACGTCCTCACGCGCTCGACCGCGGCGATCACGTTGATGTCTGGTACCAACGTACGGTTGCGGTCGTGGAACTTCTTCGACGCGTTCCCGGTGAAGTGGAGCGGGCCACAGTTCGCGGCAACATCGTCCGACTCGGCCAGCGAGTCTCTCGAAATCGCACATCATGGCTTCACGGCGACGAAGCCCTAAGCCGACCGCGGAACCGCCGGAGGTAGCGCCGGTTCTGCCGGCCGAACCCTTTGTGGCGACGCTGGGTCGACAGGCCGCCGCCAGAACGGTGCTACGCCGGGCGCCCCTTCCGGGTCGCCTTCCACGGCGTCAACTCGGTTACCTGGCCCGGTCGACGTCATCGTTTGCCGGCACGCTCGGGCTGTCAACCTCCCGTCGGCGATACGTCCAGCGTGAGTGGGTGACCCTTGCTGAGACCTTGCATGGCGAGGTACGCCCACCCCGCAACTATTGGCCCTTTATCGAGCAGAGTCCAGTTCCTGATCCAGAAGACGAATGGTTTCCCGAGGTTCATGGCCGTCCCCAGCGGGTAGCGACACAGGCAGCGTCACAGACCACCAGCCGGGCAACGACACAGACAGCGACACAGACAGCGACAACCAAGCCGGGCGTACCGAGTCCGAAACGGCCGACCACCCCGCTCGCGAAGGTCGAACGGAAATCGGTCACCCCAGGGATGCCAGAACTGGCGACGAAACAGCAGCAAGCGCCAAAGTTCGACAAACTCGACCTCCTGCGCACGCTCATGGCGGTGGCAACCAATGAGCTCCAGACGGGGCTGAATCATGAAGCTGGAGCAGCCGGAACAGCTCGGGCAGTTGGAATCGTGACGGGAGCTGCCGACACATTCCGCGCCGAGGCAGCACCCGCGATCGAACCGAGGCGTGCCCTGGGCGGCGCCCGCGCCAACACGCGCAGTGCGGCTGACACCGTGAGTGAGCGAGGGCTCCCATTGGTGGTCCGTCGTGGCACTCGCACGTGGGCAGGCTCTGCAACCACACCGGGCAGTATCGCCGTATCGGCGTCTCCCAGTGCCACCGGTACGGTCGCCGTTGATCGCGTCGACGGAAGTAGCACCTCGTTTGGTCAGCGCAGCGAGTGGCACTCGCCCTTCGCGACGGCTGCTGCGTCGGGAGGCTCGACGAGCCAGGCTGCACCGCCCAAGCAACAGAGCAAACTCGATTTACTACGCACAGCGATGCAATCCGCCGGCATGTTGACGTCGGGAGCGCCCGATGATTCCCCCCGGACCAATTCCGGCTCCGAACTACCCTTACCCGAACGACCCGGCCCCGAACGACCCGGCCCCGAACGACCCGGCCCCGAACGACCGGCCCCAGATGTACGAACGAGTCCGTTGCGTCGGGCAACAGCGGCGCTGAGCGCGGTCCAGCCCGTGAGCCCGTTCGGTGCCGAGCGCAGCCGCACTCTTGTTGGCCCGGTTGCACCGGGCCAACAGCCTTCCGTGCCAATGCAAAGCACATCGCAGGCCGTGGAGCGTGGGTCCACGCCGTCCACGCCGTCCACGCCGTCGCGAGTGATCGAACCGTCGAAGTTGCCCGTCCCCACTATCGCCGGCAAGGCAAAGAGCTTGAGGCGAACGGCCGCTCGCCCCGTCGCTGCCCCCGTCTCTGGTGCCGCCACCGAGGTGCTGGCTTCATCATTGCCGGACTATTACGCGGATAGTCCTGCTGCGGTCGCGTCTCGCGACACCGGCCTTCTACAACGTGCGGTGTCCGGTCTTGCTCTACGTGCCGTCGATCCGACGCCGTCAACCGCAGCAGTCGGGACGGCCCCCAGGATCGATCTGGGCATGCTTGCCACAGTTCGCCGCGGATCGGTCCCCGAAGCGCACGCCGATGCCAATGCCAATGCCAATGCCAATGCCAATGCCAATGCCAATGCCAATGCCAATGCCGAAACCGGACCCGACGTTCGGCCGCTGCACACCGCAACTCAGGTATCTGACATCGAGGCGCGGTCGCCTCGCAGCATCGGTCCGGTGTCTGTGATCGAGGCGAGGTCGCCATCGCAATCGCAGTCGTCGCCGTCCGCGTCGCCGTCGCTACGTTCGTCTTCGAGCGGCGAGAATCCACCGAGACTGCTTCGCAGAGCGGTGCGACCGCGTTTGGCTGAGTCGCATCGGCTGTCGGTGCCCGTACTGAACCTTGGCAACCATCACACACAGGTGCATCTCCACTCTGATCGGCTCGAAACCGGTGCCTTTCCGACGATGCCGACGATGCCGGCGGTCGCTGCGGCCGTCGCCCGAGCACTACCGATGCATGCCACCGATCCGGCACCGCCCACCACGCTGTTGGCAACGAAACGCGAACCGCAGGATCATCTGCTTCAACGGACATTTGACGGTAGTGAGCAGCCCACCTCCATTTCGAGGGTGGCGGCAGCCGTACCAAGCGCAACCTCGCTGCTCTTGCATGCCCCCGATGTCGCCGACCAACGCGCGGACACTACGGCCGTTCACCTGGTCGCCGGGTTAGCGCGTAGGTTGCGCCCGGGATCAAGCGACGTGGCGCTGCGCTCCGATCTTCCACCCACGCGCCGCGATCCGGCGCCAGGGCGGGTCATGTCGATGCCCCGCCCCACACGGGCCGATATCCACCGTTCGGTTGACGGTCGACGAATCATCCGGTCGGTCGCGGCGACCGTGACTTACCCAGCCGCGCCCAACCCAGCCGTGACCTATCCAGGTGTGTCTACAACACCGGCGGACATGGCTTCGGTGCTTGTGCCGCTGTCACAGCCGGCGGTTGCGTCGGAACTACCCGGGATGACCGCAAAGCCCGGGACAATCGCGATGCCCGGGATGACCGCGAAGCCCGTCATGGAACCCAGTGGCCCTGCCTCTTCGAACGACTCGAGAGATCACCACTGGGTGTCAGCCCGGCCGGGTCACCTCGTTCGCCGTTCGCCGGTTCACCGTGGAGTTCGCCGTTCACCTCATGCGCAGCCCAAGCCATCGCCTCTGACGGTTGTTCGGCGTGACGGCCTTCGCGTACTTTTGCCAGCGGTCGAACCAGCGCACGTTCAGGGACTGGCCGATGGGTGGACAGAATCCATCGACGGTTCGCGACTCGACGGTCGGGCGCTCCTTGCGCAGGGATGGCAACAGCCGCCTCGGTTCAATGCCGCTCCCACCCTGACTCCGAACAATGGCCCGACGCTTACACGCGCGACGCGTTCGATCTCGAGCCTGCAGCCGACCCAGTCGACGCAGTCGACGATGACCCAGTCGACGATGACCCAGTCGACGATGACCCAGTCGATGATGACCCAGTCGACGATGGCGAAGCCGACGATGGTGCAGCTAGCCCAACCGGAGCGTGTGCAGTCGGCGGCGGTGCAGCCGGTGGCAGGCGACCCTCGACCTGCTCTTCGCAGCAAACCAGCCGACGTCGTCCGTCGTTTGCCGGCCGAGGTGTCCGACGAGCGACCCGCCGTGCTGTCCGGCGTTACACCGCAGCCCGATGCTCCCACCCCGACGACGGGCTTGTCTGCATCGGTGGCCGACCGCTTCCTCACCGAACTCAGCCGTCATCGCAGAGAGCGACCGGCTCCGCTGCCGGCTTCGTTCCGACCCATTGCCGATGTGATTGTCGGTAACAAACGCCCGCTCATCTCCACCGACCAGGCCTCGCGGCGGGCTCTGGCTGCAGTGGGTAAGATTGCCGCAACTACTGGCGACGTGATCCACCTCGCCTCCGCCCCTCCAACATCGCTGGCCTCGCGCCCCGACCTCACCGAGGTGATCGCCCATGAACTCACCCATGTCGCTCATGCTTCCCCCGCTCCCCGGTTCTTCGGAGACGAGCGAGACAGTGTCGAGGAGCGCCGCGCCCATGCAGTTGGCGAGCTCATGCGCAGCTCGCCGTTGGCCCCCCGCGTCGCCCCTGCAAGACAAGTGCCTATCATGAGCAGCTCCACCGACATGTCCACGATTCGACGGGTGATGGCATCGAGTGACCCTGGTACGGTCACCGCCTCATCGCTGGCGGCCCGCATCGCCGCTCCATCAGCTGCGCCCGACATCCGCCGCACCAATAGCACTCCGAACGTGATCCGCCGCACGTTCTCAGAATCCGACGCTGTCGTCGAGACCCAAGGAGCACACCAAGTTCAGAGCGACAAGGAATTCGAGCAGAGCTTCGCCGCACACTTCGAGACGTACCTCCACAAGCACTTCGATGTGATTGTCGAACTGTTGGAAGACCGGATCATGTCGCAACTCGAGCGCCGTGGTGGCCGTAACCGGGGTGAGTTCTGATGGCTCCCACCCAACTCCAAAAGGCGTTCTTCACCACCGAGACCGGGACGAGGATCGACTGCATGTTCAACCCGGCCAAGTTTTCGTTCACGGCTGGCAACAAGTGGGAGAGCAAGAGCATCCCCGGGCGCGACATCCCCACCCAACGCTATGCCGGGGGCAACAGCGGTTCGTTCAGCCTCAGTCTGACGTTCGATACCACGCCAACTGGCAAGTCGGTCACTGAGCACACCAACAAGCTGCTGGGGCTGATGGATGTCGACACGTCGCTGGCCGGCTACGACGCGGAACGCAACAACGGTCGTCCGCCGTGGATCAAGTTCAACTGGGGAACAGAGATCCACACCTTCAAGGCGATCATCAGCACCATGTCGGTGTCGTTCACGTATTTCTCCAGCGACGGATTGCCATTGCGTGCCAGTGTCGATCTCAGCTGCGAGCAGTACGAACCCGATGCCAATTGGGGGCCGCAGAACCCCACATCAGGAACGCCATCGCCCAACCGTACCCATCAGGTGCGTGTCGGCGATTCCCTCGACCGGATCGCCGCCAAGTACTACGGCGACTCCACGAGGTGGCGCACCATCGCAGCGATGAACGGCATCGGCGATCCGCTCGAACTCCGTCCCGGTTCGCTGCTCGCCATCCCCGAACGGGCGGATTGAGGTGCCCGGCCCGCTACTGCCGGTTTCGCCGTTGGTCAAGATCAATGGTTCCGACATCTCGAAGATGTTGCTCGAAGCAATGGTTTCGGTTCGCGTCGAGTCATCCGTCGGCTCGGCCAGCAAGTGTGAACTCGTTTTTCGTGACAAAGACTTCGAGATCATGGACGCAGCCACGTTTGCCGTTGGGAGTGCGGTCGAGGTGAAGTTCGGCGCAGATCTGGCCTTCAAGGGTGACATCGTCGCGATCGGCATCGACAATGGTGCATCGTTCACGCACAACGTCGTGATCGAGGCATACGACAAGTCGTACAAGCTCGGACGGAACTCACACTTTCGCACCTTTCTCAAGTCGAGCTATGCGGATATGATCAAAAAGATCGCCAGCGAAGCAGGGCTTCAGGCCGAGACCGACCCAGTGTTGAGCGATCCGGTGTTCGAGTACTTCGCCCAGAACGACAGCGATGTCACGTTCATCGAGCGGATCGCCGCTCGCACCGGCTGTGAATGGCACGTCGACGGTACGAAGTTGAGCGTGAAGCGACGCCCAGACCTCAGTCCAACGGCAACGTTCACCTACGGAATGAACCTCATCAAGTTCCGAGCCCGATTCGGTGGCAGCGGCCATCTCGCCGAGGTGAGCACGCGTTCGTGGGATCCAAAGAGAAAGAAGGAGATCACCGCGCGCGACGAAGCCGAGGCCAAGTACCCGACCGGTGGCGGAAGTTCGGGCCTCATCCGCGCGGGGCGACAAGGAGCAGACGGATTCGGTGCCGCAAAAATGTTCCGCGCTGGTGGGTTCGATACGCGAAAGGAAGCCGCTACGGCCGCTGCGGCGCTTGGTGCGCGTCAGGCCACGCAAGAGCTCGTCGTTCGTGGCGAGGCGTTCGGCGCCACGAAACTGAAGGCGAGAGATTGCGTCGAAGTGAAGGGTGTCGGAACCAAACTGAGCGGGAAGTACCACATCACTGACGTGGTGCATCTGTTCGGTGAGGGCGGGGACATGATCACTCGGTTCACCGCTGGCCCACTCGGTGGCGTCGCTCTGGTGGATCTACTGGCGCCAGCTCCACATGCCGGCGACCAATGGGGGGCGTCGGGGCTCGTAATCGGGCTGGTCACGAACAACAATGACCCCGACGACCTGTCGCGGGTGAAGGTCAAGTTTCCCGGTCGCAGCGACACAGAGGACAGCAACTGGGCGCGGGTGCTCAGTTTGGGCGCGGGCGCCACTCGGGGATTTCAAGTGCTCCCGGCGGTCGACGACGAGGTGCTCGTCGGTTTCGAGCAAGGCGACCTGCGCCGCCCGTTTGTCCTCGGATCGCTGTGGAACGGCAAGGACGCGCCACCGTTGCAGGGTGATCCTGTCATCAAAGACGGTGTGGTTCAGGCATGGACGATCACCAGCCGCCTCGGGCACAAGGTGACGTTGAAAGACGTCGACGACGATCCCGCCAAGGACGGCATCTGGATCGAGCACAAGGACAAAAAGACCAAACTGATCTTGTCCGGCAACAAGGTGCAGGTGCTCTCCAACAACAAGCCGATCGAATTCGGTGACGGTGTCGGCACGATCACATTCGACGGCAAAGGCAACCTCACCATCGACGCGAAGAAGATCGACATCAAAGCGGCCACTGGGTACAAGCTCGCTTCTGACACCGGGGTGGAAATAAAGGCGACCACGGCAGCCAAGATCGAGGGGTTGACCGTCGAAGTGAAGGGGCAGACTACGGCAAAGGTTGAGGCTGGTGCCATGCTTACCCTCAAGGGTGCGATGACGGCGATCAACTGATGAGCGATGCAGCCAACTTCATCGGGCGGGGCATTTCATTTCCGATGAGGGTCGATCAGTCTGGCGCGCTTGCGCTCACCCCTGCTGGTACCGATATCAACGGATCATTGCGGATGATTCTGATGACCGCCACCGGTGAGCGACTGATGCGCCCCCAGTTCGGGTGTCGGATCTGGGACCTGCTGTTCGAGCCGATCAACGCCAATACAATCGGGTTGATGGGCGAAGCGGTACGTGATGCGGTGTCCCAGTGGGAGCCGCGCGTCAAACTCGAAACGGTCATCATCGAACCAGACCCGGCCGACTCGGCCCGGGTCTCCATCAACCTTGTATACCGAATTCGGGCCACCAACGACCGACGTAACCTCGTCTACCCGTTCTACGTGATTCCTCAGGAGAGCGAGCGATGAGTATCCCCGTCACCAACCTCGATGACCGAACGTTCCAAGACATCGTCGATGAGGCCAAGCGGCTGATCCCGAAGTACTGCCCGGAGTGGACGAACCACAACCTCTCCGACCCCGGTGTCGCCCTCATCGAACTGTTCGCGTGGATGACCGAGATGACCCTCTACCGGCTCAACCAGGTGCCGGATGTGTTCTTCAGCCGGATGCTGAACCTGATGGGGTTCGAGCCGTTTCCGGCCACCGCGGCGTCCGCTGATCTCACGTTCTGGCTGGTCACGGCGCTTGATCACTCGGTCGACGTACCAGTGGGCACCTCTGTGTCGACCGTTGGCGAGTTCGGGGTTCCGCGGGTGTTCACCACCACGCTCGACAAGACGGTTTCGGCACCCGTGCTCATGGCGTCGCTCACATCCGCCGGCATCGACTCCTACAACGATGTCTGGGATGATTTGCGTGTCGACCGGGGCGTCGTCACCTGCTTCCCAACCGTCACGCCTGGCGATTGCTTCTACCTCGGGTTCGAATCGTCGCTCGCGGGCGACGCGATTCGCTTGGGGGTCACGGCCAACGTCGAAGGGATCGGGGTGATTCCTACTCGACCACCGATGCGGTGGGAGGTATGGCAGGGCAAGGGCTGGGTGCCGGTGAAGCCATACCAGGACACCACCGGTGGCCTCAACCGAGACGGCAACATCGTGCTCCTCATTCCCAACGCCCACGAGCCGCTCAGTCTCAATGGCACCCGTGCGTACTGGCTTCGCGCCCGGCTGCTCACGCCCGAGCCGGGCCAACCCGGCTACCGGGCGTCGCCCCAGATTCGCAAGCTGTCAGTGGCTGCCGTCGGTGGTACGGTCCGCGCCGAGCACAGCGATCTGTTTGGCCGAGAAGTTCTTGGTCGCAGTACCGGCAAACCCGATCAGGTCTTTACGGTCCGCAATGCGCCGGTGCTTCCTCGTCGTGAGGGCGAGGTGGTGGTTGTCACCAACGGTGAGGTCAGTACCGAATGGACCGAGGTCGCCGACTTTTGCAGATCGAGTCCCGACGATCGCCACATCGTGTGGAACTCCACGACGGGAGAAGTGATCTTCGGCCCACTCATCCGCTATCCGGATGGGTCGATGCTGCAACACGGCGCTGTGCCGAAGGAAGGCGCCACTATCGCAGTCAGCGGTTATCGCTTCGGCGGAGGTGCGATCGGCAACGTTGGCGCTGGCACGCTCATCGGGTTGCGCACCACGGTGCCATACATTGGCGCTGTCGAAAACATCGAGGCGGCCACAGGTGGGGTCGACGCCGAGACCATCGACAACGCGAAGCTTCGGGGCCCCCAGTCGTTGCGTACCGGTGCCCGAGCGGTCACCGTCGAAGACTTCGAGCGAATCGCCGGCGAGGCCGATGCCTCGATCGCCCGTGTGCGGTGTCTTCCGCCGCTGGAACGGGGCAGGCCGATTCGGCTGCTGCTGGTGCCATCGATCGAGCGCCGCTCCGAGCAGTTGCAACTCGACGATTTCGCGCTGACCGACGAGATGACGAACCGCGTTCGCCACCACCTCGACGAATGTCGCATCCTTGGCAGCACCATCGAGATCGGCACGCCATACTATCAGGGTGTCACGGTGGCCACTCTGGTCGTTGCTCGCCCTGGTAGCCCGGTGTCGCTGGTACGAGATCGAGCGATGACCGCGCTCTATCGCTACATCAACCCGGTCAATGGCGGCGCCGATGGGCGTGGCTGGGGATTCGACAGCGACCTCAACTCGGCGACCGTGTTCCAAATGCTCGAAGCGGTGCAAGGCGTCGAGCGGGTGGAAGAAGTGCTGTTCTTCGAGTACGACCTTCGTAATCATGAGCGGATCGGGTTCGGCAAAGACCTCGTCAAGCTCGATCGAGACTCGCTGTTCTTGTCTGCCAATCATCAGGTGGTGGTGCGATGAGGCGTTCAGATTGGCTTTTGCAGCAACTTCCGGTCAGCATGGTCGAAGACGACTTCCTCGGCCGATTCTTGATGATCTTCCAGTCGATTGCCGATACGGAACTGCACCAGATCGACACGTTGAAGCACATGTTCGACCCTGCGGTCGCGCCGGATGCCATGGTGCGGTTGATGGGGCAATGGATCGGCGTCGACTGGATCGACCCGTCACTTCCCGATGAGTTGCAGCGCGACATGGTGCGCGGCTACTCCGCGCTCGTGCGGTGGCGTGGAACACGTCAAGGCCTGAAGATGCTGTTGGAGTTGGTCACCAATGGGCCCGCCACCGTGATCGACAACGGCGGGGTGTACCCCGAGGGTGAGGCGCCGGTAACCGATCCGCACGTTGTCTTGAGGATCGAGTCCACGGGCTGGGCGACCGAACGTGACGTGCTGCGGATCGTGCGTGCCGAGCTGCCTGCCAGCGTCACGTTCGAGTTGTTCGTCGGCGACCGCCGGCTGTGGCCGACCGACGCGTCCTCTGGAAGCGTTGCCCCTGCCAGCGCTGCTCTCGCCGCATTGGTAGCTTCGCCCGCCGCACCGTCGGTTCCATCGCCGGGAATTGCCGTGGCCGCAGGCTCGCTGCCCCATGAGCCTCCGCCGCCGCCGCAGCAATACGACATCTGGAGCGAGTCATGAGCGACATCGTCTGCCCGCAATGCGGCCAGATCACCACATTCCCGTCGATTCAGCGGGCCAGTGACGAGTTTTGTACCCACTGCGACTTTCCACTGTTCTGGGCACCGACCGCCGTGCCCGTAGGCGCTGCCAGCGTGGCGGGCGATACCACGCTGCGTCGACTGCCCGGAGCCGGCGGGCGCCGGATGATCGGCACCAAGGTCTGTACCACGTGCGGCGAGTTGAACACGTTGGATGCGCTGGTGTGCATCCGTTGCGGCGGCGACTGGAATCCGAAGCCCGTGGTGGATCAGCCGCCCGCAGCGCTGCCACCGCCCGCGGCGCCCCCCGCCGCGCCGCCGAAGGATTTCGTCCCACTTGCGATCATGGGCATCATCGTGGTGATCAGCGCCGTCGGCGCATTCTTGATGCTCTGACCATCGCCCGCCACCCCTCGCCCGCCACCCCTCGTTCTCTCCACGTACAGTGAGGCATGTCCTGTTCATGTCGTGAAGAGAACGCCAGGGAGGGCCGTGGCGGACAGGTATAGAGCGAGCGCCTCGAGCACTGTGGCCAGCACATCAGCGGGGTCTTCGACGACGATCGGGGTTCCCTCGAAGCGAACGTCTACGGACACGGATCAGACTCTTGCCCCGGCATCCCAGAACCTGCTGCATGGTGGGCTTGGGCAACCCTGCACTGTCGACCAGTCGTAGGAACTCACGCTCGAGTGAGAGCCAGCTCTGGAAGGTCGATGGGTTCGAGCTCGTTACTCGAATGGATGACGTGGCCCGCTCGGGCGAGGTTGCGACCGCTACACACGACGAGATGGAATGGCCTGCGCAGGCGGTAGCCGTCAAGTCGGTGCAATGCTGCAATGGTAGGGCCAGCAGCCCAACTGTCGGATCCGATGCCATCGATGAGCGCGCTGAGTTCATGGAGACGATCGGACGGGAAGCCGCTCAGGTCTCGGCTTCGAAACACCTTGTCGAGTTGACCGGTGAGATCCGTCGCAAGACGGCGAATCGTGGTCAACCTCCGGATTCAACCGTCACCAGCCCCGCCCCCCAACCCCAGCACAACGTTCCGCCAACCTCAGCGCGGCACCCTCCCCGTTCTCTTTACAAACAGAAAACCACGTCCCATTCCCTTCGTGAAGAGAACAAGACTTCAATGGCGGAACTTGATTGTTGGTGCAGCAGAGTGAACTGTCAGGGGACGTCCGGAGTAACGGCAGTTGCGGAGACGTCGAGTGTAGGTCCCGCGATAGTCGTTGATGATCCGTCCCAAACAACAGTGGCACCGATGTAGTGGTTGGAGTCTTTCTTGGCAACGATGATCAGCGTTCCGCTAGCGGCTCCGATGGCCTGAGGCAGGTTGAAGCTGTAATTGGTCCCTCCCACACTGGTGGGTCCCGCTACCTTGCCTGTCGACAGCAGGCACGTGCCGGCATCAACCACCGTCGTATCGGTCCGACACAGGAAGAAGTCCGGACGCCCAGCTGATGAGAACGTTCCGGACAGCAAGGGTCGAAGCACCATCCCGGAAACAGTGGCGGGGCTACCGCTCGCGAATGACACGGAACCCGTCAGGGTGAAGTACGGGGGGTTCGCCACGGTGTAGGCCAATGGTGAGGTACCCGAAGTAATGGTGTACAGGTTGGTGCCGGAAACGTTGAAGGTTTGACCGGACGTGATGGTGATGGTCGATCCGCTCGGAACGTTGAACTGAACGGTTGGCAACGACAAGAGCACCACCGGGATCGTCGTAGTCGATTCGTTAGCGAACGTCGTTGCTGGACTGTCGGCAGCTGCGGAGGCACTGACGATTGGGCTGTAGCCGGTCTTGGTGACGCTGTAGTTGGTCGGGGACGAAAGACCGCTGGTCATGTAGAACCGTTGGGTAGCCAGTCCTGCGTCGTGCGAGTCGATGACGCCGACGCTGTTGCCGCCGTCCAGTGTGACGGTTGCGCCCACGACGCCGGTGAACTGGAGAACGGGTTTCGCGACCAGTGCGACGTCGATCGGTGTGGTCGATCCGTTTGCGAAGACGGTTGCTGGACTCACGGGAACAGCGGACGTGTTGAGCGTAACGTAGCCCTCTTTGATGACGGTGTAGGTGGTCGAAGCAAGCAGAGCACTGTTCAAGTAGAACTTGGTGGGATCTGATGAATCGGCGACCCCATTAGTCACTGTGACGACGGCGCCCGCGACCCCGGAGAACTTGAGAACGGGCTTAGCTTCCATCACGACGCTGATCGGTGTCGTGACTCCGATTGCGTACGTCGCCGAACCTGACCCGGAGTCGGACACCACGACGTAGCCCTCCTTCGTGACGGTGTACGCAGACGGAAGGTTTGACTCGACAATGGTGAAGGGCGCGCCAGACGCGATGTCGGCGGGGAAACTGATCGATGCGCCAGTCGTACCGGTGACGTTGATCACGACGGTGACCGTGCGCGGTACCAGCGTGAGCGTCAGATCCTGAGGCGAACCCGGACCGGTAGCCGTGAGTCCCGTGACCACGAACGGGGTCGTGGTGTGGGCTTCGCCCGTCCCGTCGAGCGTCGCAGCGAAGGTCCAACTACCGCTATCGAGCTGGATCGTGTAGAAACCGCCACTTAACGTCGATTGAATCGCTGTTCCACCACCGGCGGGCGTTGCGATGACGTTTGTAGCCAGTGGACTACCACCGACGACCTTGACCTTGTACTGCACCGGAGGCTTGAGGTTCACGGCATACGACAAGTCGATGGTGGCGGTGTTGGTCACATCGGTGTTACTGACCGTGACCGTAACGGTTCGGCACCCTGCCTCGCTGACCGTGATGGTGCCCGCGCCGAGCGGAACACCTGTGAACCTGAACCGATACGAGCCGGCATCAGCCCCACTCGGGGTGATGTCTTGGGCGGCCGGAATTGCGCCAATCCCTGACGGGATGGCGATGCTGACCGAGGGGAAGGGATCCGTGCAGGCGGCTGGCACCTCGAGGATGACCTGCACCTCGACAATGCGTTGGACTGGGGTGACGTTGTAGACCGCGGTCGTAACGTCACCGATATCGGGATTGATCGAGGGTATCGACTTGGGGAAGAACGTTGCCGCTGTGATCGTCCACGAGTACGACTTGTCCGGGTCAAGCGACGCGAATGTGCACAACGGCATCGTGGTGCAGGTCAGTGGGGTCACGCCAAATGTCGACATCGTGACGGTCGTGTCGGCGGCAGCGGCAGCGCCGAGGACCGTCACCTTGGCCTGCGCGTACTTGGGTAGCGTCAAGTTGAAGTTGGCGCTGGACCCTTTGTCGGTGATAGTCAAAGGTCTCACACCGGATTGGCGGGGAGCGAAGCCAGGAGACGAGGCGACGACGTAGAAACTCCCCGGTAGAACGGTATCGGGCACGCCGAGGGCATAGTCGCCATTTACATCGGTCGTCGTACTGTCGATGAACGTGTCGAGAGTCGGGTCGAGAGTCGCGCCAGCAGTTCTCAGTTTGTAGAGTTCGATCGTCGCGAACTTGACGTTGTCGAACTTGTCGATCGAACTCGGCGACTCGGTGAGTTGCTTCTTGATCAGGCCATTCACACCGGCCTTAGTGGGAGTCATCGTGATGGGCACGATGAGCGCGTCGTCTCGTACTCCGACGAACACTGTTGATTCTGACAGCCCATACAGCGGATGGCTGATGATCAGTCCGTAGACCTGAGTGACGGCGGGTGTAAGCTGGAGGAACTCCGGCACCACCGACAACGCGGTGTACCGGTTGGTCGGGTCGCCGGGCTGCACTGCGAGCGGAATGGGTTCTCCCGTGTCGGGGTCGATCAGCCTTACGGTGGCGCCGAAGATCGGTGCACCAGTCGACGAATTGAGGTTCACTTTGACGACGACGTTCTTCGCGGTGTACGACACCGTGCCAGCATCTTTCGGCACGGCGGGGAGGGTGTTGTCGTCGACGGTCAATTCCTTCGGAGCAGGAGCGTTGTATCCCACCACGGGTGAGGAGAACGTCAAACTATGTACTCCGAACGCCAACGATGTGAATCCAAACGTCTGCGGTGTTGTGAGCGCTATGAGCGGGGTGAACGTGACCGCGCTCGGTCGACTTCCGACCGACAGGTCGGTGTCGGACGCCGAGTTGAGCACTGTGGTGGCCGAGTTCACGACCACCTTGGGTGACAAGGATGAGTTGTAGGTTCTGGTGATCGTGACACCCGACGGCATCGGCATCGCTTCGCCGTCGAGGTTGATGGCCTGGATAGTGCCGGTAATTGAGCCGCCGAGTTCGAGTAACGCTCCCTTGACGGTCACCGCGCCGGGCGTCGCGAGCGTGCCTCTCGGTACCAAGACAGAGACGATGACGGGGAATCGTTCGTCCTGGGCGGGAATGAGTGGGTTGTACTTGCGGATCTCGATTCGATAGGTTCCCGGGTACAGGCCCGACAGGGATGTGATGCCGTCGCTGTTGGTGTCGGCTGGCGCAGGGAGCGGGTACAGAGACCTGGTAACGATGACTTTGGCACCGGCGAGCGGACTCGTCCCGTTGCCCTGTACTGCGGTCACCGTGATGCGGCCCTTGATGAGATCGAGCGTGAAGGGTGTGGCCAGCACTCGGTCTTCGGAGTTTGCCACCCTGTAGAGCACCCCGCCTGGAGTGAACAGGGAAGTGGGTGCCCCTGTTGAGGCCAGGGCGGTCGGGCTACTGCTCAGCGCGGCCTGGTACTGATCGTGGGTGACGGTGATGCGGTAACCGCCCGCGGGGCCGTCGATTTTGAACGTGCCGGGTGCAGTCGAAGTTGCCGGTGTCACGATGACGTGGTCGGCAGGTACCGGCACGGTGAGCGCAACTCCAGCGGCGTCGAACTCTCTCATAGCGGTGAGGTGCAGGCCGGCGGACAGCGATGGATCGAGGAGATCTTCAGTGGACGACGCAGTCGGACCGACAATGCCGACGACGGAACCGGTCAGCGAACCGAACCTCGCCAGCGCAATAGAAAGAACCACGTGGTCTCCCGGGCGCAGTTGCAGCGGGATGTTCGCGGCGCTCAGCGTCGTTGGGTCGGCGGCCACTCCATTAACGGTGACGGTGACTGTGGCGGCCGCCAGGTCGTGGTCGGTGGTGTCCACGGCGATCTTGTGGAACAGCGCCGCCGAGCCATCGAGCGGCACGATGAGGTCCTGGTACTTCCAGAACGCGGTGACGGCTGGGGCTGTACGGCTGCTGGGAACGGCTGGGATGAGGTCGCCGATGATTGGGGTGGCTCCGGAGTTGTAGTTGAGCGCAACCGTCGGTGCAGTACTCGTGGCCAGCAGGTCCCTTCCTGTTCCGGCTTCGAGCACGTTCACGTCGAGGCTGGCGAGCGCGACCATCTTCGGAATCGGCGTGGTCGTGGGAATGGCAAACTCGCCGGAGCCAGGGGGAAGTGGGACCTCGAGAACGAACTTTGTTGGGTCCCCTGATATCACGGCAGGGAAGAAGACGTAGTGGTCGGGCTTGGTGATGGTCAGCTTCCACGTGCCAGGTCGGGCGTCGGTAATCGAGAACGCACCGGTCGCTGACGGGCCGATCAGCGTGCCGGTGTCGGCGGGCCCATTGGTGGTGGGACCGACTTTGGCGATGCGGACACCGGCGTAGTCCTTGGTGCCATTCGAGACCAGGACGACGTTGCCGCCCATCGCTCGGTTGCGGGGCTCCATCTCGACAAGTATCGGGCTGGTCGCACTCGCCGCAGTCGACTTGAGATTGGTGCCGGCTGATACATCGCGAACGTTGGTGTTGTTGGTCGTGATGCTCATCTTCACATCGAACGATCCGTCGTTGAATCCGTCCCTCGACACGTTGTATGTGGAGGAACCGAAGATCTGGCCCTTCACCACCCATGCTCCATCGGGCTTGCTGGTGAATGGCGCCACGGTGGTTCTGATCGGCGTGGGCACCGTGTTGAGGTCGCCCGTCGATGGCGTGAACCCAGTGATCACCTGTCCACTGGGTCCGACCGTGACACCTTCGAGCAGCTTCTCGGTCTTCGTCGGCGTGCCGTAGTCGAACCAACGCACGAACCCGAACACTGGCTCGGTGGGATTCAGCACCGGGGTCAGCGGGATGTTGACAATCTGGTCGGAGCTGGTGACGCCGTCGCTGACCGCCAACGGTGTTGCCAGTTTCAGTGAGACCGGCTGGAAGCTGGCCGAGGTGATCTTGATCGTGCAAGCACCGAGCAGTTTGTGCGTCTCGATACTTGCCCGCGAAAAGACGTAGCTGTCGAGACCGGGCACGCCGGTGTTGGTGTCGACGAGCTCAGCTGGTACGTTCGAATCGCCGCTGGGGCAGCTGAGCGTGACGGCCACGGTGGCGTCGAGCGGCTTATAGCTGACCGTGTCGCCATTGCTCGTGAGCGGAACCAGTAGGCGACCTTTGAGCGTTGGATACGGAACGGCAAGTAGGTCGTTCAGCCGGATCGTGTCTTCATCGGTGGGCGAAATCGTGAACTGCATCGGCTTCGCACCGATGGTGATCGGATCGATGATCTGAGTGTTTCGAACCAAGTAGCCGGCAGGCGGCTTGACGACGTCGAGCTCGTACGTGCCGGCGGGAAGCGCATTGGGCGGCGACTGCCAGAGGATCTTGCCCTCCAGATTGGGTGTCGCACGATCGACCACGACTGGAGGATCGGGGAGCGCGTCACCGTCTCGGTTGCCCTTTGCATCGAGGGCGAAGATCCTCAACGAGTAGCCATCGAGTTGGCGGGACTTGTTGAATGCATCGATGAGTGCGCCGGTCACTTGGCCGAGCTTGATGAGCTGGAACGACTTGGTGATCGGATCCAACCCAACGGTGATCCGTTTGGTGACCGTGCGGTAGTTCGGCCTGGAGACCTTGACGGTGTAGGTACCGATCGGCACATCCTTGAACGTGAAACTGGCCTGTTCGTTCTTCTTGTCGGCCCGTTCTAGTACGACCTTGTTGTCGGCTACGGCCAAGAACTGCACCGTGGCACCGGTAAGCGGAGCGTCGTTGGTGTCGAACACCGGAATGGTCACGACTGCCGTGGCGCCGATGGTGGGCTGGAGGCGGAACTTCATCGTGATGGTGCCGAGATCCAAGGCTTGCCCGGCCACCAGCGTGACAGCTCGCGATTCGGGGGCATGGTTGAACATGTCGAACGCAACTACGTACTTGCCGGGGGGAAGCTCCTTGATCTCGAAGCGGCCGGCGCTCGGCGTGGCCGCCGTCGACGAGTCGATGGTTGCGGTGTCACGGCTGACCTTGATGCCCACCCCGACGAGCTTTTCCCCTCGGTCGTTGACGACGTCGCCAAACACCGACGCCGATGTCGACAACAATGCGAAATCGACGGCCTCAGGGTTCTCTGGCGAACCATCGCCGAGCGTCACCATGCGGGTTTGTGTCTGGAATCCGGGCGAAGCGGCGGTGATGGTGTAGACGCCGAGCGGCAGCTGCGGGAAGTGGAACGCGCCTTGTGGATCAACGGTCAAACTGGTGGCTGTGCGGGTGAGGTCGGCGTTGGATGCGGTGAGCGTGACGCCGCCATGCGGCGGGTTGCCGATGGTGGCGATCCCGCGGATGGAGCCGACCCCGGGAACCATGTTGATCTGCATGGCCAGGTTCGCTCCACCCGGGGCGAGCGGAAGCAGTTGGACCTCGGTGCCATACCCGGCCAACTCGGCGGTGAGCGTGTAGTTGTTCGGGGTGCTGAGACCGGGCAGGTCCCATTGACCGACCTCGCCAGCCTTGCTCGAACTGGTGGTCTGGAAGACCAGGGTGCCGTCGGTGATGGTGATCGCTACGCCGCCAAGAGGGCCGGACGGCCCGTTGACGACGCCCTTTGCGTGACCCGTCCCCGGCTGCAGTTCGATGGCCTTCAATTCGACCGGCTTGCCATCGTCGGAGAAACTGACGACCAACTGCTGCGTGTCGAACCCGTTGGCCTTTACCTCGAGGCGGTAGTTGTCGGGGATCTTGACGTCGGGGATCAACCAGACACCCTTATCGTCGGACGTGGTCGACAGCGGTGCGATGACCGACTCGGTCATCTGCTGGTCGCTGACACCGGCCTGTGACGCTCTGCCGTAGCGGGCGGGCCAGATCTTCGCGGGCCGGCTGGCACCAGCAGACCCGACTGAATCAGTGGTCGACTCGTTACCCAACTTGATCGGCACCAGGGTGAAACTGACACCGCTGTTCTTGCCTGTCGCACCGGCTTTGACGGTGCCGCTGAGCATTGCGGTAGTGGGGCGAGGCGGCTTCGCCTCGGGCACGGCGACGGCCGCCGGCGTCTCGCCGGGCGCGGCAACGCCTCCGTCGGCGCCTGCTGACGCGCCGTCGGCCCCCGTCTGCCCGGTGCCCATCGCGATTCCCACCCCAGGTGCCGCTGTATCGAGAATGCCGTCGCCGTCTGTATCGATGGCCAGAGGTGCTGCTAGTACGGCGGTTGCGGTGCGCTGATCGCGGGTCTTCCACAGATAGAGACCGCCACCGAGCAGACCAGCCCACAATGCAACGATGACGAGTATCGCCAAGAACATCCGGAACTGGCGGGGCACGATCGGGCGCTGGTGATAGCCGGCATCGGTGTAGACCGGTGCCGACTTGCCGGTGGCCGAGAACGTGAGCACATGGTTACGAGCAGAGCGCACCATGCGCTTTTCTCCGCGGACCTTGCCCTTGACCTGGATTCGCTGGCCCGGTTGCAGCGTGACTGCGGTGCGCTTGAGTTGCACGCTCAGGTGCGGGCCTTCGCCCGCCAACTGGAGGTCGATCGGGCGGGTTTCGTGGTTGTCGATCTCGAGCTTGAACCGACCCGACAGCCGGCCCTTCAATGACGATGGGATGACCTGCAGCGTCACCTGCTGGATGGAGGACACTTCAACGGTGAGACCGGCCAACCCGGGGCGTTCGTCTCGGCGATCGGATCGCACTTCGACGGCCAACGCATGGCGGCCGGCGGCAAAGGCTTTGGGCACTCGCACGTCGACGTCGACGTCGATCGCTGCGCCGGCTGGAACGTGTTGCTCGCCGATCGGGAGATCGGTGTCGTCGTCGCGCAGGCCGACGACGCGCATGCGATATGAGGCTGGGCCGCGAGTGTCGTTGAACACCCGCAGTCGGTACGTGGCCGTATCGCCGGGAGCGGCCGAGGCCACTGGATCGAGGACGTCGACTCTCATGTCGCGCGACCTTTCGTTGTGTGGCGACCCGAGAGGCCGGGCGACGGGAACGGAATCGTGCGCATGGTGGTCAAAAGACCGAGGCCGAAAGAATCTGGAAGACGGCAACCGTCTTCTGTTTGCTCGGTTCGGTCAAGACTAGTCGTGAATCGAGCGGATCGGGACTGTTGTCGTTGGGGAAAACCGCGATGACGAAATCCTGCGGTGCCTCGAGCGAGGTAAACGAGTATAAACCGTCTTTGTCGGTGACAGTCGTGGCGGCTGCATCGGCGAAACTGCCTGGAAATGTTGTGGCGAGATAGAGGCGCACGGTTGCGTCGGGCATTGGCTGGAAGGCGCCAGCGGAGTCGAGCAGAGTGACCGATCCGACGAGCGACGCCTGTGCCGCGAGTCTGATGTCGGGAATGTGCTGCGTTGCCCCGTCGGTCACGTTGACGAGGCTGACGACGTCCGTGGTGCCGGTCAGGCTGGCCGTGAGCGTGTAGGTGCCGAATGCGACGTTGCTGAACTCGAAGTTCCACACCGGCGGGATATCGCCCGTCCTAGCGGTACCAACGGTCAGGTCGTCGGCGGTGATGAGCGTGCGGGCCGTCGTGCCATCGTTGAGCGTGACGGTGGCATGAGCCGCCGGCCGGCCGTCAGCTCCGAGGACCTGCCCCTGTACGGTGCCGACATTTCGGTCAAGTGAGACGAAGAGGTCGAGCTTGTCGGAAAGTCCGGTAGCTGGATCGAGATTGACGAGCAGCACCTGGCTGCCGTACCCCGCCTTCGTGAATGTCACGGTGTAGGTGGCCGGAATCGGAAGGTCGTGGGCAAGAAAGGTGCCGAGCTGTAACGGATCGGCCAGCGACGAACTGATGGTGGTGGTGGAAATCGTCGTATCGCCGCCAACAATGGCGACGGTGATACCTCCGGCAGGGGTACCGTCGGCAAACGTTGCGGTACCGCCGATGGATCCCGTCGCAAGTTGCAACTGGACGTCGATGGGCGGCGATTCTGCTTCGGGTTTGAGTTCGACCGTCCGGGTTTCGCTGGTGAATCCAGCTTTCGACACCGTGATCGTGTACACCGCCGGCGTAGCGAGTCCACGCAGCGAATACGTCCCCTTGCCGGCATCGGTCGTCAAGGTGACGGTGGAGACGATCGCCGTGCCGTCGGTTGCTTCGACGGTGACCCCGCCGAGTGGCAAACCCGACCCGAACACCGTGCCGGAGATGACGCCACCGGCACGCCGCAGCACCATTTCGATCCCTTCGACGGATTGGCCTGGATCGACTCGGACGGTGCGTGTCTCGAGCGCAAATCCGGCTTGTTCGATGACCAACTCGTACGTCGCGGGCGACTGCACCTTCGCGAACAGGAAGCTGCCGTCGGCAGCCACCTTCACGGTCTGCACCTTCGCGTCTTCTTCCTTGATTGCTCCGGGTACGAGCAGCGTCGCGGTTGCACCGATCGGGTTGTCGGCAATCACCGAGCCGGCGACCATGCCAGGTAGCCCGCCGAGCTTGACTTCGGCCAACGGTTCGACCGGCTTGTTGAACTCGGTCGTGATCTCTTTTGCGTCCGCGGCCGTGGCCTGATCCGGATACCACATCTCAGCGAAGCCGGCACCCTTGAGCCGCAGCTTGTACTTGCCTGCGCCGACGTTGCCGAACGCAAACACGCCGTCGTTGTTGCTGGCCTCGGTGGCGATCGGGACTTTGGTGTCGTCGGCAGCGAACAGGTCGGCCTGCACCCCGGGGAGGTGCGCACCGGTGGAGAACGCTGCGACGGTGCCCGAGATCACCGGCGGATGCACGGGTGTGCGCGTGCTGCCGTCTCCGCCCTGCTCGAGCGCAGCGGCGAGCGAGCTCTTGTCGAGGCTCGTCTTATCGACCACCTTGTTGAACGACTGGCTGAGTACGACGTAGAACACCGCAGCAGCCGTCAACAGACCGAGTACCGAAAACAGCAGACGACCGATCCGCGCTTTCTGGATGAACGTCGCCATCATCTCGCTCTTGGTCGTCGACTCGGCCACGAACGTAAACGTGCGGATCTTGGGTTGACCGAACCACGGCCGTTTGGCCTCGACGACGGCCTGGATGACCTCGCGTTGCCCAGGGTTCAACTCGACAATGGCCGGCGTGAACGTAATGGTCGCCAGCTCTTCCGGATCGATGGCGGAGGGGGTGGCGATGACGGTGTTGTTGCCCTCATTGGTGATCACCATGCCGAATCCGGCAGAAGTTCCGCCGGTGACCACTGCCGGGTCGATTCGCAGTTGGAGACGCGGTTGTTCGGCCACGTACATTCCGGCTTGCAACAGCGTGAACTCGGTTGGGTCGTTCTCGGACTGGACGTGGATGGACAACATCCGGTGCCCGGATGGGAAGCTCTGTGGGAGCGTGATCGTCAACGCGACAGATTCGGATTCGGACGGGAACAGCGAGAGGCGCCGAGGCGTGACCGATACCCACGATGGGTCGAGGCCGAACACGTTCACTTCGTACGCATCGATGGTGGAACCAGCGTTGCTGACGTGCACGGTGAGCGTGGCGCTGCCCTGCGGGCTCAGCTCAACCTGGCTGGGTTCGATCTGGGCGTACATCAGACGCCAGGCAGATCGACGTTGCGGGTCTGAACGTCGCCGACGACCACAGAGATGAGCAAGACGCGGGTCCGCGCGGGAGTGGTTGATGTCGCTGCGATGATGTACGTAAGGGTGTAGGTGCCGGGGGCGACGTCGGGGAAGATGTAGTAGCCGGCCTGGTTCGTGACCGGGTTGGTCGCGGTTACCGTGGAGCGCGGTTTGCCGCCGTCGGACAGTTCGACGATGACACCGGATGCGGGGGCCCCTGCGATCTTGACGGCCCCGTCGATCGTGGCTTTCGATCGTTTCAACTGGACGTCTTGTTGAAGCGGTTGGGTGTCGCCGATTTGGACCACGAGCGTCTCGCTCTCGAATCCGTCGAGTGACATCGTGACGGTGTACCTACCGGCCTTGGGAAGCCCGGTGATCGTGTACGTGCCGTTCGTCGGGTCGCCGCTGCCGCCCGTGAGTGTTGCGGTCTCGGCCGTGAATGTGCCGCCGGATACGACCACCTTGACGCCGCCGAGGCCGGCGGGCGGCGTGCCGAAGTCGGTCACCAATCCACTGATCGTACCGATCCCACCCTGCACGATGCCGTTGACGGTCTGGGGTGCGCCGGGCAAGAGATCGATGGCCTGCGTCTGTCCTTCGAACCCATCGAGCGCCATCGTGACCACGTAGGTGCGAGGTGTTTCGAGGCCTTCGACGATGTAGGTACCTGTCTTCGCTCCAGACGTGGGCGTGGTGACGGTCTTGGTGAACTGTCCACTCGACACGGTGACCTTGACCCCGCCCTTCGGAACACCCCCACTCGTGACAACTCCTTGGATGCTGCCTGGCGCAGCCCCAAGGGTGACCGTGTTGAGGTTCAGCTTCTGGCCGGCTCCGAGGTCTTGCGTGACCACTCGGTCGTCGAACCCGTCTGAATGGAACGTGAGCTTGTAACTGGCCGGAGTCGGCAACGCTGGGAACGTGTAGTCGCAGGGTCCGTCGACGGTGCAGGACGTGGGGCCGGGAATCGTGAAGTCCGGAGTGGGATCGCCCGCTTGGCTGAGTGCCACAGTGATCTCGACGCCGGGCTTTCTTTCGGGCGCAATCACCGAACCACTCAGTTCACCGTCTTGTCCGTCCATCACGAACGGGAACACTGTCGGAACGGCTTCCTCGCCGGGTCTCCTGGCCACGGTCGGCAGTGAAACTGTCGTTGCGGTTTCCAGGTTCGGCGCTCCCCCAGACCACTGATCGACAAACCCGGCGCCGGTGACGAGCAGCTTGTAATCGCCTGGCAACAGGTTGTTGAAACTGTACGACCCGTCGTCGCCCGTCGCAGCAGACGCGGTTGGGACCGGGAGCGGTTTCCCGTCGGCCCCCGGCTTGGTGAGGGGGACCGCTGTCTTCGGGTCGATCCTGAAGATTTGGACCACCATTCGTGGCAGCGGCTCCTTGTTGGCCCTCGCAGTGACCGAGCCGGCGATCGCGACACCCACCGAATCGAGGTTGACTTGGAACACCATCGGTTGCGCACCAGCGGCGGCCGCCGGCGTGGCACCCGCGTCGGCGGGGGCAGCGGCTGGCGATCCAGCGGCTGGCGATCCGGCGGCTGGCGATCCGGCGGCACCCGGGGCAGCAGTTCCGGCAGGGATCGCCGGGACCTGAGAAACGCTCGGAGCAACCGGTGCGCCCGGCACGACCGGTTCTCCCACAGGCGCTGGCGCGGGCGACTTTCCTCTGGTGTCGAAGGTGGCCCCAACCTCTTTGGTCAGTGGCGGCTTGTCGCCCAGCAGGCCTGCTGCGAAGGCGAAGATCCCGGCCCATAGCGCCACGATCATCGCCAGGATCAGGAACGTGACGAGGCCGCGTGCGATTCGGGGGGTTTGGGTGAATCCGCCCCGAGCGTCGAGTTCGAGGTCGGTCTCGTCACTGCCGGGTCCGGTGCCGGCGGCATGGACGGTGAATTCGCGTGCGACCTTGTTGGCGAACCACGGTCGCGGCCCGCTGACGTGGAGCTCTACGAATCGGGATTCGCCTGCGGGCACCACCACCCCGGCCGGCTCGAGCCGGCATGTGAGTAGACGGGTCGGATCGATGACCGAGACCGCGAAGTCGATCGGTACGTTGCCTTCGTTCTGCACGACGGCGTCGAACCGGGCGTGCTTGCGGCCGACCACCAGACTTGGTCGAAGCCGCATCGAGGCCTGTTCCAGCGGTTCGACCGACAGCCAGAACTCGTGTTCGGACGAGCGGTCTGGGTCGATCACCGACACCACCCGTGCTGTCACCAAGTACTCGCCCGCCAGACAATCCTTTGGCAACGAGAGCCGAAGGCTGAGTGTGGCGGTGGAGTCGGGGAACAGGCTGACCACCGGCAGGACCAGTTGTACCCATGACGGGTCGAGTCCGCTGATCGTGGCCGTCACGCCGTCGATCACCTCGGACGTGTTGGTGACCTCGATGTCGAACACAACCGGCACGCCCGGCGTGACACTGAGATGGGATGCCCCGACTTCGGTACGCAGGGCCATTTCAAGGCTTGCCCATCGTGACGCCACCCTCGACGGGAGCGGTGGCGGAAAGCGTTTCTGGTCCGACGACGATGATCTCGTCACCAGGCAACGCCTTGATGAGGAACCGGCCGGTTTCGTCCACCGTTGCGCTGCCCC
The DNA here is from genome assembly GCA_025359865.1 of Actinomycetes bacterium. Lineage (GTDB taxonomy): Bacteria > Actinomycetota > Acidimicrobiia > Acidimicrobiales > Ilumatobacteraceae > VFMC01. The sequence goes on along the minus strand of JANYDH010000081.1, from coordinate 1,543 downwards.
GCGGCGAGGTGACCATTGCGCCCGTGTAGCCGGATGCGAGTACTTCGCCTGCGATGCGTCGCGGGGGCACGCTGCGTGCTCCCGACTGCATGTCGGTGATGCCGATGTCGATCGTGCTGGGCACGGCCGCCACGCTCACCCCCGTGCCGATGTCGACCACGGCGGTGACCGTCAACTGTAGACCGAGCTTCATCGCGTCTTTGATCAGCTTGACGTTGTTGTCACCCTCACGGGCCACCGTGAGAACGGGCAGTGGGAGGTCGTGGAGCGGTTCAGGGGTGAACGACATGGGGATTTCGCTATGGCCCAACAACGCCACGAGCACAGCACCGAGCAGCGCTCGTTCGTCGCTCGGATCTGAGGCCCATGCAGTGATCACGTAGTGGAGTTCGGCCCGAGGTAGCGCCAACCGACGCATCGTCACGCCGTCACGCTCGAACGTCTCGATACCGGTGATGGCCCGTTGGATGCTTCGCCGAACATCCCACAAGTGCACACTCACGGTTGGTCGGGTGAGCTTTGCGCCCCATTCGTCGTCGGGGGGTACGAACGACACGTCGATGTCGACCGCGCTCAACGGGACCATCGCGCGCAGGAACGATTCCAGGCTCTCGTCGATAAGGGTCAGCACAATGTCACCCCTCGGCAGTATCGCGCCCCGTTCATCCGGATAAGAGTAGTGCATCGCTGTGCTCTTGGTGCCGGTCGCGACGGCTACGATCCTCGCATCGCCCGTCCTGCCCGCTCTTCCCGTTGGCTCAGCCGCCGCAATCTTGGCGCGAGAACCGTCCTGCACCCCCGGCAAATGCTCGGCTTGGGCCTTGTCGCAGTCTCGCTGCTCGTCGGGTGCAGCGACGACAAAGACCCGAACGCCGCCAAGGCGGTGCCGGCACTCGAAGTTGAGGCGGCACAGTGTCTACTGGTCACCGACGCGCTTGGTGCCACGGTGACTGATCTTCCCGTTGTGCCATGCTCCGATCCGCTCCATACACATGAGATCTTTGCCAAGGTGTTGTATACCCCCCAAGACCTGTTTCCGGGGATGGCTGCGCTCGAAACATTCGCCGAAGGTGAGTGTTACGCCAGGTTTGAAAAATACGTGGGCGTCAACGTCTTCGACTCGAAGTACTTCGTGTCGTGGATCGTGCCCAGTCTCGATAGTTGGAACCAGAAGGTGAACCCGGATTACGCCGTGTTGTGCGTGCTCGGCGACAAGACCAACACACCCCTCGGGAAGGGTTCCGTCAAGGGAAACAAGCAATAAGCCTTGCTGAGCGTCGAGTTGAGTTGACGTTTGGCGTTTGGCTGTCACTGAAAGGCTGTCGCAAATTGCGGGTGGGGTTGGCGGTACCCGATCCCGATCCCGACCCCGATCCCGACCCCGGCCCCGGCTATGCGGGCAGGATCGCGTCGACTTTCATGTCGCCAGCGCCGATAACTCGACGCGACTCGGCACCGCAACAGCGGGTAGGCCCGGCGGGTGGGCTGTGAGTCGCCGATGTTGAGCCGACTTGTGCGGCACAAGTACGAGTTCAGCAACAAC
>JANYDH010000002.1 GCA_025359865.1 Actinomycetes bacterium | reverse complement strand
AGCAGCAGGGCGGCCAGCAGCAGGGCGGCCAGCAGCAGGGCGGCCAGCAGCAGGGCGGCCAGCAGCAGGGCAGCCAGCAGCAGGGCGGCCAACGCAACGATCGCAGCCGTAACGACCGTAACGACCGTAACGACCGTAACGACCGTAACGACCGTAACGACCGTACCGACCGTACCGACCGGGTCGAACGTGAGGGCGCCGACAACGGCGAGGCACTCAACCAGCAATCGGTGGCGGTAGCCGGCTACCTCGACCTACGTGACGAGGGGTACGGGTTCTTGCGGGTCAACGGCTATCTGCCGAGCCGCGACGATGCCTATGTCCAGGTCAAGTTGACGCGCCAGTACGGCCTGCGCAAAGGAGACCACGTCACCGGTCTCAGCCGGCCCGCCGGTCGCAACGAGAAGAATCCGGCGATGCTCGAGGTCCACACTGTCAACGGTGGCGAGCCCGACAAGGCCCGCGACCGCCCGCGCTTCGAAGACCTCACTGCGTTGTTCCCCGACACGAAGCTGCAACTCGAAGACCCCAACGACCCAACCAACATGACGGCGCGGATCATCGATCTCATCTCGCCGATCGGTAAGGGCCAGCGCGGCATCATCGTCTCGCCGCCGAAGGCCGGCAAGACCACGATCATGAAGACGATTGCGACCTCGATCGAGCGCAATCATCCAGAGGTCAAGTTGATCGTCCTGCTCATCGACGAGCGGCCCGAAGAGGTCACCGACATGCGGCGTACGGTCAAGGGTGAAGTCATTTCCAGCACGTTTGATCGACCGAGTGAGGAACACACCCATGTGGCCGAGCTGACGATCGAGCGTGCCAAGCGTCTCGTCGAGCAGGGTGAGGATGTGGTCATCATCCTCGACGGCATCACCCGTCTCAGCCGCGCGTACAACCTGGCCGCGCCGCCGAGCGGCCGGATTCTGTCGGGTGGTATCGACGCGGGTGCGTTGTATCCGCCGAAGAAGTTCTTCGGTGCTGCTCGCAACATCGAAGAAGGCGGCTCGCTCACCATTCTGGCAACGGCACTGGTCGAGACGAACAGCCGTATGGACGACGCGATCTTCGAAGAGTTCAAGGGCACCGGAAACATGGAGCTTCGTCTCGACCGGAAGCTGTCCGAGCGTCGTGTGTACCCGGCGATCGATGTCGACGGATCCAGCACCCGCCACGAAGAGCTGCTCTTCGACAAGCAGCAGTTGCAGATGGTGTGGAAGCTGCGCCGCGTGCTCAGCGGGCTGGCTGCCGACGGAAACTCGGCCCCTGGTCTCGAGTTGCTGGTCGACCGGTTGAAGACCTTCCGTACCAATGCGGAATTCCTCACCGAGATCGCCAAACAGCCAGCCATGTGACCAGGCTCATCGCCCGGTACACTCCACTGTCCGAATTTCTCTCCGGGGGCACGTCATGCAAACCGCCATCCATCCCAAGTACACCGACCTCAACGTGAAGTGCTCGTGTGGTAACACGTTCACCACGAAGTCCAGCAAGGGCGGCGACCTGTCGCTCGAATTGTGCAACGAATGCCATCCGTTCTTCACCGGCAAGCAGAAACTGGTCGATACCGGTGGCCGCGTCGAGCGCTTCAACAAGCGTTACGGTGCCCGCAAAGGCAAGTGACGCCAGCGTCATCACGCCGCCCGCAGATCACGTCAACGAGCCCGGCCGCATGGCCGGGCTCGTTTCGTTTTCCGGTGATGATCTTGACACGATCTGATCTCACTGGACGATCCGGCGACGCCGATGATCATCGGGTAGCCGCCCATCCCTGGAGTTGTCATGGCCGATCCGGTCGACATTGCGCACCTGCTGAGACGAACCGAGTTCGTCGCGAAGCCGGGGCGGGTTGCCGATCTGTCGACCATGACGATCACCCAGGCGGTGGACGATGTGCTGAACGTCTCGCTCAACGCGAGTCCTGCTCCTCCAGCTGCACTCTTGGTGGATGATGAGCAGCATCGACGTGACCAGCTCTCCACTGCGTACCACTGGTGGATCGATGCAATGGTCAGCCGCGCGAGGCCAATCCAGGAGAAGATGACCCTGTTTTGGCACGGCCATTTCACGAGCGGAATCGACGACGTCGGTCGGGTCGACTTGATGATGCGCCAGAACCAGCTCTACCGGTCCGAAGGAATGGGCAACCTGTTGTCGCTGACGCACAAGATGGCGATTGAGCCGGCGATGCTCGTCTATCTGTCGGGCGCGAACAACGTGAAGGGCGCTCCGAACGAGAACTTTGCCCGTGAGCTGATGGAGTTGTTCACGCTCGGGGTGGGCAACTACTCCGAAGATGACGTGGCTGCGTCTGCAAGAGCGTGGACCGGGCACAACAGCATCGACGGCACATACGTGTTCATCCCCACCCGGCACGACACGAAGAACAAGACGTTCTTCGGGACGACGAAGAACTGGGACGGGCCCGACATCATCGACGAAATACTGCGCGACAACGCAGCGAAGCGACAGGTCGCGGCCCGGAACATCGCAAGAAAGCTGTGGGAGTTCTTCGCCTACCCTGGCCCCGACACGGCGTTACTCGACGCTCTGACCGCGACGTTCATCGCCGGCAACCTCGAGATCGCGCCGCTTCTGCGTGACATGTTCAACCGTGCGGAGTTCTACTCGGCTGCTGCCAAGCAGGGCCTCGTCAGGACGCCGGCGGAATACTCGGTCGCGCTGTGCTTGCACACCGCGTCGCCCGCAAAGGATCTGGCACTGTCGGCGAGAGGCGAAGCGATGGGGCAGGAGTTGCTGAATCCACCGAACGTGGCTGGGTGGAAGGCCAACTCGTATTGGCTGAACACCAGTTCATTGAGCGGTCGCGCGGTCCTCGCCCGTGATGTAACGACCAAGCTGCGCAAGAACGGCGGGTTCGACGACCTAGCGGCCATGACGGTTGTGGCAGCGGTCGACGCCGTTGCTTCCTACTTCGGTCTGTCCGCTCTATCGACTGTGTCGCGCGATGGTCTGGTTGCCGGGTATCAAGCCGACCGCAACATCCCGAAGAACCTCACGGCGGCCAATAACTTGCTGACCGCGATGATGCTCACGCCGGAGTTCCACACCGGATGAGCTCACTCGCGCACGACCCAGAGATTTCAGGCGACGATTCGCGCCGGCTACTTTCGGTGGTCTCGCCAGACACCGGAATGACAACGCCGCTCGGGTGGACCAGGCGGACGTTTCTTGGCGCCGTCGCCTCCGGATTGTTCGGCGGTGCCACACTCGGCACGATCGGCGCCGACTGGTTCGGTGGCGACATTCCAGAGGCGTGGGCTGGTACTCCAATCGGGGCTCACGACGGCATTTTGGTGCTGATCACCATGTATGGCGGCAACGATGGGCTCAACACCGTCGTGCCGTACGGCAACCCGTCGTACTACGCCAAGCGAGCCAACATCGCGATCCCGCAGGCACAGGTGCTGCCGATCAACACCCAGATCGGGCTACACCCCGAGCTCGTCTACCTGAAGTCGCTGTACGACGCCGGCAAGGTTGCCATCGTGCAGGGTCTCGGCTACCCGGCTCCCGATTTGTCGCACTTCACGTCGATGGCGTTGTGGATGGGTGGCCGGTTCGGTGCTGGGCCCGCCGTGAATGGTTGGCTCGGACGGTGGCTCGACGGTCAGCCCGCCAACACGGCTGATCTCGCTGCTGTCTCGATCGACAACTCCGTACCGTTGCACATGATCGGCGTCAACCGGCGAGCGTTTGCGATCTCCGCCTCGGGCAACATGTTCGGCGCCGACACCAAGGTTGATCAGCAGCGGCTGTACTCAACGATGCGGTCATTTGCGAACGGCCCAGCAGGCCGCGGCCAGTGGCATGACATGTTCGCCGCGACGATGAAGCGCCAACTCGACCTTGCTACCGATGTCGCCCCCGTGTTCGCGGCGCAGTTCCCGGCCGGCGAGTTGACCCGCAAGCTCACTGTGGCCGCGCGATTGATCAACGTGAACATCGGGTTGCGGGTGATCGACGTCGGGTTCGGTGGATTTGACAATCACGACAACGAGCCGGGTCGCCACGCCCGACTACTCCGCGACCTGAATGCAGGGCTGCAGTCGTTCTTCGCCACGCTTGCGCCTGAGTTCCGATCGCGTGTCACGCTCGCCACGGTGTCCGAGTTCGGGCGCGCACCGGCGTCGAACAGTTCGAGCGGAACCGACCATGGCACCGCTGCGCCGCATTTCGTCATCGGGGCCGCTGTGAAGGGCGGCCTTCGTGGTACTGCGCCTTCGCTCGATGTGCTCGACCGCAACAACCGGATGATCTCCACGGTCGACTTCCGCTCGCTGTATGGCTCGCTGCTCGACGGTTGGCTCGGCGGGGGAGGCGGGTCGATTGTCAACGGAGCCTTTGACAATCTCGATCTGTTTTCGACTGGGGCAGGTGATCCACCAACTGGTTCACCCCTCCCGTTGGTCGTCGTGTCTGTCGCTTCGGACAAAGCCGGGTACGTGCCGATGACCCCGCTACGCGTGTTCGATACCCGTGACGGCACCGGCGGTAGAACGGGTCCGCTTGGGGCGGGTGAAGCCTGGTCGTTCACGTTCAAGGACAAGTTCGGGATTCCGGGCGATGCCGTTGCTGTGGCGCTGAACCTCACCTCGGTTGGTGCGACCGTTGCGTCGTTCGTCACGGCGTGGCCGGCTGGCGATAGTCGCCCGCCTACTGCCAACCTCAACCCGGTACCCGGTCTTGCTGTCCCCAACCTCGTGGTTGGTCGACTCGGCACCGGCGGGGCCTTGAGCCTGTACAACAACTCTGGTTCGGTCGAGTTGGTTGCCGATCTGGTCGGGTACTTCAAGACATCGAGTACCACGAAGTTCACGGCGATCAAGCCGGCACGGTTGCTCGACACCCGCGATGGAACCGGAGCGTCGGCACCGGGACCGATCGGAGCCGGCCAGTCGATCGACCTCGTCGTGACCAACCGTGGAGGCACCGCGGCGGACTGCACGGCCGTAGCGCTCAACATCACCGTCACCGAACCCACCGCTGCCGGCTACCTCACCGTCTCGCCCGCTGGAGCGCAGCGGCCGTTGGCGGCCAGCATCAACATGGAGCCGGGCCAGACGGTGCCGAACCTCGTTTTCGCGCAGGTGGGTGCCGGTGGCAAGGTCAGCATCTTCAACTATGACGGCGCGACCCACGTGGTCGCCGACGTGCTCGGGTGCTTCGGACCGAATGGATCCACCCGCTATGTCGCGCTGGCTCCGACGCGAGTGCTCGATACCCGCGACGGCACCGGCGCGTCTGCCGGCCCCGTTGCTCAGACCCCGGTCGCGTTGAAACTGGCGGGGGTGAAGGGGATTCCGTCGAACGGAGTTGGATCGGTGTTGTTGAACGTCACCATGGTGCGCCCGACTGCCTCCACGTACGTCACCGTGTATCCGAGTGGAACGGATCGACCGCTCACCGCCAATCTCAGTGCTGTAGCTGGCCAGGTAGTACCGAACATGGTGATCGGTGCGCTGGGCACCGATGGCAGCGTGGCGATTTTCAACTACGCGGGAGTGACTGACCTTGTTGCCGATGTGATGGGATACTTCGCGTCATGAGCGATCCGGCTGACGTCGCGCACCTGCTGAGACGAACCGAGTTCGTGGTCAAGCCCGACCGGCTCGCCGCCCTGTCGGCGCTGTCGATTGCGGCAGCGGTTGACAATGTGCTCGACGTGTCGTTGAATGGCACGCCGCCGCTGCCGGGCTATCTGCAGAGTGAAGACGAAGAAGACGGCTGGGGCCAGTACGTGTTTGCGTACAACTGGTGGATGGACGCCATGCTCAGTCGTCCGCGACCGTTCCACGAGAAGATGACCCTGTTCTGGCACGGTCACTTCACGAGTTCGCTGCAAGACGGTGTCGGACGAGTCGATCACATGATGAGCCAGAACCAGTTGTACCGCACGCAAGCACTGGGCAACCTGGTCACCCTCACCCAGAAGATGGCGATCGAGCCGGCGATGTTGTTGTACCTGTCGGGCGCCAACAACGTCAAAGGTGCGCCGAACGAGAACTTCGGTCGTGAACTGATGGAACTGTTCACGCTCGGCGTCGGCAACTACACCCAAGACGATGTGGCCGCAGCGGCCAGGGCCTGGACCGGGCACAACTACAGTGAGTTCACCAGTGCCTATGTGTTCCGTCCGGCCAAGCATGACAACGGCAACAAGGCGCTGTTCGGCACGACGAAGAATTGGGATGGTCCCGACGTCATCAACGAGATCTTGCGCGACAACGTGGGCAAGCGGGCGGTCGCCGCGAAGCTCATCTCGCGCAAGCTGTGGGAGTTCTTCGCGTACCCAGGCCCTGCCCAGAACATCGTCGACGAACTCGCCGCTGTACTGATCGCCGCCAACATGGAGCTGAAGCCGTTGCTCGTCGCGCTGTTCAACCGCTCCGAGTTCTACTCCGTTGCCGCCAAGCAAGGTCTGGTGCGCACGCCGACCGAGTTCGCTCTTCAACTGATGTACCGCACCGGGTTGAAGAGCGACGACTTGGGGTTGTCGTGGAGCGCTGAACGGATGGGCCAGGTGTTGCTCAACCCGCCCAACGTGTCGGGCTGGAAGGCGAACGCCTACTGGCTCAACACCAGTGCACTCAGTGGCCGGGCTGCGCTCGCGCGCGACATCACTTGGAAGCTTCGTGATCATGAGGGCTTCGACAACCTGTACGACCTCACTCCCGACGCGGCCGTGGACTTCGTCGCGACGTACTTCGGTATCGCACCGTTATCGAGTGTTACTCGCAATGCGCTGATCGCCGCCCACCAGGCCCAGCGGGCGACGGTGGAATGGGACGATTGGTGGGCGCCGACAAATCTGCTCACGATGGCGATGATTTCTCCTGAAATGAACATGGCATGACCGAGATCGACAGCAACGCAGCGCGCCACCTCCTCTCACGCCGCGCGTACGAAGAGGATCGTCCCGGGCCGCGCGGATGGACGCGTCGCACGTTCCTGCAAGCCATCGGCGCGGGTGTGTTCGGCGGCGCAGCGATGGGCTCGATCGGGAGCAACTGGTTCGGCGGTGAGATTCCCGAGGCATGGGCAGGTACGCCGATCGGCGCGCACGATGGAATCCTGGTGCTGATCACCATGTACGGCGGCAACGACGGCCTGAACACGCTGGTGCCGTACGGCAATGGGCTGTATTACAGCAGCCGGCCGAACATCGCGATTGCTCCTGCGCAGGTGCTGAAGATTGACGACCAAGTCGGCTTCCACCCAGAGCTTGGCTATCTGAAGAGCCTGTGGGATGCCGGGCAGGTGGCCGCAGTGCAAGGGGTCGGTTACCCGAATCCCGATCTGTCGCATTTCTCGTCGATGGCAACGTGGATGATCGGCAAGTTCGCCGGCCCGTCGGCGCCCACTGGATGGCTCGGCCGATGGCTCGACGGCCAGCCCGGTGCCACAGCAGAACTGGCCGGTGCATCGATCGATACGTCGGTGCCGTTGCACATGGTAGGCGCCGTGCGTCGCGCCGTCGCGATCTCCGAGTACGGCGACATGTTCGGCACCGGAACCGAGGGCCAGGACGTGCGGATGTACGACGGCATTCGAGCGATGGCAGGCGCTTCGGCGGGCCGCGGCCAGTGGCACGACATGTACGCCGCAACGATGCGGCGCCAACTCGACCTGGCCGCCGATGTAGCACCCGTGTTCGCTACCGATCTGCCAGGCGGCGAGCTGACCCGCAAGCTCACGGTGGCGGCCCGTCTGATCAACGCGAACATCGGCATGCGTGTGATCGATGTCGGCCTCGGAGGTTTCGACCATCACGAGAATGAACAGGGCAGCCATCCCGCGCTGATGCGCGATCTCAACGCTGCGTTGCAGTCGTTCTACTCCACGCTGCATCCTGAACATCAAACCCGGGTCACCTTGATGACCGCATCAGAATTTGGCCGCACCCCGTTCTCGAACGATTCCGGCGGTACCGACCATGGCACCGCAGCGCCATTGTTCGTGATCGGTACCAACGTGCGCGGCGGCCTGTACGGCGCCCCACCATCGCTTGCAGCGTTGGACGAAGACGACCGACTCGTGTTCACGACCGACTTTCGCGATGTCTATGGCACCGTGCTCGACGGATGGCTCGGTGGCGCGGCCGGCTCGGTGCTCGGCGGCGGCTACCACAACCTCGGGTTCTTGCCGGTAGGGCCAGGCGATGCGCCGGTAGGCAATCCCACCCCCATCGTCGTGGTGCCGGTTGCATCGCGCGAGAGCGGTTTCGTGCCGATCAATCCGGTACGGATCTTCGATACTCGTGATGGCACCGGCGGTCATTCGGGTGCCCTGACGGCAGGCGAGACGTGGACATTTTCGTTCAAGGACAAGTTCGACGTGCCAAGCGATGCCGTAGCGGCTGCATTCAACCTCACTTCGGTCGATGCAACCGCGCCCACGTTCATCACAGTGTGGCCGACGGGCGAGCAGCGACCGACCACAGCGAACCTGAACCCCGTTCCCGGTCTGGCCGTGCCCAACCTGGTGGTCGCGCGTACTGGCACCGACTTCTCGATCAACCTTTACAACCTTGCCGGTGGGGTGCATCTGGTCGGCGATCTCGTCGGCTACTTCCGCACGCAGAGCGACCGTGGGCTGGTGCCGCTCACCCCGGCCCGCCTGCTCGATACTCGCGACGACACCGGTGGATTCTCCACTCCGATCGGGCCGGGTCAATCGATCGACCTCACGGTGAACGGTCGCGGCGGCGTGCCTGATGACGCAACGGCCGTTGCGCTCAACATCACCGTTACCCAGCCGACGGCAGCGAGTTTTCTCACCGTCTGGCCGACGGGTGACCCGATGCCGCTCGCCGCGAGCATCAACATGGTCGACGGTCAAACCGTGTCGAACCTGGTGATCGCACGTGTCGGTACCGACGGAAAGATCAGCGTGTTCAACAAGTTCGGGACCAGTCATGTGGTGGTCGACGTTCTCGCAGGGTTCGTCAACGGTGCGCCGGGCCGGTATGTGGCGCTCACGCCATCACGGCTGCTCGACACCCGCGATGGTACGGGTGCACCGAAGGCGCCGGTCGGACAGACACCACTGACGGTCGCGCTGACCGGCAAGAACGGCGTCCCACCTACCGGTGTGAGCGCGGTGTTGCTCAACGTCACTGCGGTGCGCCCGAGCGCCAGCACGTTCATCACGGTCTATCCAACCGGGGGCGCACCTCCGCTTGCGGCCAACCTCACCGCGGTTGCGGGCCAGGTAGTGCCGAACATGGTGATCGCCCGGGTGGGCGGCGATGGCGCCGTTGCGATGTACAACAACACCGGCCTCGTCGATGTCGTCGCCGACGTACAGGGATACTTCACGAGCTGAGGGCGAGCTGATGATCGTGTCGCCTGTGTCACGCCGGGCACGTCGGTAACCTCCCCCTCATGGCAGCGCTCTCCGACTCAGATGCCGACAATCGCCGCGCCGCTCTGATCGGGATCAAACTCGTCGCTCTGGTGCGCCAACATGGCGATGCCGAGCCGGGTGTCCCTACCGGCTTCCGCGGCGGGGCAGGGGTCATCGCCGGTGAGACGGCCTGGGTGCTGTTCCACGAGCAGCCCGAGCGTTCACTCGGCGCCGCTCTCGCGTGGGCGATTCGTCATGGCGCGACAGCGCTCCATGTCTTGGCCGAGAAAGCGACCGGTGTACTGGCTCGACGCGCCACGGGCTTCACCCTGCCGATCGAGGTGTTCCATGTCGAGGGGAGGGCGTTGGTCCCAGCGATTGTCGAACCGCTGCCGGTTGCCGATCCGGCTCGCTCCGCCCATCGCGAGTTCGGCGCCCTCATCGACCAATCCGGCGCCCGCCATGTGGAGGAGTTCGGTGT
>JANYDH010000111.1 GCA_025359865.1 Actinomycetes bacterium | reverse complement strand
TTTTCTGGCGTGTCGTAAAGCATAGCGACGGGCACTGTCCCATCACCAACTGGTCGCCAGCACGGAGTCGCTCGATGAACGGATCGAGCGTGTCGAAGTCGTAGCTGTCGTCGGCATCGGCCATGGCCACGAACGTGCCTCGAGCGGCGGCGATCCCACCGATCAATGCGGCGCCGTACCCACGTTCTGCTACGGGAACGAGCCGTGCGCCGTTCGCTACCGCGATCTCACGGGATCCGTCGGTACTGCCGTTGTCGGCCACGATGATCTCGCCGGAGATGCCGGACCGATCGAGATAGTTGCGGGCCTGCTGAATACAGGTCGCCAGCGTCTCTGCCTCGTCGAGGCATGGCATCAAGATGGTGAGCTCGCATTCATCGACCGCACTACTCACGCGTTGGCTCCTGCTGTGATTGATCGACGCTCGTTCCAATCCGAGAAATCTACAGCGCCGGTGCGCCGGTCAGAGCACTTCCAAGGTGACGATCGCCCACTACGATCCCAGTAGGTGAACCCGGAGACGAACGATTCCATCGAACCGACGCGGCAGGGTGCCCTCGCCGTTCAGTTTTGGCAGCGCACTGTTGCGACCTTTCGGGCTGATCTCGCAGACGATGCTGGCGACGGCCGTGATCTCCGCGCATCCCGCGCATTTCTGCTGGTCGCGCTGTTGGCCGGTTTGTTCTTCGTGTTTCTCACCCCGCCCACACAGGCACTGGATGAGCAGAGTCATTTTCTTCGCGCCTGGAAGTTGTCGGAACTCGACATCGTCACGGAAACGGCTGTCGAGCCGGCCACCGGCGCCGAGCGCAACGGATCGGTCTACGACCTGTGTGTCATCGGCTATATGGACGAAATGGTGGCACGCGCCAAGCTGCCGGACAGCTTCTCGTTTCGTGACTTCTGGTACGACACCCCGCCATGCTCGCCGCAGCGCCGAGCCTTCGTCTTCACCGATGCTGGCACCGGGTACGGACCATGGGCGTACCCTGGGCAGATTGTGGGGCTCGGCATCACCCGGGCCCTCGGGCTTCCGCTGCCGGTGTCATTCTTCGCTGGTCGCCTCGGCGGTCTGCTGTTCTACATCGGATTGATTTGGGCGGCATTGAGGATTACACCGACGGCGCGGTTGATGATGCTGCTTGTCGGGCTGCTTCCGGTATCGCTCGTGGCAGCCGCTGGATACAGCGCGGATGGAGTGATCATCGCCGGCTCGATCTTGGCGACCGCTTGTGTGCTGAGGCTGGTACACAGTGAGGTTCGCAACCCGACCCCCTTTTTCCTGCTCGCCGCCGCATCGCTCGGCTTGGTGGTCAACTCCAAACAGAACTACGTGGTCTTGTTGGGGTTGTTGTTCTTGATTCCGATTCGCCGCTTCGGAACAGTGAAGCGGTGGCTGATTCGTGTTGGTGGCGCCAGCGTCCTGATCTTTTTGATCTCGGTGCTGTGGTACCGGTTCGGCCAGGGCGTGATCGACTCGTCGATCTTCTACCCGAACACTGATCCCGGCCAGCAAGCCCGCTTCGTACTTGCTCATCCGCTTTCGTTTCTGAACGTTGTGTGGACGACGTTGTTCAGCTACACGTACGAAGTCTGGTTTCTGCGTGGGTGGGTCGGGGTGTTCGGGATGTTCCGCAACGTCGGCCGTCCCTCGGTGCAGCCGTTGTTACCGTTGCCGTATGTAATCCTTGCTGATGTGATGGTTGCGGTGGCCTTGGTAATCGAGACGGGGTCCAGGCGCGCGCTTCAATTGCAGACCATGATCCGACGGCGTGTCATTGGCTGGGGGGTAGTCGTCGTCGGTCCGCTGTTGATCTTTCTGGGGACGTTCATTCTGTGGACGCCTCCCGGGCAGGCGATCATCGAAGGCGCCCAGGGACGGTACATGCTGCCGTTCCTCCCGGTTGCTGCGGCCAGTATCTCGATGGTGCGGAAACGGTCCGACGTACAGTTGAGCACTGTCGCCGTGTCGGCCGCTTCTGTCGTCCTGCTGCTCGCAGCGATCCGGCAGATGTGGGCTCTGTTCTACTGAGATGTTGTTCGTCAGCCATACCGGCCGTGACCGTCCGATTCGAGTCGCAGTCGACCGTGTCGGAACCGCATCGACGTTGCAACTCCCACTGTCGGTAGGTCCCCAGATGTAGGCGCTTCCGGTTCGGCCACGGCGACCTTCACCTGAGGCCTCCGCTCGGTACACTCGGGCGGTCATGAATGAGGCGGTGCCTGGCAGATTTGTCTACAACCCCGCGCTCGACGGGTTGCGCGGCCTGGCGGTCGCCGTGGTCGTCCTATATCACACGGGTATTCTTCGCGGCGGCTGGATCGGCGTCGAGATCTTCTTCGTGCTCTCCGGCTACCTGATCACGTCGCTGCTGTGTAGCGAGTTCGACCGCACCGGCCGAATCAGCCTGAGGGAGTTCTGGAAGCGGCGAGCGCGCCGGTTGCTCCCGGCGATGTTCATGTTGCTGGGCGTCGTTGCGGTGTTCACCAGGGTGGTGTCAGCGACCACGTCGTACAGCAGCATTCGCAGAGACGTGCTTGGTGCGGTGACCTACACGTCGAACTGGGTCGCGATCTTCGGTGGTGCTGGCTATTGGCGACAATTCGCTGCCGCAAGTCCGCTGCGCCATATGTGGAGCTTGGCGGTGGAGGAGCAGTTCTATCTCGTCTATCCGGTTATCGCGCTGGTGTTGTTGAGAACCATTCACCGACGCTGGTTGCTTCCGGCGCTGGCCGTCGTGGCGTTGGCCTGGCAGTGGTGGATGGTGGCGCACGCATCGATCGACCGGTTCTACCTCGGTACCGACACTCGGGCATTCGGGATCCTCATCGGAGCGAGCGCTGCCGTGCTTCCTGCGTTATCAGTGACTGTTGCGCGAAGAACCGTCATGGTGGCTGCTCCCTTAGCGATTGGCTGGTTACTGTTCGCCACGTTCTTCTTGGACGGTGCGTTGCGGTCCACGTTCCGTGGCCCGTTCCAACTCGTCTCGATCGCCACCGGTGTGCTCGTGATGGCGCTTCGCCCGCCAAATACCGGGTTGGTCTCGGCTGCGTTGTCACTGCGCTGGCTCGCCAAGCTCGGCACATGGAGCTACGGCATCTATCTGGTGCACTGGCCAATGGCCGAATTCCTGCGTCAGCAGTACGACCTTGGTGATATTGCGGTCACGTTGATCGTGGTGCCAGCGTCGCTCCTGGTCGCTGCGGCATCGTTCAACGTGGTCGAGTTCCCGCTGCGTCACCGTGGGCTGAAGGCGTTCTCGCGTCCACGGCTGACGGCGCTCGCTGGGGCGCTACTGGTAGTTGTCGCGCTGGTGGCCACCACGGTCGGGGCCACCCAGCCCCTGACGGCTGCAGCGGTGGCCGAAGAAACGGCGCCAACTGTCGACGTGGGCGACGACTCGGGCTCGACGGCGGTGATCGGTACTGGCACAGTCGGGGTGTCGCCGCGCCCCGAAGGCCGACCGTACCGGATCATGTTGGTAGGAGACTCCGTCGGAGCCAGCCTGAATGATCCGATCAACGCGCTCGCCACAAGCGTCGGGTTGCAACTGTTTTCTCGGGCTGCGCCGTCATGCAGTTACGACCGCGAACGAACGTCGGCCGGGCCGAGCTATACCGAGGACGAGTCATGTGTCGAAATCGTGCAGCGATGGGCCGAAGATGTTCGATCGTTCCGACCCGATGTGGTGTTGTTCGTCTATGGGAGTTGGTCGGGGTGGTTGTATCAGGATTCGTTTCGTACACAATGTGATCCGGTGCTCGCCCAGCGTGTTCATGAGCTGTATTCGTTGGCTGTCGACGACCTGTCGTCGACGGGCGCACCGGTGTGGTTCATTGCGCCCGGATACTGGCGGTCCGCCGGAGCCAGCCCCGAACTCGATACGGCCTACGACTGCCTGCGCACAGTGATGGCCGAGTTCGTCAAGTCTCGGCCAACTCAGGCCGGCTTCTTCGATGTTCATTCGCTGATCTGTCGAGGCGCCGATTGTGAAGCCCAATCAGGTGGGCAACCGGTACGTGCAGATGGGTTGCATTTCTCTGGTCCCGGAGCGCTGACGATTACAGGTCGAATACTGCGCCAGATACTCGAGGATCCCGCTGCGGGCTGGCCACCGAACACGCCGATCGAGTGGGGCTGATTCAGACAAGATCAGAGCAGTGCCCGACTGGCGAGTAGCTCGTCGATACCTGCGGCCAGGTGCGTGCGGGCGGATGCCGTGCTGTAGCGCTCGATCAGGGCAGCAACCAGTGGCCGGTCATGCGTCGATGCGGACTGAAGTTCGTTGGCGACGACCTCGATCGCAAGGGCCAACGCCGCCGGATCATTCGGCGGTACGACTGGGTCGGGTGGTTGCACGATGTACGGCAGGTTGCCCGCGTGCGTGCCGATCACTTTGCACCCGGCGATGTATGCCTCGAGCACCGGCACACAGAAGCCTTCGTGCGATGACGTGCTGACCAAGATGTGGCTACGTTCATAGAGCGACCACAGTGCTTCGTCGTCGGGTTGACCGATGAACTGCACGTGGTTGGACAGGCCGCGCGCGGCTACTTGGTCGATCAGGCCGGCGAGATACTGGTCGGAGGACAGGCTGGCATTGCCGGCGATCCGCAGCGTGATCCGCCGCAACAGTTTCGCCGGCAGCATCGACAATGCTTCGACGAGTACGTGTTGCCCTTTCGCAGGCACGATCCTGCCGACCGCGACGAGATCGAGGTGCTTCTTCCGGCGATGGGGGCGGATCGGTCGCGGGGCGTCGACGGGGAACGGGACGAAACCAATGCGCGCCGCGGCGACATCAAGTGCAAGAAGCGTCTCGACGTTGAACGGGCTGTACGTCCATACGGCAACAGCACTACTGGCGAGCAGCTGAATCTGGCGCACAGATCGTTCGATCACGTCATGTGATGACGGGTCGACGAGATCACGCGGGGTCGAGTTGTGGAAATGGACCACCGGTACGGGACCGTCACCGGCGGCGCTCAACTGAGGCAGGATCGCAAGCGAGTCGAAGAGGTCGAAGTGGACACCCCAGTGCATGATGGCCACGTCGGCAGCTTGGAAACGAGGATGACAGAGCAACTCCCACGAACTACCAACGTTGTGCACCATGCAGTCGACGGGGCGCGAACAGAACTGGACGAACACGTCGACCGACTCGATGCCGGGTAGTTCGTTGAGTAACGCCGCTTGCGTGGCAACGGCCGCAGAGATGGCATCACCGGGCACACAGATTCCGGCGACGATCGCCACTCGGGTCACGGTAGGTGGGCCACTTCGATGACCCCACCGAAGACGACTACGCCTGTACTTGCGAGTCGCTCGATCGAGCTCTCGCTTTGCCCGACAGGAATCCGTTGCCATCCCGGCCGCAAGTCGATGACTTCCGTCGAGGTGCCTGTCGAGACAGAGACACGCGAGTCGAGCGTGGCATGTAGGGCGACGTGCCGCGTGCTGGTCACGGTGCAGGCTGCGAACTGGACGCCGGTGGCATCCACCAACTCGATACCCCGATTGCCCCCCGTTGTGGTGACGACTGCACCCCCGGTGTCGCCGGGAGCGACGAAACGGACCCGTGCGAGTAGACGCTCGAATCGGGTCGTTGCTGCTGCCATCGAGAATTCCTGTTCGAACCGCTGCCTCCCGGCGCGACCCATCGACTCGCGCAGGTCAGCGTCAGAGACGAGTCGTTCGATTGCCGTAGCGAGCGCATCCGGATCGCTGGGAGGTACAAGCAGACCGTCGACGCCGTCACGGACCACTTCGGCAATGCCGCCGATGTTGCAGCTCACCAGCGGCTTGCCGTGCATCATCGCCTCCACCATGACCAACCCGAACGACTCGTAGCGCGACGGAAGTACGACAACTTCCGCAGTGGCGTATAGGTCGTCGAGTTGCTCGTCGGACACCACCCCCAAGAAGTCGACATGTTCGAGCCACGGAGCGTTCAGGTTCCGGCGACGGAACTGCGCCTCCAAGCTGGAGGTGCCCGGCTGGTTCGTTTCGGCGCCGGCGATGCGCCACACCAGATCGTGATGTTGCGGGGCGAGCAACTCGATCGCCGAAAGCAAATCGTGGATGCCCTTGCGGGATTCAAGGCGCCCGACGAACAGAATCGACCGGTCGTTCGCCGACGGCGGTTCGACGTGCACTCGGTCGCGTAGGCCGATCGCTGACACGTCGACGCGGGTCGGGTCGAACGCAACGCCGTATTCGTCAGACACAGTGTCGACGATGGCGGCGCTGATCGCGTGCACTAGATCGGCTTCTCTGAAGAGTTCGCGCTCAGCCTGGATGAGTCCTTGCAGCGAGCGGACACCCTCGATGGAATCCATGCCGCCG
>JANYDH010000056.1 GCA_025359865.1 Actinomycetes bacterium | reverse complement strand
TCGAGCCCCCTCTGAGGGGCTCGACCTACCAAACGCTGCTGATGTTGCTTCGTTTCAGCCGGTCGAGTCGCCGTTGATGCTGAGGTGGGCGACCGGCACCGGCAGTCGGGTACGCCAGCTCGGATAATCGTTGAGGCCGGGAAGATTCGGCCGGCGCGGTGAACCGCAGAGGTCCTCGGCCGCCAGCAGACGAATGCCGGCGGGGGAGGCGAGCAATGCGTCGTGGGCCGCGTGGATCGCTTCTGCTGCAGTCACCGCGTTGGGCGCTACGGCGCTGAGTCGGTCGCGCATTGCCTGATCACCGTCAACACTGTTGGCGCTCTGGAACACACCGGTGATCGTCGGGAGGTCGTGAGTGGTGATGGTGGCCAGTGCTTGTTGGGGCCAGGTGCCGGGGAGACCGGGTTCGAACCACAGCACCTTGGTCGCTGCGATGCGACGTTGAGCG
This sequence comes from Actinomycetes bacterium, assembly GCA_025359865.1. GTDB lineage: Bacteria > Actinomycetota > Acidimicrobiia > Acidimicrobiales > Ilumatobacteraceae > VFMC01. The sequence continues at coordinate 34,642 of JANYDH010000056.1, read as the reverse complement.
AGCATCGCCCGAACTTCGGGTGCCACGGTCCCGAGGTCCTCACCGATCACGAAGGCGCCTGCGCGGACCGCCTCCAGGCAAAGAATCGACAGTAACTCCTCGGCCGGGAACTGGACGTAGGCACCGTCGGCGGGCGAGCCGCCGGTCGGGATGAGGAACTGGCGGAACAGACCCATGACGTGATCGATCCGCAACCCATTCACGCCGTGAAAGGCCGCCCTGACTGTGTCGATGAAGGGTTGATACCGCGCCGCGCGCAACTTCGACGGGACGAACGGTGGGATCCCCCAATCTTGTCCTTGGTCGTTGAACGGATCGGGCGGCGCTCCAAGCCGGAGATCCAGCGCGAGCACATCGGCATAGGCGTCGGCGTCGGCGCCATCGGGGGCAAAGCCGACTGCCAGGTCGCCGATGAGTGCGATCCCGGTGGCTGTTACTGCTGCGAGTTGGATCTCGAGCCGGATCTGCAGCCACTCGTGAAAGCGGGCGAGTCTGGCGATGTCGACCTCAGGATCCAGGCCGATTGCCTCACGACGGGCGTTCCACCACGAAATCGGCGACGGCTCCAGCGAAGCAGCGCCAGCGCCAGCCGCAGCGTCACCGCCAGCCGCACCGCCAGCAGCAGCAGCGTCATCGGCCGAGAACAACGTTTCGAGGGCCGCGCGCTTGGCCAACCAAACTGCGTCACGGTCGATGAGGGTGTCGCCGGTGCAACGTAACACTGCCGGCGGGGGACCATCCATCGCCAGCAGAAGTGGGCCCCAAGCCCGACGGGTGCTCGGATAGTAGGGGCTCGGCTCCACCGGAAACGTGGGCGCTGGTTGGTGCAGCGGACTGATCAGCAGCGCGCCGCCGCCAGCGGCGAGCACCTGGGTGGCGAGCGCGGCGAGGTCACGAAGGTCTCCGATTCCCCACGAGGCATCGCTCCACAGCGACGCGGTCTGGACGGCGACGCCCCACATCCGCGGCAACTCGGGACACGCTGTTGGATACACCACCACATCGGTGGGAGGTGAACCATCGACGGGATGGAGCGTGTGATAGCCGAGCGGAAGTTCGGGTGGTAGTGAGGTCATACCGGCCCATCGCCGGCCGTCCTCCAGCACGATGTCGCACGCGTTCCACAGCGGTTCAGATGATCCATGTGCCACAAACCACATCCCTGGGCCCGCTTGTGGTTCGCCCATCGCTGCACGGAGTAGCGCCCGAGTCGCATCGGACGTTTGGTGCCAGTTGCCGGTGATGTCCCAGTATCCGTCGCTGATGCCCCATTCGTCGTTCACCCATCCAGTCTGGCCGATCCCGTTACGTACACTGCGAGACATGGGCAAACGACTGATCGAGCGCCGTCTTCGTCAGATCAATAGCCGTCTGCGCGGTCTGCGCGATGAGCTGTCGGTGATCGACGAGCAATTGATGCACTTGTCCGACGACGCCGACGAGACGCGGATTCGTTCCTTGGTGTCAGAGTCGCCTGGAGTGGGGCGCGAGTTCCGGCAGGCACAGGAGCACGCTGATGCGATGGCGGTGCACCGGTCGCACGTGACTCGCTCGATCGTGGAACTCCAAGCGCGTCAGGACGAACTCCTCGATGCGCTGACAGACAGATGAACAGGGCTGCCGCGTGCCCCGCCGGCAGCTGATTCGCAGAGCACGGTCTGGGTCCTGGTATCCAACGTCGGTCGTACCTGCTTGAATGGCAGTGGGCCGAACCTGAAAGGACGCCAGTCATGACGATCCGAGTAGTGATCGCCGAAGATGAAGCAATCATCCGGCTCGACCTCAAAGAGACCCTCGAGGAGGAGGGCTATGAGGTCGTAGGCGAGACCGGGCGCGGCGACAAGGCGATCGAACTTGTCCGCGAGTTGCGACCCGATCTCGTCATCCTCGATGTCAAGATGCCGGGTCTCGATGGCATCGAAGCCGCACGGATAATCTCGGCCGACCGTATCTGTGGCGTGCTCATGCTCACCGCGTTCAGCCAACGTGAAGTGATCGAGCAGGCGCGCGACGCTGGGGCATTGGCGTATCTGCTCAAGCCATTCCAAAAGAGTGACCTCATTCCGGCGATCGAGGTCGCAATCGGTCGGTTCCGTGAACTGCAGAACCTCACAGGCGAAATTGATTCACTGGGCGAACAACTCGAATCGCGCAAGGTGATCGAACGCGCCAAAGGCGTCTTGATGGACGATTGCGGGCTGCGCGAGCAGGACGCCTTCACGTTCATCCAGCGCACAGCAATGAGCGAGCGATCACGGATGCGTGAGGTGGCCGACCGCATCATTGCAGGCGCGCTTCGCCCGTGAGCGGACAGGCTGCACTCACATGAAGATCCTCCTGCTCGACGGGAACTCCCTCACGTACCGTGCGTTTTTTGCCTTGCCAGCCGACATGTCGACCGCAAGCGGACAGGTGACCAACGCCGTGTTCGGCTTCACGTCGATGTTGATCAACCTCCTCAAAGATCAGCATCCCGACCAGATCATTGCCGCTTTCGATCGTCCGGAGCCAACGTTTCGTCACGTAGCCAACCCGGAGTACAAGGCTCAACGAGTGGCGGCACCCGACATCCTCCGCCAGCAGATGGGGCTCGTGCGCCAAGTGCTCGAGGCGTTGCGGATCACCTCGGTCGACCTGTCCGGCTGGGAGGCGGATGACATCATTGCCACCCTCGCCGAACGAGGCAAGGCAGAAGGCCACGACGTGGTCATCGTCACAGGAGATCGCGACAGCTACCAGTTGGTGCACGATCCGCACGTGAAGGTGCTCTACAACAAGCGCGGCGTAAGCGACTATGCGCTGTACGACGAAGCAGGCATCATCGACAAGACCGGGGTCACGCCAGCCCAGTACGTCGAATACGCAGCGTTGCGCGGCGACCCGAGCGACAACCTTCCGGGTGTCCCCGGCGTCGGCGAGAAGACCGCCGCCAAGCTGATCACCACGTACGGAGGGTTGGACGGAATCTTTGCCAACGTCGATGCTCAAACCCCGAAGCTGCGTCAGTCTCTCATCGACAACGAAGCGCGGGCACGGAACAATTCTGCGTTGATGCTGCTGCGCCGTGACGCCCCCATCGAGGTCGAAGTCGAGTTTGTCACGAGCACGATCGATCCCGATCACGCCGAAGTTCGTCGGCTGTTCGATTTCCTCGAGTTCTCTTCGCTGTACACCAGGTTGGTCGAGGCGCTCGGCACTCTCGGTGCTGCCCCTGCGACGGTCGTTGGCGAAGTGCTGCACCCCGAGGTGTCGGTGGCCACCTCGACCGATGAGACGGTGACGCTGATCGGCGGGCTCGCACAATTGGATCTTGGCGCGTCGTGGTCAGGCGAGCCGGGACGGTCGACGCTGCGCGGTCTCGCCATCGTCACCGACGCGGACGCGTGATCAGTGGTATGGCTCGACGACCGCTTGATGAACGATCCCCTTGTCGCCGCCGCGATCGGTGGCCACCCACGGGTGCGAGCCCATCATGCGAAGCCGATCATGCGTGCCCTCTTGCAATCGGGTGTCGAACTCGCCGGCCTGCATCTCGATACGGCTATTGCCGCGTATCTGATCGATCCCGCCGAGACCCGTTACTCGGTTGGCGAACTGCTTGCCAAGTACACGCCGTTCGAAATGTCCATCGACGGTGCAACGGCGTCAGGCCAGTTGGACTTCGGAGATCATGGCGATGGCCGCGGTGCTGCTTCGGCCGAAGCTCTCGCGGTCACTCATCTGGCGGACGCGCTCGACCGGGAACTGCGCGAGCAGGGAATGGCCGAACTGTACGCGACCATCGAGAATCCCCTCGTGCGAGTGCTGGCCAAGATGGAACACGTCGGTATTGCGGTCGCGACCGATGAGCTTCGGCAGTTGAACGCCTCGCTCACCGCCGATGTCGAGCGACTGGGCACCGAACTGCAAGTTGTCGTCGGCAGGCCGTTCAACATCAACTCCCCGGTTCAATTGCGAGAGATCCTCTACACCGAGCGCGGTCTGGTACCTGGCAAGAAGACCAAGACCGGCTTCTCCACCGATGCCGCAACGCTCGAGAAGTTACGCGATCAGTGGCCGGAGTTCATCGAACCGCTGCTGAGGTATCGCGAGGTCGAAAAGCTGCGCAGTACCTACGGTGCCGGCTTGTTGGCCGAGGTTGGCCCCGACGCCCGCATTCATGCGACCTTCAACCAGACTGTGGCCCGCACGGGAAGGTTGAGCAGCGACCAACCGAACTTGCACAACATTCCGGTGCGTAGCGAGGAGGGGCGTCGATTTCGCAAGGCCTTCGTACCAGCTACCGGATGCATGTTGCTGGTGGCCGACTACAACCAGATCGAGCTGCGGTGCATCGCCCACCTCGCCAACGACCCGGGACTCATCGAGGCGTTCATCGGTGGACGCGACATCCACAGCGCAACGGCGGAGCGAATCTTCGGGGTCCTGGCGGCCGATGTCACCGTTGAGCAACGGTCGAAGGCCAAGATGGTCAGCTATGGCCTGGCCTATGGCATGGAGGCCTACGGGCTTGGTCAGCGGCTGGGCATCCCGACCGACGAGGCGGCCGTCATTCTGGACGCCTACTTCCTGGCGTTCCCCAATGTGAAGGCCTACATGGAGCACACCGTGGTCGAGGCCCGCAAGCGTGGGTACACCGAAACCTTGTTCGGCCGTCGGCGGCCCATCGCCGAATTGATGAGTTCCAACTTCCGTGTGCGCCAAGCCGGTGAGCGTCAGGCGATGAATGCCGGTATCCAAGGGCTGGCTGCCGACATCTTCAAAGTCGCGCTGGTGCGCATCGACGAGGCATTGGTTCGTGGCGGCCACCGAAGCAGGGTCGTGTTGCAGGTTCACGACGAAGTTGTGGTCGAAGTGCCCGACGAGGAGCGCGTTGAGGTCGGCCCGATGGTGATTGAGATCATGCGCCACGCGGCCGAACTGGTCGTGCCACTCGAGGTCAACGTCGCCTGGGGCGCCACCTGGGCCGACGCCAAAGGATGACCAACGCAGCGGAGGCCAGTCCCGACCACCAACACTGGTTCGAGCCGGTGGCCGAGCATCTCGGTGAGGCCTATTTGCGGTATTCGTTCACCAAGGGCACGCGCCAAGAGGTTGATCACCTCGTGACCGTTCTCGACCTACGACCAGGCCAGCGTGTGCTCGACGTCGGGTGCGGTCCAGGCCGCCATTCGAACGAATTGGCTCGCCGGGGTATGATCGTGCACGGCATCGACATCAGCCGACCGTTCATCGCGATCGCCCAACGTGATGCGCCCGCTGGAGCCACATTCGAGCGGCTCGATGCCAGGCTGATGACCTTCGAGGGTGAGTTCGACGCTGTCGTTTGTCTGTGCCAGGGAGCGTTTGGGCTGATGACTGCCAGTGGCGAAGACGCACAGGTGGTCGCCGCGATTGCGCGTGCCTTACGGCCCCGCGGGCGTGTCGCGCTGAGCGCATTCAACGCCTACTTCGCGGTGAAGTACCATGACGCAGCCAGTTTCGATGCCGACCGCGGGATCAGCCACGAGGTGACCGAGGTACGCAGCGGCGCCGGCGAGGCCCGTCAGGTCGATCTGTGGACTGGCTGCTACACGCCACGTGAGCTGCGCCTGTTGCTCGACCGTCACCAGTTGGAGGTTGATTCGGTGTCGAGCGTCGAACCGGGCCGATACGGCGTAGAGCCTGCGACCACCGAATCGCCCGAGTACTTGGTGCTGGCCACCCGTCGAGCGGGGTGACGCGCGATCACCCGTAGGGCGTGAAGACCGGTCTTGAGCTGCTATTGTTTTCTGGTCCGGATCTCACCGGACGAGTTCCCCATCCCTAGGAAAGCTCAGCCCATTGTCCGATACCTCAACTCCCGTCATCGCCAGCGCAGCCGTAGAAGGCTCGTTCGACGCTGAGGGCAATTACACCCCCCGCCAGATCACGTTCGATGACCTCGGCATGTCGTTTGCCGATGCGATCGATGGCACGCTCGTCACCGTCGAAGACGGACAGCTCGTCAATGGCATCGTCGTCAAGATCGACCGTGACGAAGTGCTTCTCGACATTGGTTACAAGAGCGAAGGTGTGATCCTTGCTCGCGAACTGAGCATCCGTAACGACGTCAACCCAGCCGATATCGTCAAGCTGGGCGAGCAGATCGAAGCCCTCGTCCTCCAAAAGGAGGACAAGGAAGGCCGGCTGCTGCTGTCCAAGAAGCGGGCGCAGTACGAGCGGGCGTGGGGCACCATCGAGCGGGTCAAGGAAGAAGACGGTGTGGTCGAAGGACCTGTCATCGAGGTGGTCAAGGGTGGACTCATCGTCGACATCGGTCTGCGTGGCTTCCTGCCGGCGTCGTTGGTCGAACTGCGTCGCGTTCGCGACCTGGCTCCATACGTCGGCAAGATCGTGCAAGCCAAGATCATCGAACTCGACAAGAACCGCAACAACGTTGTGCTCAGTCGTCGTGCGTATCTCGAAGAGACCCAGAAGGAGAGCCGCGACAGCTTCCTCACCAACTTGAAGCCGGGCGAGATTCGCGAGGGTGTCGTATCGAGCGTCGTGTCATTCGGTGCGTTCGTCGATCTCGGCGGTATGGACGGACTCATCCACGTCAGCGAGTTGTCGTGGAAGCACGTCGACCACCCGGGCACTGTGGTCGCCGTTGGCGATCCGGTCACCGTGCAGGTGCTCGATGTCGACTTCGATCGTGAGCGGATCAGCCTGTCGCTGAAGGCGACCCAGCAGGATCCGTGGCAAGAGTTCGCGGGCAGTCACGAGGTTGGCCAACTGGTCTACGGCCGTGTCACCAAGCTCGTTCAGTTCGGCGGATTCGTGCAGGTCGGCGACGGCATCGAGGGGTTGGTGCATATCTCCGAGATGTCGACCCATCACGTCGATTCTCCCGAGCAGGTCGTCACGCCGGGCGAAGAGTTGTGGGTCAAGATCATCGATCTCGACCTTGCTCGCCGGCGGATCAGCCTGTCGATCAAGCAGGCCGCCGAGGGTGGCGAGCTAGCACAGGAGTACCGTGAGCACTTCGAGGTCGACGAGCACGGCAACTGGACCGCCGGTGCCGACGACTCCGAGCGCGAATCCGCGTGGGCCGAGTACTTCCAAGAGGGCGGCGAGGCACCGGCGGGCGAGGCACGGGCGGGCGAGGCACCGGCGGGCGAGGCACCGGCGGGCGAGTCCGCCGTCGTAGAAGCATCCGCGGCCGAAGCCGAAGCCGAAGCCGAAGCGCCGGTCGTGCAAGACGTGCCGAGCGCCTGATCGTTCGAGGGCTGAGCTTTGGCGTTGGGTTGTTGTCAATGACAGCCCAACGCCAAAGGTCGGGCGGTTTTGCTGCAACGGGCAGGGGCTCAGTTGGGTGCCGTCACAGGTAGCCCGTTTGCACGTGCGGCGTCAGCCATTCGCTCGTCGTAGGTCACGATGCTGTCGAGCTCGTCACCGAGTTCGAGAGCAGCCGCGATGTGGATCGCGTCGAGCGTTCGCAGCATCGTCGGCTCCAATCGTCCGGCGGCCTCGAACGTCGACGTCGTGACCGCGAGCAGCGTGACGGCGTCGAGGACATTGCGCGCCAGTACTGCACGGTCCGGGGCAACGCGTCGCACAGCCCGGGCGAGTTCGGTGCGGGTGAGGTCGCATGACACCGGCTCTCGGTCGGCCTGGGCAAGCCATGCCCGCAATGCATCGGTCTCGGCTTCGGCCACGACGAGCTTCGCCAGCGCCGAGGTGTCGAGGTAGTGCGCCATGATCAGAAGCGTTCGTCGCCGCGCATTGCTGAGATGGCGGCCGACAGACTGGGACCTGGTTCGGGTGCCGGCAGGGTAGCGATTGGGCGGCGTGCTCGTCGCCCATAGCCCGCGTTGAGCACCCCCTGCAGCCGCGATGTGGGGATCGGGGTCATCTGCGCCACCGGTCGGCCTCGGTCCGTGATGGTGATCGTGTGGCCGGCAGCCGCATCGGCGACGACCGCAGAGGCGTTTTGCTTGAGTAATCGAATCCCAACTTCGCTCATGTGCTTCAATGTAGCACATGAGCACTGTGGGCCGGCGGTGGTGGGGGCGCGTCGATGAGGTAGAAACCAACTATGGAACTGGGCAAGCGTGCAGCAGTGGTGACGGGGTCAGCGGCCGGAATCGGGCGCGGGTTGTGTGTGGGCCTCGCCGAGCGGGGCTACGACATCGTCGGGTTCGATGTAGATGCCGACGGCAACGCCGAGATGGCCGACCTGGTTCGTAGCGTCGGCCGAGATGTACTGGCGCTCACATGCGATGTCGGCGACGCAGCGCAGGTGAGAAGCGCTGCCGACGAGGCGATCAAAAGATTCGGTCGCGTCGATGTGCTCATCAATAACGCCGCCGTCTGGAACGACACCCGGCTCACCGCAGGGTCGTATGACACACAAGTGCGTGCCTTCAGCGATGCGCTCGGGGCATGCTCTTCCGGCGCGTTCCATTGCGCTACTGCACTCGTGCCGGCAATGCGCGAGGCGGGCGGCGGCGACATCGTCAACATTCTCACCGATCACGTGCTTGCCGGCCACTTCATCACGGGACTCCCCGCCACCGGCTATGACTGCGCGAAGTTCAGTTTGTGGCGCCTCACCGAGAGTTGGGCGGTGGAACTCGCGCCCTTCGGCATCCGGGTCAACGGCCTCGCATTCGGCGCCACCGACACTCCGATGCTACGCGGCGTATCACCGGCCATGGCCGATGCCGGGATGAGACCCTCCGACATCGCGCAAGCGGTCGCGAACGTGTTGGAGCATGGTCGGGGTGGCCCAACAGGACGGACCTATGCATTCGGGATGAGCCGAGCATCACGCGCCGAGCATCTGGCCGGCATCGCCGCGATTGCGGAGATTTCCGAGGATTAAGGAGATTGAGGAGATTCCTGAGGATGTCAACTCGATGCGGTGAAGTGCACTGGCAACTGCCAGCACGTGCGCATCTCACCCAGGCGCAGGGAACGTAGCTGCGGGGTTGTGCCGGGGGACAGGCGAAGGCCGACCACCGCGTCGAGTAGTGCATTCGATGCCGCAACCGCCGTATCGCGGGTGATGGCGTAGGCCGAGCGCGGCCGGTCCTCGGGTAGGGCCGGGAACCTTGACGGCTTGCCCGTGCCGAACGAAATTCCTGTCGGAAGGCCATCGGCACGGTAGTGGCCGCGAGGCTCGCGAGCGCACAGGTCCTTGCGTGCGACGTTGAACTCGTCGGGAGCATCGAACGCCCTCGGGTCGCGGTTTGCTGCGGCGGCCGAGCAGATCAGGAGCGCACCCTCGGGAATCAGGCGTCCGAACCGTTCGACTTCGTGCCGAGCGAAGCAACGAGCCGCCAACACCGGGGGTGAATGCCGCATTGCTTCGAGCCATGCCAGCTTCACCCGGCGTCGGTCGCCGACCACCGTCACCAACTGATCGGGATGGGTGAGCAGCAAGAACCACAGGTTGGCGAGCGAACCATGCAGCGTCTCGTGATCCTGCTCGAGCAGCGTGATGACAAGGTCGTCGGCGGTGGCGGGGCCGCCCGGCAGCTCGAGAGCACCGATGACCGAGATCAGGTCGTCGCCTGGCTCGTGCCGCCGTGCGGCCAGGATCGGGGCGAAGTAGTCGACGAGTTCGTCGATCGCAGCTCGCCCGTCGCGTTGGGCGCGCGGCTCCCACAGCCACCCGCGCTGCATTCGCAGGTAACGCTCGGTGAAGCGGGCGAGGTCGGCGGCCGGCAGGTCGAGCACGCGGGCTAACAGTTCCATTGCGAAGCGGGCGGCGAATTCGGTGGCCAGGTCGGTCGCACCTTCGGCAAGGAACTCGCCGACGACGGTGTCGGCCACCGGCCGGGCGTTGGCATCGAGATGCGCCGCACGGCAGGTGAGCACGGGAAGTTCGTCACCGAGGTCGCGGCCGAACGACTCGATGCCATAGAACCAACGCTTCGATCGCCCCTCGTAGTTGGCGTCATCGACGAAGACCGAGGTGACGTCGTCGTAACGTGTGATCCAGAACGCGTTGCCCGGCCAGTCTCGGTAACACGGATAGTGCTCGCGCAGCGTGGTGATAGCCGGGTATGGGTCGACCAGGAAGTCCGGCGAGGTGAGGTGGCGCGGCGAAAATTTTGCTGTCGACTCGCCGACGCGCATCCGTTGATACACCTCGTACGTGCGGAACCCGGTTGATGTCGACGACATTCAGATCAGCTCCACATCGAGCCAGAGTGCGCGGATCGCGCCGAGACCGATGGGCGCCAACCCACTTCCAGTGACGTCGGTCGGCATGCGGTCGGCGGCGATCTGCACGTCGCCCAATCGTTCAGCGAGCAGGCGCGATCCCGTAACCGATTCTTGATGCGAGATCCAGGCACCCGGACAGAGGTGTGGGCCGACCCCGAAGGCCATATGGCTGGCCCGACCATCGGCCCGGTACCCGCTGCGGAGTAGCTTGCCGACGTACAGGTCGGATCGGTGGATGTCGAACCGTCCAGGGTCGGCAAAGACGCGGTCGTCGTGATTCGCCGACACATCCACCATGTGCATCAACGAGCCGGCCGGGATGTGTACCCCGTGGAGTTGAAGGTCGAACGTATTGTGCCGCGGTTGGCCGCCGATCGAGGTGGAGTGGCGCAGCGTTTCGTGGAATGCTGCGTCCCACAGCGAGGGGGTGGCGCGTACCGCAGCAAACTGATCGGGGTGCTGCAGGAGGAGATACCACATGTTCAAGATCGCGCCGCGGGTGGTTTCTCCGCCGCCGCCCACGATGAGGGCGATGTTCGACGTGATCTCCTCTGTCGACAGCCAGTCGCCGTCGACTTTGGTGGCGCACAACTCGGAGATGATGTCGCGCCCGAGCACCTTGCCGCTGTCATCGGTGAGAAAGCTTGGTTGACTGCGTCGTTGCTCGACCAGACCCTCGACGTAGTCCTCGAGGTGTTGTCGGGCCTCGAGCCCCTGCTGGGCGGTCTCGGACCCGCCCAAGCCGGTCATCATCGAGTGATACCAGTAGACGAAGCTCTGGCGTGCATCGTCGGGGATGCCGAGTACCTGGCATACCACGCGGATCGGGAACTCGTTGGCGAATGCCCCGCCGAGCTCGATGCGCGCCCGGCCCATGCCGGCGTCATACTGCACGACCTCGCTCGGCGCGTCGGTCTTCCATCCGGCGATCATCTCGGTCGCCAGCCGACGGATGGCGGGTACCCGCTTGTCGAGCGCTTGGCCGACCAGGTGTCGACCGTACAGATTGCGTCGGCGGCGGTGCTCGATGCCGCTCAGTTCGAGTTGGGTATTGCCGAGTACGCCGCTCGATGACCCTTTCGGGATGGTGTTGAACCCTTCGTCATCGAGGTAGCACGCGGTGATGTCGTCGTAGCGCGTGACGTAGTAGCAGTTGTGCAGCTTGTCGAAGTAGACGGGGTAGTGGTCGCGCAGGATCCGGTAATACGGATACGGGTTGCGCGCGAACTCGGCAGAATCGAAAATCCGCGGATCGAACAGCGGTGTACCGTCCGCTGTGCGCCCCATGTCGGCCGCCAGTCCGACGGGCATGAGCGGGAACGATGTGCGGGCACCGGTCTCGATGGTTGCACCGACGTTGATGGCCAACGCCCGGTCGAGTACATCACGGAATGGACACATCGCCATCGCCGACCTCCCCAGTAGTCCGTCCGGCCGACACTAGCTGGTCAAGAACTAGCCACCGCCACGCCACAGGATCGGGGTGGACACCTGGTTCGTGAGGTTCCGGCGGCTCAGTCTGCACCGAAACTCACAGACGTGCTGGTTCGAGGCCAACCGGCCAGCAGTCACAGGTACCACCGCTGGGAACACATGTTCGCTACACTGCAACCTCGGGCCGGGCCGGGCCGTCGCCGGTCGGTGTGACCCGCATCCACCGGTTCGGCCCGTTCCGTCCGCGAAGATGATCAACCGACGACCCGCCTTTTTACCCGGAGCTTTCGAGGAACCAACCACCGATGTCTACCGACTACACGGCAGCCCAGATCCAGACGCTGACCGGGCTCGGCCACGTACGGCTGCGCCCCGAGATGTATCTCGGGGCGACTGATATCGCAGCCCTCCACCACCTGATCTGGGAGTTGGTCGACAACGCAGTTGACGAGGTCATGGCCGGCCACGGTGACAGGGTGATCGTGACCCTCAACGACGATGGCTCTGTCGCGGTGCAAGATTTCGGTCGTGGTATCCCTGTCGATGCGATGAAAGACGGTCCGCACAAGGGCCGCTCGGCACTCGATGTCGTGCTCACCGAGACGAACGCCGGCGGAAAGTTCGGCGATGGCGGTTACAAGGTTTCTGGGGGGCTGCACGGGGTCGGCGCGTCGGTCGTTACAGCGATGTCCGCGCGGGTCGATGCCGAGGTGTGGCGTGATGGCTCGCGCTACACCCAGACGTACCGCGCGGTCACCAACGCAAAGGGTGCGGGGTCGAAGGGCCCAGCCCTCGGTGTGCCCGACGGCCCGGTACAGATATCCGGCCGTGTTCCAAAGGGCCCCGGCGGCAAGCCGCAGACCGGAACCATCATCACGTTCTGGCCCGACATCACCTTGTTCCACGACGAACACGGTGCGGCGCTCGACGCGCAGCGGTGGTCCACTCGCATCGTCGCCGACCGGTTCCGGCACAAGAGCTTCATCCACCCGGGCGTTTCGTTCATCATGCGCGACCGTCGGCGCGGTCGCGAAGCCGAGCAGACGTGGTTCTCGTCAGGTGGCGTCGCCGATCTCGTCGCCGAACTCGTCACCGACCGCGCCCTGATCTCGCCTGTGTTGTCGTTCCACGGCGAGGTGCGTGGCACCACCGTCGCAATGTCGATCGTGTGGGCCGACAGCGATCGTGACACCTGCTTCGGGTACGCGAACGGGGTCGCCAATCCCGACGGGGGAACCCATCTCGATGGAACCCGCCGAGCAGTCACCGAGGCGGTGCAGAAGTACATTGCCGATAGGGGTCTGCTGAAGGAGAAAGAGTCCGCACCGACCACGCGTGACATCTTCGAAGGTGCCGTCGCAGTCGTTTCGGTGATGACCCCCTCGCCGCAGTTCGCCGGTAACGCCAAGTCGAAGCTGATGACCACCGAGGTCGCCGCCCATGTTCGCAGCGTGATCTTGCCGCAGCTCACCGCATGGCTCGAGGAGAATCCTGTCGATGCCAAACGGGTCGCCGACTCGGCGGTGGCAACGATGCGTATCCGCACCAAGTCGACGGCCGACAAAGACGCAGCGAAGGCCCTGTTGGCGAGGGCGTCGAGCGCACGTCCCAACGGGCTGCCGGCCAAGTTGCGTGACTGCACCCGTAAAAACCTGTTGGGCCGTCCAACCGAGTTGCTTATCGTCGAAGGCGACTCGGCCGGTGGTACCACCCTCGATGCTCGTGACCCGTCGATCCAGGCGGTGCTGCCGATCAAAGGCAAGCCGGCCAACAGCATCCGTACGACCCTCGACAAGCTCGTCAAAGACGGCTCCATCGCCGATCTCGTCTTGTCGCTCGGCGCCGGCATCGGCAACGACTTCGACATCGACAAGATGCGTTACGACCGCATCCTCGCTGTCGCCGACGCCGATGTGGATGGCCAACACATTCGTGGTCTGCTGACGATCTTCTTTCACCGGTGGATGCCCGGTGTGCTCGAGGCTGGCCGCTTTTTCGTCGCCCAGCCCCCGTTGTACTCGACGGTGGTGCGCGGCGAGCGGATCTACATCGCCGACGACCGTGCCAAGACAGCGTTCTTGGAACAGCATCCCACGCACAAAGCGCCGTTCGGCCGATTGAAGGGTCTAGGCGAGATGGATGCTCACGAGCTGAAGACGGCGATTGATCCGCGGGTTCGCCGGGTCACTCAGATCGTGGTCAACGAACCAGCTCGGCTCGACTCGATGACGCGGCTGCTGTTCGGCCCGAAGGTCGAGCCGCGGCTCGACTGGTTTCTCGCTCGGTCCGGGCAGACACTCGAAATCGGTGACGAGTCTGCTCCGACCGCGCGTCCCGGAGACGCCGCATGACCCGCAAGTCGAAGCCGTCACCAGTCGACGAGACGCCATACATCGAGCAGATCGACCTCGCCGAGGCAGCCGACGCTCTCGAAACCGATCACTTCGATTACAGCGTCGAGGTCATCGAGGGTCGGTCGATACCGTCATCGGCCGATGGGTTGAAGACCGTCCACCGCCGGATCCTGTGGGACATGCACGATCAGGGCTACGCATCCTCACGTCCGTTCGTGAAGTCGGCGCGTCCGGTCGGCGACACGATGGCCAGGTTTCATCCTCACGGCGACAGCTCGATCTACGATGCGCTCGCCCGCATGGCCCAGCCGTTTTCGCTCCTTGCTCCGCTGCTCGACTTCCATGGCAACTATGGGTCACCCGATTTCGGTCCCGCAGCGAGCCGCTACACCGAGACCCGGCTCGGCCCGGTCGCTGAGCTACTGCTCGCCGGGGTCACCGATGGCACCGTCGACATGCGCGACAACTACGACAACACCGAACTCGAGCCGGTGGTGCTGCCTGCGGAGTTCCCGAACGCGCTCATCAACGGTTCGTTCGGCGTTGCCGTCGGCCTCACGTCGCACCTCCCCACCCACAATCCGGCAGAAGTCATCGCCGCCGCACAGCATCTGCTCACCAACCCCAAGGCGACAGCGGCCGACATGATGACCTTCATCCAGGGTCCCGACTATCCGGGTCCGTCGCAGGTGATCAACGGCCACGAACTCGCCGAGATCTACGCCCGGGGGAGTGGCACCATCCGCGTGCGCGGCCGATGGGAGATCGAAACTGGAACGCGCGGCTCGCAAGCCATCGTGGTGACAGCGCTTCCGCACAACGGCTCGGGCCTTGCCTCGATCACGAAGTTCTGTACCAACGTCGACGATGCGGTGGCCATTGGTGACCTTCCCGGGATCATCGACTGTAATGACGAGTCAGCAGGTGGGTCGACTCGCATTTTCGTGCGGGTTGCCACTGGTGTCGATCCCGATCAAATGGCAGTGGCACTGTTGAAGTGCACCGATCTCCAGGTGTCGAACACGGTCAAGATGCATTTCCTCGACGAGACGGGTCGGGTGCGGCTCTACAACGTGCTCACGTTGCTGCAGGCATGGATCGATCATCGTGTGCGGGTCATCACCGGACGCAGCGTGCGTCGGCTTGAACTCATCGGCATTCGTCTCGATCGCCTCGACGGCTACGCGCTCGTGCTGCTCGACATCGATCGGGCGATCGCGATCATCCGTACGTCCAAATCTCGTGCTGTGGCGCTCGTCAACTTGGTCGAGGCGTTTGGCCTTACCGAGTTTCAGGCCGATGCGGTGCTCGATCTGAGTCTTGGTCGACTCACCGAGGATGCGCGCATCGAGTTCGCCAAGGAAGCGACGACGCTGCGGGCCGAGCAAGCCAAACTGAACAAGCTCATCACCTCACCGGCGGCACTTCGTCGACAGGTGTCGACCGAACTTGCCGAGGCGGCCAAGGCGTTCGAGGGAATCGAGCGTCAGACCGAGATCGCTTCGGTCACCGCAGCGCTACCGTCGGCTGCCGTTATCGACGTCCCGATCGAGGTCGTGTTCACCGCGTCGGGGTATGTCCAGGCATTCAAGGACCTCACCAAGGCGCGCGACGTGAAGGGCCAGGTCGCCATGCAGCGCGTGCCGATGTCCACGGCATCAACCCTTGCCGTACTGACCGACAGCGGTCAGTTCCACCGTGTGCTCGGCAATGTCATTCCTTCCGACAAGGCCACGGCACTGCAGAACATCATCCAGTTGGTACCCACTGAACGGATCTTGCTGTTCTTGTCACCGCCAGATCCGATGGACGACTTGTTGCTCGCTACGTCGCTCGGCACGATCAAGCGAATCAGCGGCGTCGATCTCGCAGGCGGCGATCGCAAGGGCGGCATCTCGATCATCAAACTCGAAGACGGCGAGCGAGTGGTAGCGGCGTTCTCGTGTCCGCAGCCCGGCACACCGATTGCGATGGTCACCGCGGCGGGCCAGGTCATCCGGTTCCTACCCGACGATGTTCGTCCAATGGGACGCACCGCAGCTGGTGTCCGTGGCATCAAACTCTCTGGCACCGATCGTGTGGTTGGTGCCACCACTGCTCCAGAGGGTGGTGAACTCGCGGTGTTCCACGCGCGGGGCGCTGCGAAGCGTGTCCCTGCCGAGGCGATCTTCGTGCAGGGCAGGGCCGGCAAGGGCGTACGGATCTCCGTGGCCCCCGGTCGGCAGGGCGAGATCGTTGCCGTGTCCGGCAGTTCCGAGACCGAGATCCTCGGGCGCTCGGCCGAAGGAGAGTTGCTGATGGTGACACGCAGCGCGATCGCGCTGTTGGCGCGAGAAGCAGCCCCGGCCAAGATCCGTGCCTTCGACGGCGTGGTCGCCTCCGTCGTCAATCTGCTGTCTCCGCCCGGTTCTGGCAAGGCACGTCCACTCGCCACAGCGCCGACCGATGCACCCAGCCACGTGCCACTCGGCCAAGCACAGCTTCCGTTGTAGTAGCCGCGCCGCCAGGGATGAGATCAACAGCCATGGCAACTACGCTGCGGCCGCCGATTTCAACGAGGAAGTCACCGCCGTGCCGTCTGTCTACGTGATCACCGACCCTTGCATCGATGTCATGGACCGGTCGTGCATCGAAGTGTGTCCGGTCGATTGCATCCACGCCGACGCCGAGGATCGAGTTTGCTACATCGATCCCGATTCTTGCATCGGGTGCGATTTGTGCCGCCCGGCGTGCCCGGTTGGGGCAATCTTCACCGAGGCCGGCCCTCCGGCCGCGGCTGTCGCGTGGATCGCGGTGAATGCCCTGTGGTTCGCCGACAAGGCTGCCGCGCGAGCCATGGTAGAAACGCTCGTGCTTTAGCGGCCTGGATCCACGCAAGAGTTCGTTGAATGAAGACGGTGTTTGGTGGAAGACCGCGTCAGTGATCGGGCCCGCTGGTCAGGGCTGACGTTTGGCGTTGGGTTGTTGTCAGTGAGCTGTCGCGCATTGCGGGCGGGGTTGGCGGTACCCGATCCCGATCCCGATCCTGGCCGTGCGGTCGCGCGGGCAGGATCGCGTCGACTTTCATGTCGCCAGCGCCGATATCTCGACGCGACTCGGTACCGCAACAACGGGTAGGCCCGGCCGGCGGGCTGTGAGTCGCCGACGTTGAGCCGACTGTTGCGGCACAACCACGAGTTCAGCAACAACCATGACACCGTTGCCGATAACACGACCAGACGGCCAACCTCACCCCCCACACCACCAAAGGACGTTTGGCGTTGGGTTGTTGTCAGTGACAGCCAAACGCCAAAGGTTGGGCATAGGGAACCGAATCACCCGCCCCCATCGTGGAGGAGTCAGCGGCAACTCGGCTGGTCAGTTGCCTAGGAGCGTGACGCGATCCGAACACCGCCGGTTGGCCAGGGCCCCGCCGGCATGACCTGTGACGCTTCTCGGCGTGGTGATCATTGGCTGCCGACAGGTTCGCCAGGGACGGCGAGGTACGCGAACTGCGTCACGCGCACGTCCGGATCAGTCGACCCCCACGTTGAACCAACTTCTGCGGCGCAGGCCTAGCGGCCTGCAAGGCGGGCGACTACCGGCGCAAACGCATCGGCGTTGCGGTCCGACACGCTCACATAACTGAACCCGTAACGTTCCCGACGGGCGAGGAGCATGTCGCAGATCTGCTCAATCGAACCGATGAGTGCATTGGGATGCTCGGCCATCTCGTCGCCCGACAGGCCGAACATGCCGCCCATCTTTGCGGCGACGGTGCTCGGGTCATCGGTGATGACGGTGAAGTACGCGCCGACTTCGAGTTCGATCTCGTTGAAGCGATCGCCGGCACCCTCGCGGACCCAACCGATCTTGTCGTCCATCGCTGCAGCCGACGACGACCGCACACCATCGGGACCGACGAAACCTGCACGGTTGTTGAAGTTGAAGCTGACGATGTTTGCAGCGCTTCCGGCGTAGGTGAGTACGCGCCGCGCCGCGCCCCGCCGCCGATGATGATCGGCGGGTGCGGCTGCTGTACCGGCCGCGGTTCGCCCTTGAATCCCTTTGCTGTGACGTTTGCGCCGTCCACGTCGAGTGGATCGCCCGTAAAGAAGGCCTTCATGAACTCGACGGTCTCGGCCAGGCGGGCAATTCGAGTGGGTGCATCATCCATGGTGAGGCCCATCGCCTCGTACTCGCTCTTCACCCAGCCCGCTCCGAGACCGAGTTCGAGCCGGCCGTCGCAGAGCAGGTCGAGTGTGGCCATTTCCTTGGCCAGTACGGCCGGGTGGTGGTAGTCGATGCACATCACGCGTGCTCCGACGCGCAAGGTGGTGGTGACTGCAGCGGCTACGGCCATTGCCGGTACAGCGGCCAGGCACTGCCCGCCGTTCGAGGCTGCGTCGACGTAGTGGTCAGACACATGGAGCGTCGAGTAGCCAAGGTCTTCTGCTTTGTGGGCCAATTCGCGCCACGCTGCGCCGCTTACTGCGGTCGATGCCTGGATGGAGAAGCGGAAGGGCTTGTTCGACACGGTGGAACCTCCGGGTGTGATGTTGTCGCTCATTCGTAGCATGTCGGTGTATCTGTACCGTTGGACGGAGTGCAGATCCAAGTTGAACGGTTGGTCGGTATGAGCGGACTCAGGACAAAGGCGCGTGCGGCGGTCACCGTGCTCGCAGTGGTCTGCCTGGCTGGGTGCTCCGGTGGGACAGCAGGGTCCAGTACGACGACCGCGGCACCGTCCACCGCCCGGCGCCTTCGTCGGCGACCGATACCACAACGACGACGACGTCACGGCCAACCTCACCCCCCACACCACTAAAGGGCATTTTGCGACAGCCTGTTGGCAACAACCAAACGCCAAAGGTCAGCCCTGATGCACGGGTGCCGGGCCGTGTGATGGGGCCGAGTTGATCCACCCTGGGGTCGCTAGCGCTAGCTCGCGTGGACCGGGCACTAGCTGGCGCGAACACGAACTGGCAGTTGCTTGATGCCGTGGATGAACGCGGACCGCAGCTTGGTCACTTCGCCGATGAGTTCGATGCTGGCGACCCGGGCCGTCAGTTCCTCGAACAAGATCCGCATCTCCATCTTGGCCAGATTGAACCCGAGGCAGTGGTGCGGTCCTCCTCCACCGAACGTAACGTGCGGGTTCGGATGGCGGGTGATGTCGAAATGGAATGGGTCGGCGAACACGTCTTCGTCGCGGTTGGCCGAGGCGTAGAGCATCACCACGGCATCGCCTTCGCTGATCTGCGTGCCGTGGAGCACGGTGTCGCAAGTGGCGGTCCGCAGGAAGTTGTTGACCGGTGTACCCCAACGCAACATCTCGTCGACACCCGATGCAACGAGCGACGGATCCGATTTGAGCGCGGCAAATGCCTCAGGATGTTCGATGAGCGCGAGCAGCCCATGGCTGATTCCATTGCGGGTGGTCTCGTTGCCAGCCACCGACAGCAGCAACACGAAGAGGTCGAACTCGTGCTCGCTCAACTCGTCGCCGCCGTCGGCTGAGATGAGCGTCGTGACGAGGTCGTTTCGCGGCTCGAGTCGCCGTTGGGCAGCCATCTCATTGGCGTACATGTACAACTCAGCAGCCGCAACCGTTGCATCCTCGACCCCACCTGAGTAGTCAGGATCGGTCGCACCGATCATCCGGTTCGACCAGTCGAACACCTTGCGCCGATCCTCGTAGGGGATGCCCAGGAGTTCGGCGATGGCCACCAGCGGCAACTCGCTCGCGACCGATTCGACGAACTCCAACTCGCCGGCGGCGAGCGCGTCATCAACCAGACGGGTCGCCACCTCGTGGAAATGATCTTCCATCAGCTTCATCGCTTTCGGGGTGAATCCCCGGCTGACGATGTTGCGCAACCGGGTGTGATCCGGCGGGTCTGTGTCGATCATCATCCGAGCGATCTCGAGGTCGGGACGGTCCTGGTTGACGAGCGCACCTTTGCGGGCGGACGAAAACGTCTGGAACGTTCGGCTCACTTCGACCACGTCGGCATGGCGTGAGATTGCCCAGAACCATGGCGGTGAACCAGGGTCGATGCCACGGTGTTTGATGATTGGGGCCTCGTGGCGCATGAGCGTATACAGCTCGTGCGGGGGACCGTTGCGGTATGTCTCGGTGCTGATCGCGTCGAGCGTGTCGTAGGCCAGTAGTGGATTCATGATTGGGCTCCCAGGATGAGACCGCTGGTGGGCACGCCCGTGCCGGCGGTGACGAGTACATGTTCGACGTTGGCGACCGGGTTCACGCTCGTGCCCCTGATCTGGCGGACTGCTTCGGCGATGCCGTTCATCCCGTGGATGTAGGCCTCGCCGAGTTGGCCGCCGTGCGTGTTCAATGGCAGCGCGCCACCGAGTTCGATCCGGCCATCCCGCACGAAATCCTTGGCTTCGCCACGACCGCAGAACCCGAACTCCTCCAACTGCATCAATACGTACGGCGTGAAGTGGTCGTACAAGATGGCGGTTTGGATGTCGGCAGGGCCAAGGCCCGATGACGACCACAGTTCGTCGGCAACCACCTTCATCTCCGGCAGGTGGGCGATGTCGTCACGATAGAAGCTGGTCATCGTCCACTGATCGACGGCTGCGCCCTGAGCGCCAGCGGTGATGAATGCCGGTCTGTTAGGAAGGTCACGTGCCCGTTCAGCCGACATGACCACCAAAGCCTGAGCACCATCGCTCTCCTGACAGCAATCGAGGAGGTGCAATGGTTCGACGATCCACCGGCTGGCCTGATGGTCGGCAATGGTGATCGGCTGCTCGAAGAACCACGCGGCCGGGTTGGTGGCAGCGTGCTTGCGGTCGGCGACAGCGACGCGGCCGAAGTCTTCGCTCGTTGCTCCGTAGTCGTGCATGTATCGGCGGGCCATCATCGCCACCCAACTCGCGGGCGTGAGTAGACCGAATGGCGATGTCCATGAGAACTGGGCGCGCTCTGCGGTGGCGGCGCTCGGGATGTCTTGCACCCCGCTGCCGAACCGGCGCCCGCTGCGTTCGTTGAACGCCCGGTAGCACACGACTGCATCGGCGACCCCTGTGGCCACTGCCATTGCGGCCATTACGACGGTGCCACATGCCGCGCCACCGCCGTAGTGGACACGACTGAAGTGACGAAGGGAGCCGATCCCCACGTTGCGGGCGATCTCGATGTCGGGGTTGTTGTCGGCGGAATAGGTGACCATGCCGTCGATGTCGGCAGGGGTGAGGCCGGCATCGGTGATCGCAGCGAGTACCGCCTCGCACGCCAGGCTCATCTCGCTACGTCCCGAATTCTTCGAGAACTCGGTAGCGCCGATACCGACGATGGCGGCCTTGCCGCCGAGACGATTGCTCATCGCAGGGCGATTTCGACGGTGGCGTTGACATGATCACCCTGGCTGTTGGAGCCGCGAACGGTAACCACCGCAACGCGATCGGCGGGGCGCAGTTCGGTCACCTGTCCAGTGAGCGTCATCGTGTCGCCAGGATAGTTGGGCACGCCGAGGCGGACCTTCACCGACCGGATGATGGAGTCGGGCCCGGACCAGTCCGTGACGAACCGTCCGACGAAACCGTTGGTCGTGAGGATGTTCATGATCACGTCTTTCGACCCGCGTTCACGGGCCAGATCGGCGTCGTGATGCACCTCCTGGTAGTCACGGGAAGCGAGTGCGCCAGCCATGATGAGCGTGCGGGTGAGCGCAACGGTAAGCGTGGGCAACTGCTCGCCGACGACTGCGTCGGCAAATGATCTGCTCGCCATCATGCCACCTCGGTTTCATCCGCGATCAGCATGCCGAGGCGAGCGAGGTGGGAACTGGCCGTACCGAGGTTGTTTGCCAACTGACTGCTCCACTGGAAATACCGGTGCACGGGATAGTCGATGTCGGCGCCGATGCCCCCGTGCAGGTGTTGACCCGCCAGCGCAACTTGCTGTCCGCCTTCGCTTGCCCAATACGCAGCGACGAGCACATCGCGCTGGGCCGCCAGCCCCTCGGCGAGACGCCATGCGGCGTTCATGGTGGTCACGCGCAGCGCTTCAGTGGTGATGTAGCCGTCGGCGGCCCGTTGCCCCACAGCCTGGAACGACGAGAGCGGTTTGCCGAACTGGTGGCGGGTGCCCACATGCTCGGCGGTGAGCGCAAGCGAACCCTCGGCCACGCCGAGGTGCACCGCGCACCACCCTACCATGAATCGCTGGTGGAGTTGGACAAGCGCAGCCGCGTTGCCGAGACGGGCCGAGGCGGCAACTTGGGTGTCGATGGTGACATGCGCTGCCGGCTGGCGGTCGGTGGTGTCGGCGATCTCGACCCCGACACCAACGGCAGTGGGATCAATGACGAACAGCGCGATCCCGCCGTCGTCGTAACGGGCCGGCACCACGATCCGCGTCGCATGTTGTGCGTAGGGGACCGCCGGCCGGTATCCGACGAGGCGATACCCCCCGGTCGTCAGCGTCGCGCGTGTGGTCGGTGCGGCGACATCATTCGCCCCGGATTCGGCCAGTGCGCTCGTCAGCAACACCGACCCATCGATCACACCGGGCAACAACTCGGCTCGAAGTTCGTCGCTGCCGTGCTCGGCCAACGTCATCGCCGTGGCCAACGTGGGTACCACGGGAACGGGGGCGACACGTCGGCCCTGCTGCTCAGCGAGAAGCGCCAACTCGACGACACCCATCCCGCTTCCGCCGTCACGCTCGGGCAGGCACAGGCCGAGCAGGTTCGCAGCAGCGAGCGCCTGCCACAGTGCGCGATCGAACCCGTCGGCTGCCTCTGCTGCCTTGACCCGTTCGGTGGTGGCCTGTCCTTCGAAGATCTGTGCGGCAAGATCGTGGACGATCTGTTGTTCTTCGCTGAGGTCGAAGTTCATGACTTCGGCTCCACGATCGCGAACGGGAGGCGTGTGCCGCTCTTGGCCGATGGATCGTCCGCTTCACGGATCTCGATACGCACGCGCGCTCCTACTTGTAGCGATTCGAGTGAGCTGTCGACGGCGTTCATCACCATGCGGATACCCGGCATTGCGTCGAGGTCGACGAGCACGATAGGGAGTGGGTAGTCGAAGCTGGCCACCACGGGGTAGTGCACTACGACGAAGCTGTGGATGCTGCCCGTCGGGGTTGCCGGTAAGCAGTCCCACGCCAACGAATGGCACGCCGGGCACATCGGTCCGGGAGGATGGCGCAGCCGGCTGCAGTCGGTGCAGCGTTGTACTCGTAACTCGCTGCTGTTTAGGGCGTCGAACCACCACTTGATGTCGAGGGTTGTTGCTGCCTCGGGACGTAGCGGCCTCGGCGGTGGCGCCTTGGCAGCCGGACGGAAGCGAATGATCCGGAACAGCATCGAGCCGACGAGTTCGCCGGCAGCGTCGAAATAGTCTTGACGGGTTGACACGAAGTGACCGGTGCCGAGCGCTGTGGTTTTCTGCGGGCTGATCGAGTCGATCACGGTACGCATCGACAGCGTGTCGCCCGGGTGTAGGTAACGGTGGTACGTCTGCTCGCAGTTCGTCGCCACAACGCTGGTGAACCCACGTGAGAACAGCAGCTCGTTCATCTGCTGGTACGCGCTGTCGGCGTCGCGACGTGGTCCGCGCAGGCCGCTCATCACCCACGCTTGCAACATCGTCGGGGGGGCGACGAGTTGTCCGTGTACTGATGCAGCGGCAGCAGTTGCGTCGAGGTACACCGGGTTCTCGTCACCCATCGCCTCGCACCAGTGCCGGATCATGGGCACGTTCACCTCGTCGGGAGCCAATTGGCCCGACCCGACCTCGCGACCGACGAATCGTTGCAACGCGGCGTCGAACGCCGCGTCCATCTGGGCATCCGACTGGGCATCCGACTGGGCATCCGCCGGTGTGTCGGCCGTCTGTGCTGGTTCAGTCATGACCGCACCAGGTCCTTCCACGGGGTGTCTCGATCAATGCTTGGCTCGCGGGGCAAGCCAAGGGCTTGCTCGCCGATGATATTGGCCTGCACCTCGTCGGTGCCGCCGCCGAGGCGGATCGCGAACTGACTGAGATGGTACTGCCCCCACCCTTTTGCCTCGCCGTCGGTGAGCATCCCGCTGGCGCCGAGCACTGCCATGGCCGTGTCGACCGTGGCGGCCCAGTGGCGCGCATACGCGAGCTTCATGATGAACATCTCGGCACCGGGCATCCGTTTGTGCGAGAACGCTGTCCGTAGCCGGTATCCAAGATAGGTGAGCGTGGCCGCACGCGAGTGTGCACGCATGAGCGCCTGCCGGGTCGGTAGATCATGAATTGCGCCGTTGGATTGCGCGAGAGCGATGAGTCCGTCGACGCTCCACGCGCCGCCACCGCCACCGATGAATGCGCGTTCTGATGTGAGCGTGGTCTGGGCCACCTTCCAACCATTTCCGACCTCACCGACGACGTTGCTGTGTGGGATGCGCACATCTGTCAGGAACACCTCGTTGAAATGGGCCGTGCCGGTGATCTGACGCAATGGTCGCACGTCGATGCCCGGTGAGCGCATGTCGAGCAGAAAGTAGGTGATGCCGCGATGCTTGGGCACGTCGGGATCGGTGCGGGCGAGCAGGATCGCGTGGTCGGCGAACTGCCCGAGCGAGGTCCACACCTTCTGTCCTGTGACCACCCACTCGTCGCCGTCACGGACCGCGCGGGTGGCGAGCGAGGCGAGGTCGCTGCCGGCACCGGGCTCGGAAAAAAGTTGGCACCACACGTGGTCGCCGCGCAGCATGGCGGGTAGCAATTCACGTTGCTGCTCGGTGGTGCCATGAGCCATCAACGTCGGGCCGGCCATGCCAATCGCAACAGCGAACGCACCGGTGGCAGCGGCGAATCGGGCCTGCTCCTCGTTGAAGATCGCCGACTCGATTGGTGAGCCTCCACATCCTCCGAATACCTTCGGCCAGGCGATACCGGCCCAACCGTGATCGTGCAGCGTTCGTTGCCACTCGCGGCACTCTCGAACGTGGTCGCTGAGATCGTCGTAGTGCGAGGTCTGTGTCGACGGTCGAGGTGACGCGTGCTGGCCCAACCATGCATTCGCAGTAGCTCGAAACTCTGCCTCTTCTGGCGAGTCGCCGATGTGCATGGGCCCCGTATCTCTATACCGATGGTGGTTTCTGACAGTGTGTCAGATTCGGCCGTCGTCCGCCGAACCGTCTCCGCCAGCCCGTCTCCGCCGGCCCGTCTCCGCCGGATCAATGCCTGTACGACGCCGACCCGATACGAACCGAGTGCGTCGGTCGACATCGCGTCGACTTGTCGTCGCACAGCGTCGACAAGTCGACGCGACTCCGGCAATTCAGTTCGCCATCCGGCCGCGAGCGCTGGCGGCGAGTTGGAGATCTGCTAGGAACCGAGCATGAAGTTCTGGTGCGCCACCGCGTTCATGGACACTCGCGAGTTGATCGCCGTGTCCCAGATGCTCGATACATGCGGCTATCACGGCCTGATGGTGTCCGATCATCTCGTCTATCCGCAGCACCTGACGAGCAAGTATCCCTACTCACCGCACGCCGATGGCCGTCCGATGTGGGCGCCCGAGACTGCATGGCCCGATCCCTGGGTGCTGATCGGGGCGATGGCGGCGGTTACCACCAAACTCCAGTTCACGACCAACATCTACGTGGCGCCGATGCGTCCGCTGCTCCAGGTGGCCAAGGAGGTCTCGACCGCGTCGATCATCTCGGCCGGACGGGTGGCACTGGGTGCCGGAGCGGGTTGGATGCGCGAAGAGTTCGACCTGCAGGGTCAGAGCTTCACCAACCGTGGCCGCCGGTTCACCGAGATGGTGCACGCGCTGCGCGAGATGTGGAAGCCGGGCTGGGTCGAGTTCCATGGTGATTTCTACGACGTGCCGGCGTGCATGATGGAGCCGACTCCCGAGGCACCGATTCCGATCTACATCGGCGGCCACACCGATGCAGCACTGCGTCGCGCCGCACAGGTAGGCGATGGCTGGATCGGCAACGCCTACCCAGTCGAAGAGGCGGCGGTGTACGTTGCTAAGCTGAAGGAGTATCTGCACGAGTTCGGGCGTGACGATGATCCGTTCGAGATCGTCTGCGGGTTGTATGCGATGCCGACTCCTGAGCTGTTCAAGCGAGCAGAGGAAGAACTGGGTCTCACCGCAACTCTGTGCATGCCGTGGGCGCTCGATCAGAACGTGTCGAAGGGCGACATGACCGGCCTGAACCGTTCGGCCGAGATATTCCGGCCATCGATCGAGCAATTCGCCGCTGATGTGGTGAGCCACTGCTGACCAGCGGCGCAGTCGTTCGATTCGTTTCACGCCTCGGCGTAGGACGTCGATCAAATCCGGCGTAACGCGTCGAGGATGTCGTCGACGTCGGCGTGATCGGTGCTATCGGCATCGAGGTGTTCGTAGCGAACCCTGCCGCCGGCACCGATTACGAATGTGGCACCGACCTGCTTGACTCGCGTTCCGGGCTTGTGGACGTGATGCCCCCGCTTGGAGGTCGCTCTGGTCGCCTTCCATGTGCGCGGATGAAGCAGCTCAAACCACGAGAGCGTTCGCACGGAGGCTGCACTCGCTGCGGCAGCATCATCGTCAACGAGCACGAGGAACGGAACTCGCTCCTCATCGACAAAGGCGGCGGCGTAACGTTGGTCACCGGTACCGATGGCGACGACTCGTCCACCGAGTTCGGCAATCTCGTCGTTGTTGTCGCGCAACTGCGCGGCGTGCTCTCGGCAGTGCAGTCAACCGAAGTGGCGAAGGAACACCATCACAACGGACTGATCGAGCCAGAGATCCCCAAGTTGGTGCGGCATTCCCGAACTATCGGTCAGCGAGAGCGCCGCAAGCGCGTTGATGTCCATGGGGTCCCAGACTAGTGACTCGGCGGACATGGAACTGCCCGTCGTCCTGATCGCGATCTCGGCGGTCACTACGACGAGAAGCGATCTGGCCGACGTAGAGCCGTGCGCTGAAGCGACACATCAGCGCCGCCGTCTACCAACGCCTCATCACCGATACCCACCGCTGACATCAACCAGCTTGAGTGCGCAGCTCAAGCTGGTGCCGGTGGGTCCGGGAGGACAACGCGAGGGCGACACTGAATCCAGCGTGGCCGGCATCTCACCTCACACGACCCGACTCTTCGGAGCAGTCACTCCCGAACCCGACAACACGCATGCGTGAGTTAGCACGCTTCACGATGGGAGGCGGTGTCGCCTCGCCTATCGGTTGGTGTGGCACGCGGCGAAATCGAGCACACGCGCCTTCTCATCGTCACGAGCGTTCGGATCGAGGAGCCGCTGATCGCACACGCGCCCGATCCACCGACGAGCGTGGTCGTCGATCGTGGTGCCATCGATGAAGCCGTCGGAAAGCGATCGTCTGATCCGACGTATGACGGGCCTCAACATAAGCGGTACCGAATCTGGCGAACTCGTGACCATCAGCATCCACGTGTTCATCACGTCCGCCAATGGGTCGCCAAGTGCAACGTTGCTCCAGTCGATGATCATCGGACCGTCGGGTGTGATGATCACGTTGTCAGGATGCAGGTCGAGGTGCAGTATCGCGTCACCGTCGCTGAACCTCGGGAGATCGATGTCGCCGGCCACGATCGAATGGACACGGGTGTGGATTGCGTTGAGCTGTCGGCCGATCGACGCGGCACGCCACGGCGTGGTCTTCAAGACCTCGAGCATCGTCGGGCCTTCGAGTCGCTCCATCACAATGTCGGTTCCGGCCGCCGAGAACACCTCAGGCACGGGCGCGCCGTGCTCACGCAGGTGTCGCATTGCGAGCGCCTCACGCTCAACGGAGTCGGCACGTGCGCTGCGATACCGACGCAGGACGCGGCCGTTGCCTGCGTCGAACACGTCGGCTGTACGTCCGCGACCAATCAACGGCAGATCGGTCACCAGGTACCAGCGGCTGCACAGCGTGCCATCCCGCAACAGTACCTCACCCCCGTGCCGGCGAGGTCCGGACTCGACGGCCCGCCACGCAAGACTCCCCGACTGTCAACCGGCGTTCGGGGGCAGTCGGTGACCGGATGTCACTCTGGGCCGAGCTCCCTGCGCACTCACCAGCCGCGGCGCCAGGGTTTCGTCCACGGCAGACGCGACGGTGAACTGTAGGGTCCCGCTGCTGATCGACGTTCCACCAATGTACGCGACTGGGACGGGCTGTTCAGTGGAGATCAACCTCGTCGACGCTGGTGACGGCGACCTCGCCTGAGGCGGAGCGATCCGACTTGGTTGGCAATCTTTGCCAAACGGGTCTACGATTGCTGCATGACGACGATGAATGTGTCGCTCCCCGAAACGTTGAAGGCGTTCGTCGACGCTCAGACGGAGCAGGGTGGCTACGGTTCGACGAGTGAGTTCGTCCGCGCGCTGATCCGGCGCGAACAGGACCGTCAGCAACTGAAAGCACTCTTGATCGACGGCGCATCCTCACCGGTCGGTCCGGCCGCAGATCAGAAGTACTTCGCTGGACTGCGACAGCGGGTCAACTCCGCGGGCTGAGCGTCGCCGTGTCCCAACAGCGGCCGCAACTGCGCCGATGCGCAGCATCCGATCTTGACGAGGCCATTGCGTACCTTCGCAGCAGCGCCGGCGACACGGCCGCGTTGGCCCTCATCGACGCCGTGGAGCGTGGGATCAACCAGACCCCGCGTTCACTGAACGCGGGGTCGCTGCGCTTCGCTTTCGAACTTGGCATCCCGGAACTCCGAGCCGTACGAGTGAAGCGGTTCCCGTACGTGATCTTCTACGTTCGAACCGAGGATCGAATCGACATTTGGCGCGTGCTCCATACCCGTCGCGACATCCCGGCAACACTCGCCGACGGCGACTGAGCCCAGCACGCGACCCGCGTCGAGATCGCCCCCCAGCACCGACTTTTGGTTTGATCGAATGCGTCATCGAACCGCTGTTACGGGACGCGGCCATGGCGAGGCGGGGTCCTGCGCGGCCGAGGATCACCCGTACAACCGGCGTTTCGAGATGCATAACGCGCGCACAGAATGACGGCCGGTGGTGCCGAGTTCACCCGCTCCGAACGGCACATCGGCTCGTCGCTGGTGGCGTGTGGGAGAGCGCGTAGAAGCAATGTCGCCTCGATATACGCCGCCGCCCGGCCTTGCGTTCTCAAGGTGGCCATGCCGCTGGACATGGACGAGCACGACGCCTTCACCCGGAGTGTGCGGGCGCACGAACTCGCTGCAGGACGGGGTTGCGCCGAGCTTCTCGCGCACGACGCGTCAGCGCCGGCAATGCTGCTCGAACGCCTCGGCCCGAACCTCGCAGATCTCGGCCTGACTGTCCCGGAGATCCTCGAAGCGACCACCACGACGCTTCGATCGTTCTGGCGACCCGTCACTTTCGATGAAGGCCTGCGTAGCGGCCCAGAGCAAGCACGTTGGCTGGCCAGCTACATCTCCGCTACCTGGACTGAGCTTGGGCAGCCGTGTGAGCGATCGGTGATCGATCGGGCGATCGAGTACTGCGATAGACGCATCGCGAGTTTCGATCTCGCGAAGGCTGTGCTCGTGCACGGCGACGCTCACGGCTGGAACGCGCTGGCTGCCGGTGGCGGCACGTACAAGTTCGTTGACGTCGAGGGCCTGTGCTCAGAACGTGAGCACGATCTAAGCGTTCTGATACGCGAGTACAACGAGCCCCTCATCAGTGGGGACACTCCACGCCTCGTCCGAGAACGTGCCGAGACGCTCGCCGAAATTTGCTCGGTCGATCCCCAGGCCGTTTGGGAATGGGGATACATCGAGCGGGTGTCCACCGGACTCGCGAACGTTCGCGACTTCGACAATGATGACGGAGCCACATTCCTCGAAGTCGCCCGACGATGCCTCTGAAGTTCGACGAACAGGCGCATTGACCGAGACGCGACTGGTTCGTCGCCAGCTTCGACCCATTCCGCTGCAACCTGGGTTGAGGCGTGCGAGCTTGGGAGACTTTCAATCTGGCGGCCAGCGACGAACGAGCCCCCGGGCAGCCTGAAGTCCGACGGGTGAGTCCTCAAACCATCGCCGTGCGTTCGCGTCGGCTGGTTGGGAGGGACCGCGAAATCGCCGACGTTGCCGAGAGTGTCGCGTCCGTTTCGATTATGACCGTGACCGGCCCGGGTGGTGTGGGCAAGGCCGCGTTGGCGCTCGCGGTCGCAGCGGAATCATCGGCGCTGTTTCCCGATGGCGTGTTCGTCGTGTGGCTGGCGGCGCTGCGGTCAGCGGACCTCGTCGTAGGCGAGGTGGCCGCACAGGTCGGTCTGCAGCGCTCGGGCGGTGAGTCCAACGTGGATGCGCTTACCAGATGGTTGGCGGACCGTGATCTCCTGCTCGTGCTCGACAACTGCGAGCACGTCATGTCGGCGGTGGCTCAACTCGTCGAGGAGCTCACGGCTCGGCTCCCTCGCCTGCACGTGCTCGCGACGAGTCGCGAGCCGCTGTGGGTCATGGATGAGCAGAACCACCGACTGGCACCGTTGACAGTGGCGGGCACCGACGCGGGCCGCGCCGAGATCGACGCGTGCCCGGCGGTTCGCCTGTTTCGAGAGCGAGCGGGCGCCAGGATGCACACATCGCTGGACACCGATCGTGCGGTCGGACTGATGGGAGAGATCTGTCGTCGCATCGACGGCCTTCCGCTCGCCCTCGAGCTGGCGGCGGCGATGGTGGCCGAGCTGGAGCCGGCCGTGTTCGCTGGCGGGTTCGATCTTGCGTGACCTTCGGCCCTGCTTCCTCGGATCGACAGCATTCCACTCGACATAGGGTTGCGACTATATAGTCTCACACCTATAGTCGTGGGATGGCGTGGAGCGTCGTCGGTATGAGTTCGTTCGAGGAGTGGTTCCTCGGACTCGACGAGTCCGATCGCGCTCGAATCGATGATCGCGTCGACCTGCTCGAACAGCTCGGATTATCACTCGGCCGTCCGGTTGTCGACACGATCCAAGCCAGCCGCCACAACAACATGAAAGAACTTCGAGCGGGGAGCCTGCGCGTGCTGTTCATCTTCGATCCGATTTCGACGGCCGTTCTCCTGCTCGGCGGCGACAAGCGCGATCGGTGGAGAGCCTGGTACGAGTCGGCGATCAGCACGGCCGACGACCTCTACGACGACTACCTCCTCGAAACCAAGCAGACCACGGGCGCCACATAGAGGGCACGACGACAAGGCCACGACATGACCACCAAGAACTGGAATGACATCAAACGGCAACGCCCGGCCTCGGCGGCGGCGCGCGCCGACGCACATCTGGACAACCTCGCTGAAGACCTCGGCATCCCGCTCGCCGAGCTCCGCCGCTTCGTCGACCTGACCCAGGTCGAACTTGCCCAGCGGCTACTCGTCACGCAGCCGTCCGTTTCAGAGATCGAACGGAGCGAGAGCCCCGCAGTCCCAACGGTGCGACGCTACGTCGAAGCGCTCGGCGCGCATCTTGAACTGACCGCCGTGTTCGACGACGGACGACGCATCCCGCTGGACGTTTGACGCCCGTCAGGTGCACTTCAGGCGAAGGCTCTCGGGCGAACGGCCGCCGAAATGGCGACACAACGCTGTGCCATCCAATCGCGAGAGGCGGCCTCTCAGGCTGACGATCGACGCCGGCCGCCGCTGCGGCATTCTGCGCCGGGCGTTATGAGTCCAATCTCGTACCACGGCCGTCAAGGGTGCAACGGTTCGAGACGGAATTCTCGGTATCAAGGTGCGGGGAGTTGCGGGGCTTTCCAATCGTCGGCTGGCGGCTGCCACTGTGCCCACGACCGATCCCACCATGGTCCTTCGGATCGCAACCGCTCGGTGAGTTCATTGCCGGAGTCGCGGATCCATCTGACGAGCTCGATTGAGTAGCGGCCTTCGGTGACGCGATGGTCGAGTACGTCATCGTCCTTGACCATATCGTCCTTGACCATGTGGCTGCCGTCAGGAAACACGACGATGTCGAGTTCGAGATCTTGTGTGTTGCACTCGGTCCGAGTCCTGACGAATGAGGTCTGGAGGTTCAGATACCAGCACGAGAACTCACGGTCTGGACCATCCCAGAAATGCCACACTGCGTAGTGGTCGCCGGGGCGCTGCACCATCAAGCATCCATGGCCGAACCACGACTCGCGTTCGCTCCACGGATGTAGACCGTTCACCGTTGGCCAATGCCCGCTTGGGAACCCGAACTGCGCGCCAGGTGCGATGTAGCTGACGAGAACCTCAGGTGACGGCCCGGACA
Organism: Actinomycetes bacterium; assembly: GCA_025359865.1. Lineage (GTDB taxonomy): Bacteria > Actinomycetota > Acidimicrobiia > Acidimicrobiales > Ilumatobacteraceae > VFMC01. The sequence goes on along the minus strand of JANYDH010000056.1, from coordinate 2,458 downwards.
GCGACATCGTGCGCCTCCGCGAACCCGGCGTTGCCGGTGAGTGGCCACAACACGCTCAACGAATTCGGGGCCGACACCGTTGCATCGAAACCGGCCACCGCGCGAATGACCTTGCCGTTGGCGACTGTGCGGTCCTGCAACGGCAAACCCAGCTCGACATCACAAATCGGGTCCCGCCCGGACAGCAACCGCTCGGGTGCTTTGGTAGTGACGGTGCCCTTCAGGCCGAGCAGGTCGGATTGCTGCCCGGCCCACTGCCCGGGAAACTCCCCGGGCCCGTCCGTGAGGTGACGGGTGTAGTACCTCGCCGTCGACGCAGCGGTCGATGCGTACAGGGTGGTCACCCGGATCATGAGGGAGTCCTCATAGCGGGCACCTGTCTGTTCTTTCCGGCGCGCTCTGTTCGGGTGGTGGGGGAGTAGCCGGCCATGGGTCAGTCCACGCCCGTCTCAGTTCGTGCGATGATCTCGACAGCGGCCGACGCATCGATGACGATTGTGGCTGTCACACGTCGTCGTCGGCATAGGCGTTACGCAGCTCGTCGATCGCGCTGACCGGGAGAACAACGACTGGGACGACCTCGAGGTCCGACAGCCACTCTGCAAAGCGTGTGGCGATCTCGGAGTCGCTCAGCCCGTCGTCGACGAGGTCGATGACGGGCTCCACAGGGAGAGTGTCGGCGTTGCGTGCCATGTCGCAACGATAACCGACTTGTCGAGCACCAGTGCGGTCCATTCGGCAGCGATTCCGTGCTGCGCCCACATGAGCCTCTGCCGGTGAATGCAACCATTGCCGTGTTGGTGCGGATGGTGCGGAGGGCCACAGAGCGCCGTTGTGAGCAACCCGGAACGCGGCGCGGGCGCCAGCCCAACGAACGCAGTGAGGCGGGAGCAACCGTCGTGGTCATTGACAATGCTCCCAATGTCTCGCCGGACGGCTCATCGATCGCGTTCGACATCCTTCACTGGGACCCCACCAACAACTTCCTCGACGGCTCGCTCGTTGCGGTCATGCCATCGGCTGGTGGACCCGAGCAACGATTGACCACGTTCGACACGTTCATGGCCCACCCGGACTGGAGTCCCGACGGGCAGGAAATCGTGATGAATTCGTACGACCTCGGCAACATCCAAACCACCGAGCACGCCTCCAACATCTACGCCGTCAAGCCAGATGGTTCCGCGATCCGGCAGATTACGAGTTCCTCCGTCGACGGGACCATGCGCATCTGCCAGCCCCACTGGTCGCCCGATGGCACACAGATCGTCGTCGCTGTCGCCACCGCCAGCAGCGACGACTTTCGGGTTCGCAATGTCAGGCCAGCGGTCGTCGGTGCAGCGGGAGGCGAGCCGATGCTGCTGTCCCCCGACATCGATGGTGGAGCCCCCGACCTTCGTCCAACCACGTAGCACGGGGACCTGCTCACCGTCCTGGTGGAACTCGCTGATCACGGGTCGGAGCTGCGGACTCTCAGCACGTTGCGCCGAATGACGCCTGTATCGCCGTGCCGACGCGGAAATCGGCAACCTCGATCTGATCGCAGCCGCAGCGCGGATCCCGACCTCGACGCTGTGCTTGGGGACGGCCCTCGTCCGTCATGGCTTGTCGGATGTCATCCCGTCGCTGACGGACATCGCTATCCCTCGCGCCCACCGTCGGCCTGCCACGCCCTCGACGATCCATTGGCACTTCTTCGATGCGGACACGTTCGAGATCGGTCGGGAGACGATTGCTCTCGACGATCACCTTCGCATCGGCCTCTACTCGCCGGAACGGAGCATCATCGATGCGTTCCAGATGCGCGGCATTGAAGGACACGAACAGGCCTATGAAGCGCTGCGCCGGTGGTTGAAAGGCCGGGGAGCGCAACCGGGCAAGTTGCTGGCGATGGCCCAGCAGTTTCCACGAGCCGCCACACCTTTGCAGCGCGCCCTGGATGCGCTGCTGTGAGCGTGCCGTCGCGGGACACGCCGGGTGGTCGGGCGTACCTGGACCTCGCCGACGTCCTCGCCGAGATTCGAGACTTCGCCGGCCTGTCCTCAGCGACGAGGTCGATGGGTGGCCGTGGTATCCGGCCGAGCGAACCTGACCCTCTGAACCCAGCGCTTGCCATCGGTTCGTTGACGTCAACGTTGGTGATCAGACGTCCTGGACGGCGTATGCGCTCCGCAGCTCGTCCGGAGCGCTGACCGAAAGCCGAACGACAGGGACACCGTCGAAGCCGCCCAGCCACTCCACGAAGCGCGCTGCGATCTCGGCATCGCTCAGCAAGATCAGAGGGCATCCTTTCGGATGCCCTCTGATCTGCTCCCTTGCTGTGCGCCCCCTGGGTTTCGAACCCAGAACCTGCGGATTAAGAGTCGGCTTCAGCCCATGTCAGCCGGTACTGACGGGTGTCGTTTGACCTACTCAGGGCAGGTGTGGAGATCTCGACAGTACAGCCAATGTCGTCCAATGT
>JANYDH010000044.1 GCA_025359865.1 Actinomycetes bacterium | reverse complement strand
CGGCACCTCGAAATGGAACCGGATTGAGCACCGCATGTTCTCGTTCATCACGATGAACTGGCGCGGTCGGCCACTGAGCTCCTACCGCACCATCATCGAGCTGGTCGCCGCGACCACCACCGAGACCGGACTCACCATCAGAGCCGAACGCGACATGGAGCACTACGCCAAAGGCGCCAAGATCAGTGACACCGAAATGGCAGCACTACCCCTCACCCGCCACGACTGGCACGGTGACTGGAACTACACCCTCGCCGCCGCCACCACACCAAACGAGTAATCAATCCTGCGGAGAGCCCCTAGAGGCCAAATGTTTTGAGTAATTATCGTCAACAATGATAGTCAGCCGAGTGGTCGCTATAGCCGACGATGCTGTCGGTGTCGTGCCCTTCGGAGCCGACGAGAACGTTTCTACCGAAGCCGACGAGGACGTTTCTACCGAAGCGGCGGTGGTCGGTGGAGCGACCGTCGTGTTGCTGTCCTTGCGGATCGCCAGGATGAACGACACCAGGCCGATCACGGCGAAGACGGCTGTCATCGTGACCATGATCCGATTGCGCTCGTTGATGTTCATCAGGCGTCATTGCCCTTCCACTCGAAGCGCACGAAAGATGCGCCGATCGTCAACGCGTCGCCGTCTTTGAGCTCGGCCTTCTTGGTCTCGATGCCGTTGACCCTGATCGGGTCGTGTGCAGCGTCCACCATCAGGTTCGGATGTGTTCCGGTCAGGTCGATCGCGACGTGATTCGCGGCAACAGCGTTATCGCCGACCAACACGAGGGTGTTGTTCGACGCGGAACCGATCGTGCCGCGTTTGGCCGGCAGCAGCGTCTCCATCCCCTGGTGTCGACCTTCGATGATGGTCAATTGACCGCGACTCACGGCCTTGGTCGTAGCCCCGACGGCGAAACCGATCACCACGCCGATCGCCGTGACGATCACGATGGTCGATGGGTCGAGGCCCCGGACGAGAAGCTGATGACCCTGGAACTCGGCAACCTTCGCTCCGAACAGAAGACCGCCGAGGAAGCCGGCAACGGCGCCGCCGAGACCTGCGGCGAACGAGGCTTTCAGACCGTTCAACGCCCCCACCAGGACCCCCACCAAAGCGGCCACGATCATCCAGGCAAATGCAGACCGCAATGGGTTCTGGTAGTAGAACAGCTGCGAAAGAGTGGTGCCTAAAACCTTGACGGCATCCGTGACTCGGTTGGCACCTTGGTAGATTAGGTTGGCGGGCAACAGCGCGACCAAACCCGCAGCCGCACCGAGGCCGCTGCCGATAGCGGCTCGCCGACGAGCCGCCTGGTAGGCCCCGGCGACGATTGCCTGCCAACTGACGACGAATGCACCGATCAGCAACGGCACGAGTCCGATGAACACGACCGTTTTCGCAGTGTCCGGCAGCGCGAGGTTGATGATGCCGGCGATGACGGAACCGAGTAGGGCAGCCACACCACCACCGACTGCACCTGAGGTCGCGGCATCCTTGCCGAGCAAGGCACCGATCCCGCGCTTGCCGCTGGATGTGGGTGCTGCGATTGCTGCGGACGAGTTCGCAGCGGTTGCCACCGCCTTGTCGGGCTTCTCGACGCTCGAGGCAGGAGCACTGGTGATGAGGGTTGTGACGGGCGCAGCTGCTGCAGCGGCCGTGGTTGCCGGCGACGGTGCGGTCGATCCGGTCAGGGGAAGTCTCGACAGTGGCGCCAGAACACTTGGAGCACTACCGGCTGATCCCTGCCACCACGAGTTGTCTGACGTATTTGCAGCCCCGCCGAGCGAGGGGAGCGAGGATCCGACGGCTCCGAATGTCGGCAGCGACGGAGCGGCGATTTGTCCGTTGCGTAGCTCGGTGAATGGCAGCATCGATGTGTCCGGATGATTCGCGGTGCGAGCTTTCAAGACGCCGACCAACCGAACGACTTCAGGGTCTGGAGAACCTTCGAGCGCGGTCCACAACTCGCGGTTCGTGTCCAACAGATCCTGGCGATTGAAGATCACGTTCTCGCCAGTGAGGAACCGTTCCAACGAGGCGTCGGCGGCCAGGGCGCGGAGGCCGGTCTCGACCAGAAGGGCCGAGAAAGAATCGCCGTAGCGCGCCCATTGTGCGGTGCTACGACGGGGGTGCTGGTAGTTCGGATGGCCGGTCTCATCAGGTGCGCCGACCGGCATCGTCGGCACCCACGATCCATCGAGATCGACCAGGCAGAACTCTCCGTCATCTCGCACGAGGACAATGCCGTGCTGGAGATCACCGTGCGTCACGTCGGCTGCTTGCAACTCGACGACCATGCCAACCCAGGCGTCGGCCATGCGGCCCAACGCAGCCTGATCGTCGGCGAGGTCTTCGACGACGCGGTTGAACGGTTTGCCTTCGACCCACGGCATCACGACGACCGGTCACGGATTGTCGTCGACTCGGATGCCGTCATCGAGCCACCGTGCCGCGATCATTGCTGTTGGAGGCGAGGTGGCCAGGTGGCTTGTCAGAGCCTGATAGCGCCGCGAGCCATCGGTCGGCGGCGTCGTGAAGCATCGAACGGCCTGGTCGTTTCCCTGCGCGCTGAGGAGGAAGACGACCGCGTTCTGGCCGGATGCGACGAGGGGCATCCCCATTGTGTTGGCGGCGACTGACGACGCCTTGAGATGCATGTCGGAGAACGCTATTTCGGCGTTCTGGATTGCACGCGCATAGTCCGTGCCGGTCGGCCAGCGCGACCCACCTTTGGACAAGTTCGTCGTCATGCCACTACCACCATTTCGTCGGGCCTAGATTCGGTCGCGGGAGATCGGACGGCGTTTGCGGAGGCATCGTCGAGGCGACAGGATTCGAGTTCAACGGCCGCGAATCGCCCCCCGGGCGCTTGTGGGTGATGTCGAATCCGTTGGGATCGATGACGGATTCTGTGTGAAGTGGCTTCGACTTGACAGTGTCGGACACGTCAGGCGTCAACGAGATCTGTAGCTGACGAAGACGGCATCCGCCTGCTTGGCGAGCGATCATTTCGCACGATTCGAGGACTCCGGCCATCGTCGGTCGATCTGACGGTTCCGGCGCCGTCATCAGGGAGACGAGGCCCCACATCTGACGGGCGACTTCGGTGTCGGCCGGATCGAGTCGTTCCAACCAGTTCTGGGGTTCAGCCGGATTTGTGCTGCGCACCGGACTCCCCGTTGCCAGGTGGCGGATCGTGACTCCGAGCGAGTACACGTCAGCGGCCGGACCGACATCGTCGCGATCCTGGAGTTCTTCAGGGCTAGCGTACCGGTAGGACAGAGCGCTGGTGCGGTCGTCGACAGCGCTCTCGCGAACGAGCGCGGCGATGCCGAAGTCACAGACCTTGATTTGTCCGAAGTCACCGATCAACAGATTGTGAGGCTTCACGTCGCGATGGATGATCCCGCGTGCGTGGGCATCGCGAAGTGCAACCGCAACATGCTCGGTGATGAGCACGTATTCGGCGACCGTCAATCGTCCGCGCGCTTTGACATGATCGACGATCGAGCCGCTCGCCGCAAGCTCCATCACGACGATCGGTCCGTACGACGAGTGGATGACCTCTTCGATCTGCACGACGAACGGATGACCCTTGAGCTGGACCAACGCAGCGACTTCTCGTTCGACACGACGACGGACCGTCGAATGGTCTCCGTTGCTGCGGATCAGCTTGAACGCCACGGTTCCACCCGTGGAGGCGTGCCGCGCTCGGTAGACCTCGCCGAGGCCACCTTGCCCGATCAATGTGATGTCGCTGTACCCCGGTACATCGAGCGACGCGATCATCGACTCCGCCCGCCCCTTCCGTGTCCTCGCAGCGTC
>JANYDH010000153.1 GCA_025359865.1 Actinomycetes bacterium | reverse complement strand
GCTAGCAACAGCCCAACGCCAAAGGTCGTCCCCGAACGGCGGAACTGGTACGTTCGGAACTCGTGACGGCTACCCCCCACCTTGCCGTCACGCTTCCGGTTGGGGGTCACATGGTCGGCGCAGAGTTGGGGCAACTGGTCGACATCGCAGCACAGTGTGACGAGGCTGGCGTGCACACCATCGTGGTCGTCGATCACGTCGTGATGGGCGAGCGTTTCGACCGATACGCGTGGGGCCCGTTCAACTTCGCCCAGGGCGCACCGTGGGCCGAGCCGCTCACTCTGGCTACAGCGATCATCGGTGCAACGCACCACGCACGAGTGGCCACCGGCATCCTGATTGCGGGACTACGACCCGCCACACTGCTGGCGAAGACAGTGGCGACGCTCGATGTGATCGCGGGTGGACGGTTCGACCTCGGCGTCGGTGTCGGCTGGCAACCGGAGGAGTACGAGTCGATGGGACTCGATTTCTCACGACGCGGACAAATCCTCGACGACACGATCGGCGCGTGCCAGGCGCTGTGGACCCAAAGCCCGGCATCGTTCGCCTCGCCGACGATCAACTTCGACCGAATCTGGTGCGACCCGAAACCTGCCCAGCCGGGCGGGCCACCGGTGTGGTTCTCCGGCACACTTGGAACGCGCAACGTGCACCGCATCGTTCACCTCGGCTGCGGTTGGATCCCGATCATGGGCGCCTCGGTCGACGACGTCCGCAGCGGCGTGCACATGCTGCGCGAACGGTTCGAGGTGGCCGGCCGCGATCCTGGCGAGCTCCGCGTTCGGGCAGCGGCACCATTGGTGAGGGCAGAGCGTGGATTCGATCTCGCCGCTTCGGTCGCAGCGGCACGGGAGGTCGCCGCTGCGGGGGCGACCGACGTGATTGTTCCGATGTCGGCATTCGTGCGCGAGACCTCCAACGTTCGGCAATGGCTCGACGACCTCGTCGGCCTGTGGGGCACTACATGGTGACTGATCCGCCGACACCAGGCCCCTTACCGCAGAGTCAACTTCTGCTTGGACGGGTGGCGGTCGTCACTGGCGGTGGCGGCGGGATCGGCGGTGCCATCTCCACATTGTTTGCGGAGCACGGCGCACACGTCGTGATCGTCGACAGTGACCCGGCGCGTGCGACCGCGACACAGCGAAACATCGAAGAAACGGGCGGTGCCGCGACCGCTCTTGCGGTCGACGTGCTGCTCGCGGATAGCGCGGCCGAGGTGCACACCGCTGTGATCGCAGCACACGGGCGGGTGGATGTGTTGGTCAACAACGTCGGCCACTACCTGCCGCGGTCGGGAGAGTTCGCGAGCAGCCGCGAGCAGGATTGGCAGGGCTTGTACGAGATCAACTTCCTGCATGTGCTGCGGATGACGCGTGCGCTGCTCCCGTCGATGATCGCGCAAGGGAGCGGCGCGATCGTCAACGTGTCGTCGGTGGAAGGGTTCCGGGGCTACCCGCCCGACCCGGTGTACGGGGCGGTGAAGGCCGCCGTGATCCAGTTCACCAAGTCGCTCGCGCTCCAGGTCGGCAGCAGTGGCATCAGGGTCAATGGCATCGCCCCCGACGTCACAGAGAGCCTCCAGGTTCCATACTCGCGCTGGGTCACCAAGGAGCAAGAACACTTGTGGCCGACATGGGTTCCAGCTGGCCGCGTCGGCACACCGCTCGATCAAGCCCATGCCGCACTGTTCCTGGCATCCGATCAGTCGTCATTCATCACGGGTCATACGATCCCGGTCGATGGCGGAACGCTTGCCGCTGGAGGATGGTTTCGCAGCACTCGCGGTGGTTGGACAAACCGTCCGATCGAAGGTCCACCCTGATCGCTGGCGCTCAGATCTGACGCTGCGTCACAACGCGCACTCGGCCAGTAGCGTTGCCGGAATGCGAGGAATCCTGGGTTGGGGAACTTACCTACCCCACCGCCGACTCGACCGGACAGAGATCGCTGCGTTCGTCGGCCAAGGCGGCGGCAAGGGCACTCGCACCGTTGCGAGCTACGACGAGGACTCGACCACCATGGCCGTCGAGGCCGCTCGTCGAGTGCCAGGAGCAGTCGCCGCCGAGATGCTCATGTTCGCGACGTCATTTCCTGCCTACGCCGACAAGACCAACGCCACCGTTATCCATGCCGCGCTGAGAATGTCGGCAAGCGCGCTCGCGATCGACCTCGGACAGAGCACGCGATCTGCGATGGGCGGCATCATGATGGCGGCACACGGCACGGGAACCGTCCTCGTCGCATCGGCCGACATTCGCAGCGGATGGGCCGGCTCAGCCGAGGAGTCGGCCGGCGGCGATGCCGGTGCGGCTCTGCTGTTCGGAGATGACACGCCATCGTCACCGGTGGTTGCCGAAGTCATTGCGACCGCCAGCGCTACGGAAGAGTTCGTCGACCGGTGGCGATCGCCTGGCGAAACCCGCACCAAGGTCTGGGACGAACGATTCGCTGAACTCACCTATGGCCGACTCGGTCAGCAAGCCTGGACAACGGCACTCGCCTCGGCACAGATCCACGCGGCCGACGTGACCTCAGTCGTGGTCACCGCCCCCACCGCCCGTATCCGTGCATCGCTTGCTGCGCGACTCGGTGCGACGAGAGTGATCGACGCTCGTTCATCCACGATCGGCGTCTGCGGCGCGGCTCAGCCGGCCCTGTCGCTCGCCGACCTGCTCGAGCAGTCGGGTCCAGGGCAAATCGTGGCGCTCGTCTCGCTGGCCGACGGGGCCGATGTCGTTCTCCTACGCACGACGGCGGCACTCACGAACCACCGGTCGGCCCCCACTGTCGAGGGTCAGGCATCCGCCGGCGCACCGCTGCCGTACGGTCGGTTTCTGTCCTGGCGCGGCAATCTCTCGGTCGAGCCGCCACGCCGGCCCGAGCCAGCTCGAATCTCGGCCACTGCGGCCGCCAGGTCCGACGCCTGGAAGTTCGGATTCGTCGCCAGTCGTGACCGCGAGACCGGTCAGGTCTACATGCCGCCCCAACGTGTGTCGGCCGACGGTAAGCACACCGACGACATGGACTCGCAACCGATGGCAAACACCGTCGGCACCGTGGCCACGTTCACCATCGACCACGTCGCCTACTCGCCGAGCCCACCGATCGTGTTCGCCGTCGTCGACTTCGATGGCGGCGGCCGACTACCGATCGAGGTGTGCGACTGTGACGTCGCGGAGATTGCGATCGGCATCCGGGTCGAGCCCACGTTCCGCCGCCTCTACGTGCAGGACGGACTTCCCAACTACTTCTGGAAAGCGAGGCCGGTGCGTGGCTAGTCATGGCATCAGCGACCGTGTCGCCATCATCGGGATGAGCTGCACCAACTTCGTCGAGCATTGGGACAAGGGCCTCGACGACCTCATCATCGAGGCGTCCAACGAGTGTTTCACCTCTGCAGGTGTCGCAAAGGATGATGTCGACGCCTATTGGCTCGGCACTGCGCAAGGCGGCATGAGCGGCATCACTCTCGCCCGCCCACTTCAACTCATCGGCAAGCCGGTGACCCGCGTGGAGAACTACTGTGCCACAGGCAGCGAAGCACTTCGCCAGGCCTGCTACGGCGTTGCCAGCGGTGCGTACGACGTGGCGATGGCCGTCGGGGTAGAAAAGACGAAGGACTCCGGCTTCCAGGGCCTGAATGCTGTGCCGCCGCCCAACGACGGCACCGGTCGCACGCTCACCGCTGCCGCGATGTTCTCGATGGTGGCCCCTGCTTACGGCCGCCGCTACGGCGTCGATGCCGACACGATGCGCCAGGCGATGGCGCACATCGCATCGAAGAACCATCACAACGGGGCGCGCAATCCTCGGGCCCAGTTCCGCAAAGAGGTATCGACCGAGACCATTCTGAGATCACCGAAAGTGGCCGGCGATCTCGGGGTGTTCGACTGTGCTGGCGTTGCTGACGGGGCCGCTGCTGCCATCGTCTGTCGTGCCGACCAGGCAGCTCGATTCACCGATACACCGTTGTACGTCAAGGCCTTGTCGTTCGTAGCCGGAAACGGCTCCGGGCTCACCGATCCGGCCTACGACTACACCACGTTTCCCGAGATCACTGCGTGCGCCGCCGACGCCTACGCCCAAGCTGGCGTCGTCGATCCGGCTACCGAGATCGCGATGGCCGAGGTGCACGACTGCTTCACGATCACCGAGTTGGTGCTCATGGAAGACCTCGGATTCTGCCCACGCGGCGCCGCGTGGCGCCAGGTGCTCGACGGCCGGTTCGACCTCGATGGCGCTCTGCCGGTCAACTCCGACGGCGGGCTGAAGTCGTTCGGGCACCCGGTCGGCGCGTCAGGCCTGCGGATGATGTTCGAGGCCTGGCTGCAACTCCGCGGCGAAGCGCCCGCCGATCGCCAGATTGCCGGGATCACGCAACGGGCTCGGCCCCTCGCGCTCACCCACAACCTTGGCGGCTATCCCGGCGAGATGGTCAGCTTCGTCTCGATCCTCGGGCCGCACGTCGGATGAGCGATGGATCGTTGACTTCGTCGTTCTAATGGCATACATTAGCTCGATGGAATTCGGGCTCTTTCTCAACGGCTACATCCCCGGGCCCGCCGCCCACGACACCCAGAGCGAGCACACCGCGCTGATGCGCGAGGCCGGCTACGCGATCCACGCCGACAAATTCAATTGGAAGTACGCCTGGTTCGGCGAGCACCACGCCCTCACCGAGTACAGCCACCTCTCCGCGCCTGAGGTGATGATGGGCTACGTCGCCGGGCAGACCGAGCAGATCCACCTCGGATCAGGCATCGTCAGCTTCCCCACGACCAAAGAGCACCCAGTGCGCTATGCCGAGCGGGCCGCGATGCTCGATCACATCACCGAGGGTCGCTACGAGTTCGGTACCGGCCGCGGCGCAGGCAGCCATGAGGTCTCCACGTTCAACGGTCTCACCACCGATGAAACCAAGAGCATGTGGGACGAAGTGATCCATCAGATCCCACGGATGTGGGAGCAGCGCGACTACAGTTTCGAAGGCAAGCACTTCAGCGTGCCGGCCCCGCACAACATCCTGCCCAAGCCATGGGGTATCGGGCATCCGGCGATGTGGGTCGCGTGCGGCAACCCCGAGACATTCACCAAGGCCGGATCGATGGGTCTTGGCGCTATCGCGTTCAACTTCGAGCCGATCTTCGCCCTGCAGGGGCGGATCGACGCCTACAAGGAAGCCATTCAGAACCCCACCGAAATCATCGGCCAGTTCAAGAACGACAACATCATGATGACGAATGCTGTCATCTGTCTCGAAGACCGGGCGAGGGCACGTCAGATCGCCTTGAGTCGCGGACGCGGCTACCTGTACTCGATGGTGTGCATGTACCACGACACCATGCCGAAGAAGGCTGGGCATCCTGTGTGGCCACAGCCGCCGTTTGCGATTCCTGACGAGTCGATGCTCGACGGCCTGATCGAGGCAGGGTTTCTGCTGTGCGGCACACCCGACGAGGTGGCCGAACAGGTACAGCGCTACTCCACCGTTGGTTGCGACCAACTCGTGTTCGGTCTCCCGAACGAAGGCTTCGAGCAGGACGAGATCATCGAATGCATCGAACTGTTCGGCAAGCACGTCATCCCCGAGTTCGACCGCGACCCTGAGCACTCGACCACTCGGTACCGTCGCGAAGCGAAGCGCTCGTACCCCGAGTTCGCGTTCCCGGTACCCGACCTGCATGTGAGCGTGATTCCCGAGAGCGCGTTGCTTGCCCTTCCGGTCTGACGCACGCATTGGCTACGGTACGCACATGACCGATGTACACACCGCCGACCGGCTCGCGATCGGCGAGCTGCTGTGTCGCTACGCCTGGGGAATTGCCGACAAGGACTGGACCGCCTGGCAGGCATGCTTCACGCCCGATGCCCACGCGGACTACACCACGGCGGGAGGTGTTGCCGGAACGCCAGCCGAGGCAGCCGCCTGGCTCGAGCCGACGATGTCGATGTTCGATGTCTCGATCTCCCACACCGGAAACGTGGTGATCGACTTCACGGGCGACGACACGGCCGCTGTGCGGTCGCTCTACAAGATGGTGATGCGCATCCCAGGCGACGCACCGACGTTCATGGAGGCGTGCGGGTACTACACCGACAAGGTCGTCCGCACCTCGACCGGATGGCTGCTCGCCGACCGGTTCGAGCACCTGCTGTACATTCGCTGAGACATCCGTAGGAGCCCACGTGCCGCTGCCATCCAAACGCGATCCTGCACAGCTGCGTGCTGCGCTCGAGCAGTGGTTCACTACCACGCTTGGCCACGATGCCACCGTTGGCGACGTCTCGATCCCGGAAGGCACCGGAATGTCGAGTGAGACGCTGTTGTTCGATCTCACCCACGATGGCCGTACCGAGCAGATGGTCGCCCGCGTGCGACCCGACATGGACGACTGGCCGGTGTTCCAGGTGTACGACCTTGCCAAGCAGGCTGCCGCGATGCGACTCGTCGGCGCGCACAGCGACGTACCGGTGCCCGAGGTGCCTTGGGTCGAAGACGACGACCGCCACCTCGGAGCGCCGTTCATCGTGATGCGCCGGGTTCACGGTCGAGCATTGCCCGACATGCCGCCATACGTGTTCGGCGGCAGCTTCCTCGATGCGATGAATCCCGATGAGCAGCGCGAACTACAACGACAGTCCGCGTCGATTCTGGCCCGGCTGCATGCGCTCGACCTGGCGGTCGTCGATGCATCGAGCATCGGTCCGGTCGGCGAGTCGGGCCTCGAATCGCTCAGCCGGCAACTGGCCGAACTGGAGAGCTATTACGAATGGGCCCGCATCGGGTGGGCGTTCGGAGATCAACCGGTTCCGCTGATCGACGCGGCCATCGAATGGCTCCACACCCATCGCCCGGCAGATCCCGGGCCAACGGTGCTGAACTGGGGCGACGCCCGCCCCGGCAACATCTTGTTCGACGGGACGAGACCCGCCGCTGTGCTCGACTGGGAGATGGTCAACCTCGGCCCGGCAGGCGTCGACGTCGGCTGGCTGATCCTGCTGCACCAGTTTTTCCAGAGCCTGAGCGTGGTGTTCGAGCTACCCGGCTTTCCCGACTTCTGCCTGCCCGACGATGTGCACGCCGACTACGTCGCGGCAGGCGGTCGACCGATCGCCGATCTCGACTGGTATGTCACATATGCCGCCACCCGGTTCGCGGTCATCTCATTGCGGACTTCATCACGCGATGCGGCGTACGGCAACCGAGCATTGCCCGATGATCCGGAGGGCCTGATCATGCACCGCGATCTGCTCGCCGCCAAGATCGGTATGGTCTGACCCGACGCCTTACCCGAGCCGGTCTGTGAGTTTCGGTGCAGGCTGAACCGCCGGAACCTCACAAAGCAAACGCTCTGTGAGTTTCGGTGCAGGCTGGACTGCCGGAAACTCACAAACCAAACGCTCTGTGAGTTTCGGTGCAGGCTGGACTGCCGGAAGCTCACAAAGCAGGGCAGGGGCGGGGGCGGGCCCGGATTCAACAGTGGCGGTCAGCGGGCGACGTGCGTGACGTACGAATCGAGGGTGCACAATGCCTCGTCACGGCCCACGGAGGGCACCCGGAGCACTACTTCGGCGCAGCCGATCGACTCGTAGTAGGCGAGCTTCTGCTGAGACGGAACAGTGCCGAACGGAATCACCTGCGGTGCTCCGGCGCGTCCAGCTTCGGCCCACGCCGCATGCAGCGCGGGTAGCGCATCACGTAGTCCGCCACCACCGATCGGTAGCCACCCATCGGCCCACTCGGCGACGTTCGCGAACATCTTCGGGCCGGCACCACCACCGATCAGGGTGGGAATCCGCGGTTGCTGCACGGGCTTGGGCCAACTATACGCCGGCTCGAAATCGACGTAGCGGCCACTGAACGACGCCTCGTCCATCGACCACAGGGCGTGCATCGCCAACACATGCTCGCGAGCCTGTTCCCGCCGTGTGGCGTACACGACGCCGTGGCTGGCCATCTCCTCGACGTTCCACCCGAAGCCGACCCCGAACCTGGCCCGGCCCGCCGACACGAGGTCAAGCGTCGCCCACGCCTTGGCATAGTCGATCGGGTGGTGCTGAGCGACCAGTGATACTCCAGACCCCACGACCAACTGCGACGTCGCCACTGCGGCAGCGGTGAGCGCCACCAGCGGATCGAGGCAACGGAGGTACTCCTCGGGCAACTCGGCATCACCCGTCGGTGCAGGGGTGCGACGACTCACAGGGATATGGGTGTGCTCGGGGAACCACAACGACGCGAACCCGCGGGCCTCGGCCTCGCGGGCCAACTCCACGGCACCGATCGTTCGATCGGTGAGGAAGATCGTCAAACCGATCCGCACGACTCAGGCCCTCAACAGGTCTGGCCGCGATGTGGTGACCTGCCTGCGCATGCCTTCGCGCCAACCGACGCGTGACCGGAACCCCGTGTCGTGCAACTTGGTGAGGTCTGGCACGATCGACGCGATCGTGGCGGTGGTAGGCGCAAACGTCGGTGTAAGCCCGGTGAGCCGGCCGAGTTCGACGCACCAGTCCTCGACCGAGGCGATCTCGTCGCCACCCCAGTTGACGATCTCGGCGGGTGCCGACGCCAGAGACAACAGGTATGGCAGGCTGCGCGCGATGTCGTCAGCGTGGATCGGCGCGTAGTCCGTCGGCTGATCGACGTGGACCGGCACCGCCATGCCGCGCTCCATCATCATCAGGTGGAACAACATCCACCCGTAGTTGTCGCCGTAGGGAACGTTGAGGCGGGCAATCACTGTGGGGATACCGAGGCGGCGCGAGGTGTGACGCACGAGCACCTCGGCCGCAATCTTGGAGATCGAATACGTCGGCATACCAGGCATCGGTCGATGACTGTCGCCGAGTAGATCGGTCTCCTTGCGCGGTGAGCCGTGTACCGGCGCGTACACCGCTGTGGACGAACAATGGAAGAACGCGCTCAGTTGTGGGCTGCGCTGGGCGACAGCCTCCATCAGGTCTGCCGATCCCTCGGCATTCACCCGAAACGCGAGGTCGAAGTTGTCGGCCTTGGCGACGGCAAAATGCAACACGAGGTCAAGTTCGTCGGGCACGGTGGAAAAGTCGTCGGCGGTGAGGTCGACCATGACCGGCTCGACACCGGACTGTTGCACCTTGGCCCGTGCCTCGGCATCGCGGAAACGGGCGACACCGAACACGGTATTACCCTGCTCTGCAAGGCTGGCGGCAACCGGACCCGCCACCCACCCGGTCACTCCGGTGACGAGGATTCGCTTGCCGGTGATCGGAGCAAGGTCGGCCATCGCACTCACCACAACTCGTCGGTGTAGCGGTCGGTGCCGAACACGGTCTGGTTGAACGGCGCGGTCCACAGGTGGGTTGCCACCCCACTGGCGTTCAACTGCGCACCGAACTGCGCCCAACCATCGGCCCAATCCACCTCTGGGTCGTGATCCAGGAAGTGCAACTGTACGAACCGGCGATCGGCGTTAGCCACACGCGGCACATCGGCCGGGGCGTCGGCAAGCAACGGCAGCGGCCGGGAAGCACCGATCAGATCTGGACCCCACGTCGTGTCGAAGGCACCGTCTGCCCAGCCTTGCGTCCACGCCTGCAGGTCGTCGAACGTGGCCCCCTCGGACAACTCGCCGACGTTGACAACCAGGCCGGGATAGCCGCGGTCGAGGGCGAGTTCGATCGAGGTGGTGTGCTCGCCGCGTTGAATCGACCACG
Organism: Actinomycetes bacterium; assembly: GCA_025359865.1. Taxonomy (GTDB): domain Bacteria; phylum Actinomycetota; class Acidimicrobiia; order Acidimicrobiales; family Ilumatobacteraceae; genus VFMC01. The sequence goes on along the minus strand of JANYDH010000153.1, from coordinate 5,496 downwards.
AATGGTCGTAGAGCGCAGTGTGGATGTGGTCGCGTTGGGTGAACATTCGACCTTGCTGATGAAGTTGGATCACGTTGTCGACGCTCCAACGGTTCCAGTCGTCGTGATGGCCCTTCAATACCCAGTAGATCGCCAGGAACGAACCGGTGGACGGATCGGGCGTCATCGGCGACGCCGCCGGATAGCGCAGATCCTTGAGACGCCGCGTGGCCACGAATCGGTCACCGGCAAACGTATTGGCACCAACCATGCAGCCCGAATAGAAGTGATCGTGCTCGTACCACCGGTTGTACTCGACCTCGTGGCCGCGGTGCGGCTCGACCAATGTGAACAACAACGTACCCAATTCGATCTGCGGGATCATCTCACGACCGTAGCCGAATCTGACGACCCGTCAGATAGTCGGGTCCACTGCCGGCTTCGGCCAACTCAGCGCCGCCACCGGCCGACCTTTGGCGTTGGGCTGTTCTCAGCAGGCTGTCGCAAAATGTAGGTGCGGTGTGGCGGCACCCCGGCCCGACCTCGGTGATGTGAGTGGTGTGGCGAGCTCGACACGGCGGAAACCCGAACCCCCAACTGTGCCGATGTGCAGCCAAGGGCGAAGTGACGAACAAAACGCGTGAAAATGCCATCTCGTTCTGCACTTCGCGACTCCACGTCGCACCACCGCTGAGCTTTGGCGTTGGGCTGCTGTCAATGACAGCCCAACGCCAAAGGTCGGCTCTACACGACGAAACCCGCGAGGCGCGGCCACAGTGGTCGACCGGCCACGGCAACGAACGCGTCAAGGGCGCCGACGTCGATGCCCAACTGCAGTACTGCACCATCGCGGCCCTCTATGGCACGTTGCAGGCGTGCGATCCGTTCGCCCGCAGTGAGCAACGGCCCGTCGGCCGACCAGACCTCCACGATGTTGTGGGGATGGTCGGCGTGGGGATGGTCGGCGTGGGGATGGTCGGCGGTGGGATGGTCGGCGGTGGGATGGTCGCTGACGATGTGAATAGCCGCGTGCTGTGCGCTGTCTGGACCGAACCGAATGCTCCCCAGCGTTCGGGTGGGCAACGTTCGACCCAACCAGAAGCCGGCTACGTCACGACGGGCCTGTACGACGCCGCCATCCGGCAACCATGCGGCAAGATCGGCTGCGGCTCGGGCCGGGTTCATCGGCACAGCATCCGACGTATACATCGGTCCACACACCGCCGCCAGTGCTTCGTAGAGCGCAGGCCGCGGCGTCGGCACCTCGTTGACCACCAGCGACGCATCGAGCTCGGCGACGGTCACATCGCGCCAGAGCGCGCCGACCGAGCGAAGCCAATCACGTCCGATTTCATCGTCGGAAACGCCGACGAGTAACACCTCGGTGTCGCTGATGCCTGCCAAGTCCAAGTCGTCCGCCTGCAATCCGATCGTGCCGAGGTGGGCGGGATCGTTCCAGGCGAACAACCCTTTGGCGGCGAACGTGTTGAACATCCCGACCCGTCGCTGCATCGCGAGCTGTCGGAGCACAGGCGCATCCCCCGCCGCGACTGCGTCTCCGCCGATGACTACGACCGGGTTGCTCATCGGCGATCGATCACGACGGTCGGTACCTCGGTCAGGGTCCACTGCAGTGCGGACGTGTCGAGGAACCGAGCGATGTCGACCTGCATCGCCGGAAAGTCGGGCTCGGTGGTGTGCGCCCAGAACGACCGCACCGACTCGAACTCCTGGATGGTGACACCATCCCAGTCAGGCTCTATTTCACCGCTGTCGGCCGAGGGCCAAGCAGTGGGATGTTGTTCGTAGCGCAGCGCGTACTTGGCCGCCGAACTGGTCGCGATGAGCGGGCCATGTACGTCGAACCAGTGCCGCAGAAACTGCTCGTGGGTCGTGCCGGGCTTGCGCTTCAGCAGGGTGATTAGTCGAATCATCGAAAGCCTCCAACTCTCATCAACCGAGACCTCACAGGCCCAGGAACGATCCACCGTCGCAGACAATGGTCTGCCCGGTCACATAGCTGGCATCATCGCTGGCGAGGAACAGTGCGACCGAACCGATGTCGTCGGTGATGTCACCCACTCTGCCTAACGGTGTACGCGCCTCGATCGCTGCACGGAGCGCAGGGTTGCGATCGAACGCGGTGACGAGCGCCGGACTACCGGCCACTGGGGCGATGCAGTTGCTGGTGATACCGTGATGACCCCACTCGCGAGCGAGACTCTTGGCCATCGCTCGCTGCGCAGCTTTGACCGGTGAGTACAGCGGAATGTTGGCGCTGCCCTCGACACCCGATGGCGAGGTCACGAAGATCAGTCGGCCGCGCGCACCTACGCCGATCAGGTGCGGGTAGGCGAGTTGTGCACAATAGAACGATCCCCAGACCGCGGTGCGAGACATGGCGGTCCAGTGTCGCTCGAGGTCGACATCTTCCAACCGGTGGCTGATTGCTCCGGTGAACGCGTTGTGGATCATGACATGCAGTGCCCCGAACCGGTCGACGGTCTTCTCGATGCACGAGGCGACGCTTCCACGGTCGGTGACGTCGGTCTCGACGCACACCGCCGTTCCACCCGCAGAAACGATCGAGGCAGCAACGGGTTCACCGGTAGCAGCGCGTCGAGCGGCCACGATCACCCGTGCCCCCTCGGCGGCAAGCCTGCGGGCGATGCCCTCGCCAACCCCCTGGCCGGCGCCGGTAACGATGGCAACCCGGCCGTCGAGCCGGCCGCTCACATCCATACCCCGCCGTCGACCACGATGGTCTGGCCCGTCACGTCACCAGCCGCCTCGCTGCACAAGAAGTCGATGAGCGCCGACGGATCACTTGTCGACAATGCCGGTGGCGCGAGTGACGAGCTCCCGGCGATGTCGGGATCGTCAAGGACCGCTGCCGGGCCTACGGCAACAGCGTTGACCGTAACCCCGTGCACGCCCCACTGACGCGCCGCCGACTTCATCAGCAGCCTCACTCCCTCCGCTGTCGCGGCGACGTGGGTGTACGACGACCCACCCGACATCGCGGTCGTCGGCACCACCACGACGATTCGCCTTGCGCCACTGTGGAACGCGGCGTGCATCTCGGTGATCGTGGCGCGCATCGGCGCCTCCCACGCTGCCTCCCACTGCTCGTCGGTGATGGTATGGAACGGCCGCGCAACCGAGTCGAACTCCGGACGGATGACCACCGACGTCGGTCCCGCTGCGGATGCTCCCATGTCCCGTACGGTACCTGTTGTACGACATCTGACGCGCCATCAGATACCGTCTGCGCATGGGACTCGTGGATGGGAAAGTTGCACTGGTCACCGGCGGAGGCAGCGGGATCGGTGAAGCAACGGCCCGGCTGCTTGCAGTCGAAGGCGCCACGGTTGCCGTGTTCGATCGCGATGGCGGTCAGGCCGAACGGGTCGCTGGCGAGATCATGGCCGCAGGCGGCACAGCCAGTGCGTACACGGTCGATGTCACCGTCGAGGCACAGGTGGCTGGCGCGATCGCCAACGTCGTCGCCGAGTACGGCAGACTCGACATCGCCCACAACAACGCGGGTATGTCAGGAATGCCCACGGCGTTCACCGATCTCGCCTTCGATGATTGGCAGCAGATGATCGGCACCAACCTCACCAGTGTGTTCCTGTGCATGCAATACGAGTTGCGACAGATGGTGATCCAAGGCTCCGGATCGATCATCAATACCTCGTCCGGCGCCGGAGTGGTCGCTGCACCGGGTCTCCCCCACTACACCGCCGCCAAGCACGGCGTGCTCGGCCTCACCAAGTGCGCTGCGCAGGAGTACGCAGCCCGCGGCATTCGCGTCAATGCCGTGCTGCCGGGTACCACACGCACGCCGATGATCGACGGATTCATCGCGGGCAACAGCGACATCGAAAAGATGGTCACGCGGGGTATCGGCCGCAAGTCGATGGGTTCACCCGACGAGATCGCTCAGGCCGTGGTGTGGCTGGGCAGCGATCGGGCCAGCTTCGTCAACGGCGAGTCGATGCTCGTCGATGGCGCGACGGTCTGCCGATGACCGGTGCTGATGCGGCTGCGGCTGCGGCGACGGCTGCGACTCGCGAGGGCTTCGAAACGTTCCTCGATCGTGGTGCGCGTGGTCGCGACTGGCCAGCCTGGGCCGCACTGTTCACCGACGATGCCGTCTACACCGAGCATTGCCTCGGCCAGTTCCATGGCTCGGCGGCGATCGAAACGTGGATCCTCTCCGCCATGGAACCGGTGGCGTGTATGACCTTCTCGGTTGAGTGGTGCATCATCGAGAGTGACCGGGTGGCATTCTGGATCTGGAACCACCTGCCTGCTCCCGACGGCAGAGGCGAAACCGAGTACTGCTTTCCCAACCTGACGATCCTCAGCCATGCCGGTGTCGGGATGTGGTCAGCCGAGGAAGACTTCTACGAGCCGACCTGGACCGCGTGTGTGATCGACTGGTTCAGAGCAGGAGGATCGGCATCGATGCCTGCCGACACCACGCTGCTGCCGCTGACCAAGTCGCATCCGACGCCGCCGAGCACTGGGCCTGGCCGGTTTGCCGTGGCTGGTGCATTGGCGACGCTTGCTCCCGTTGGGTCGACGCTGCGCCACGACGTCGTCGAGGGCGCCGTGGGTATCGGCGTATTCGACACCAATGAACGGTCATATGCAGTGATCGTCCATCTTGACGCCAGCGGATCGGTGGTGTTCTCCGAGGTAGTTGCGAATCCGGAAGAGACCACCAACCCGTTCCGATGAACGACCGGATCTATCTCCACGAGTTCATCGACATCATCGGTCAGGGCCGCGCCGCATACAACCATCACATGACCGCAAACTATGGCCACCTCGCCCGCACCGAGCGCCGGTTGTACTGCATCGGCGTGTTCTCCACCGTGGGCTCGACAGAGCGTTGGCCGCAGAGCACCAACCTGTGGGAGTACCGCGACGGGTGGGACGGCGTGGCGAACCATCTCAGCTTCGAGTTCGGCAACGCCAAGCATCAAGACGCCAACCTCGTCAACTGGTGGGCCGAAGCGGCGAAGCTCCGCAGTGGAGGGCTCGACCGGCTCTTGATCCCCGCACACTTCACACCCACACTCGACACGTTGATCGAGACCGGAGTCCGCGGCGAGTGCTACTACCACGAGCAGATCAGCTGCGAACCCGGGCAGGCTCGCGATGTGCTCGACGCGATCGAACAACATCGCCTCGCACTCGCTGACCGGTTCGGATGGCGACTCGTCGGCGCCTACAGGACCGCCTTGGTGCACGACTCGGAGGTGATCATCATCTGGGCGGTACCCACGTTCGCGGCCTGGGCCGCGTTCGAAGCGTCCGTCAGTAGCGGTGCCGACGACGACGTCATCGCGTGGCACACAGCGATCGCCGGGATCGTGCGCGACTGGCGCAACAAGCTGCTCGTCGCCAGCGACCTGTCACCGATCAAGACCGGCACGATCCTGTAACCCCGTTCAGCCCTGCCCCTTACAGCTTTGGTCGTGAGATGTCGCCCAGCGACATCTC
>JANYDH010000101.1 GCA_025359865.1 Actinomycetes bacterium | reverse complement strand
GTTCAAGACCCGCAGCGGCGAGACGGTCAAGCTCGTCGACCTGCTCGACGAGGGCGTAGAACGGGCCGCGGCGTTCGTGGCCGACAAGGGCCCCGACCTCGATGTCGAGACCCGCGCCGCGGTGGCCCGGGCCGTCGGCATCGGCGCGATCAAGTACGCGGATCTGGCCAGCGACCGGGTGAAGGACTACGTCTTCGACTGGGACCGCCTGCTCGCGATGGACGGCAACACCGCGCCGTACCTGCAGTACGCCCACGCCCGCATTATGAGCATCTTCCGCAAGGCCGACATCGCGCCAACCTCAGTACGAAGCACGGCGCCGACCGTCCGTGAACCGGCCGAACGCGACCTTGCGTTGCGGCTACTCGCGTTCGACGCAGCGGTCGCCGAGACCGCCGAACGGTTCGCACCGCATCGGCTGTGCACCTATCTGTTCGAGCTCGCCCAGTGCTTCTCGACGTTCTACGACGCGTGTCCCGTGCTTCGCGCCGAGACCGACGAACTGCGCAACAGCCGACTGGCACTTGCTGATCTCACGGCGCGGGTGCTGGCGCAGGGCCTGTTCCTGCTCGGTATCGATGCTCCCGAACGGATGTGATGCAGGGTGACCAGCATGCCACTCAACCTGCTACCGGATACGGCCACCGTTGCCGATGACGGGTCCGTCCAGATCGGCGGTCTCGCGCTCGCCGAACTCGCCGCAACGTATGGCACACCCCTGTTCGTGTACGACGAACAGCACCTCCGCAACCGCTGCCGCGAAGCGGTTGACGCGTTCGGACATCAGAACGCCGTCTACGCGACAAAGGCGTTCCTGTGCACGGCGATGGCCCGCCTGGCGTATGAGGAAGGAATGTTGCTCGATGTCGCGAGCGGCGGCGAGATGTTCGTCGCCCTTCGCGCGGGGGTACCTGCCGATGCGCTCACCTTGCACGGCAACAACAAGAGCATCGATGAGTTGCGAACGGCAGTCACCGAACACGTCCGCTACATCGTCGTCGACTGCGCCGAGGAACTCGACCGTCTCGAACAACTCCATCGTGAGGGACTCCCTGTGCCGAAGGTAGTCCTGCGGATCACGCCGGGCGTGCATGCGCACACGCACGAGTACATCGCCACGGGCCAGGATGACTCGAAGTTCGGCTTCAACCTCGCGAATGGGGCTGCAGCTGCAGCGGTCGACCGATGCCGACGGTCGCCGGCGGTCGAGCTGGTCGGGCTTCATTCCCACATCGGATCGAATGTGTTTGCCGTCGACAGCTTTGCGCGCGCTGCCGAGGTGATGGCCCACTTCGCAGTGCCACTCGATCTGCCAGAACTTGTGCTCGGCGGCGGACTCGGCGTGCCCTACGTCGGCGGCGAGGAGGCCCCCACACTCACCGAATGGGGTCGTGTCCTGCTCGAGCAATGTCGGTCGTTAGGTGTCACATCGCGGATCAGCGTCGAGCCTGGCCGTTCCATCGTGGGAGCCGCTGCCGTTACCGTCTACACCGTCGGCTCGGTGAAGCACATCCCCGGAGTGCGTACGTATGTTGCCGTCGACGGTGGGATGAGCGACAACCCGCGTCCCGTGTTGTATGGAAGTGGCTACGAGGCATTCTCCCCGACGCGGGCCACCGCCGGTCGCGATTTCCGTGGCCGTCTCGTCGGCAAGCACTGCGAAAGCGGCGACGTGCTCATCTTCGATGCTGCATTGCCGAATGATCTCCAAGCCGGCGACCTGCTGGCCACTCCTGTCACCGGTGCCTACGGGTATTCGATGGCGAGCAACTACAACAAACTCACCAGACCGCCGGTGGTGTTCGTCCGTGATGGCGCAGCACGACTGGTGGTTCGGCGCGAGACGTATGAGGATCTGGTGCGATGCGACGTGGACTGACCGACCTGATCTCGGGACTGACCGACAAACTCCGAGGTCAAGGTCAAGGTCAAGGTCAAGGTCAAGGTCAAGGTCGACGCGCAGATGCGCCCCTGGCGATCGAATACTCGCCATGCCTCGATGGTGACCCCGACCCGGGCGAGGTGGTGTGGACGTGGATCGCGTATGAAGACGATCCCTCGCAGGGCAAGGAGCGTCCCGTCGTGATCATCGGTCGACGCGGTGCCGTGTTGGCCGGGGTGGCGCTCACCTCGAAGCCTCATGAACGCGAACCCCAGATCGCAGTCGGCACAGGCCCGTGGGACCGCGAGGGACGCCCGAGCTTCGCGAAGGTCGACCGGGTGCTCGACATCGAGCCGTCGGCCGTCCGCCGTGAAGGAGCGATACTCGACAAGCGTCGTTTCGATGATGTCGTGGCCGGACTTCGTTCCGCCAAATAGTTTCCGGTGGGCTGCTCTGCTCCGTAGCCTCGCGAGGTGACTCTCCAGGGAAACCTCGTCCGAATCGGCGTCTTGGGCTGCGGCAACGTCGGTGCCGCTCTCGTTCAACTGATCGATGCTCAATCAGATGCAATTGCCGCGCGAACCGGGCTGCGACTTCAGGTCAGCACGGTCGCTGTGCGCAACCTCAGTCGCGACCGGTCAGTCAATGTGGCCACAGGGATACTCACCCGTGATGCGCATGCCGTGGTGAACGACCCCGATATCGACCTTGTGGTTGAAGTCATCGGTGGAATCGAGCCGGCGCGTGAGCTGATCAGCACGGCGATCGCCAACGGCAAGCCGGTCGTCACCGCGAACAAGGAGCTACTCGCCAACGTCGGTACCGAACTGTATGCAGCGGCCGACGCGGCGGGGGTCGACCTGTTGTTCGAAGCGGCAGTAGCTGGTGGCATCCCGCTCATTCGGGCGTTGCGCGAGAGCTTGCGCGGCGAGCCGATCCGGCGCGTGATGGGCATCGTCAACGGCACCACCAACTTCATCCTCACCAAGATGACCGAAGAGGGCGCAGACTACGGCTCTGCATTGGCTGAGGCGCAAGCCCTCGGGTTCGCCGAGCGTGACCCGACCGCCGACGTCGAGGGATTCGACGCGGGGGCAAAGGTGGCCATCATGGCCACGATCGCGTTCGGGGTGAAAGTGGTTGCCGGTGACGTGTATCACGAGGGCATCAGTCGAGTGACCGCCCACGACATCGCGGTAGCGAAACGACTGGGGTACGTGGTCAAGCTGCTCGGCATTGCCGAGCAAGACGCTGGGAGCGGCGAAGTAGCCGTGCGTGTGCACCCGGCGATGGTTCCTCTCACGCATCCGTTGGCAAGCGTGCGCGAGAGCTACAACGCTGTGTTCATCGAAGGCGCAGCGGTCGGCTCGCTGATGTTCTACGGTCGAGGTGCGGGTGGCATGCCAACCGCGAGCGCGGTGCTCGGCGATGTGATCGACGCAGCGGTCAACCTGTCGAAGGGTACGGCCGGCTCGCTCGGCAGTTTCGGCCGCGCCACCATCCGTCCCATCGACGAAACGTCGGCGGAGTACCTGCTCAGCCTCGACGTGGCCGACCGGCCCGGCGTGCTGCACGCAGTCACTGGGGTGTTCGCCCGTCACGGCGTCAGCATTCGGGCTGCGGAGCAGGAGGGCAATGCGCCAGATGCGCGTTTGGTGTTCATCACCCACGAGGCCAAGGAGTCGTCGGTGCAAGCCACCATGCGTGAGCTGCGCGGACTGGACGTGGTTCGCAACGTCGGCGGCCTCATGCGCGTGATCGGGGGATGACGTGCGCTACGTGAGTACTCGCGGCACCGCGCCCGAACTGGGCTTTGCCGACGTGTTGCTCGCCGGTCTGGCGAGCGATGGCGGGTTGTACATGCCGGCCAAATGGCCTGAGCTGGCGATCGTCGGGCCGGATGCAACGTACGCGCAACTCGCGGCAGCGGTGTTGCAGCCGTTCGTCACGCCCGACATCGATGCAGCAACGCTCGGACGCTTGTGTGATGAGGCATATGCAACGTTTCGCCATCCGGCAACTGTTCCGTTGGTACAAATCGGCGACCACCACTTCGTGCAGGAGCTGTTCCACGGGCCGACGCTTGCCTTCAAAGACGTCGCGTTGCAGCTGGTCGGCCGGCTCTTCGACCACGTGCTCGGTCAGCGCGCTCAGCGCATCACCATTGTCGGTGCCACCAGCGGCGACACTGGCTCGGCGGCCATCGATGGTGTCCGCCACTGCGACAACATCGACATCATCATCCTGTATCCACTCGGTCGCACGAGCGAAGTGCAGCGAAGGCAGATGACCACGGTCGACTCTCCGAACGTGCACACCGTTGCGATCGAGGGCACGTTCGACGACTGCCAAGATCTCGTCAAGGCAATGTTCAACGACGTTTCGTTCCGGCAACGGCAGAATCTGAGCGCCGTCAACAGCATCAACTGGGCGCGGGTGATGAGCCAGGTCGTGTACTACGTGTCGGCGTGCCGCACGTTGCGCGGACCGCTCACATTCTGTGTGCCGACCGGCAACTTTGGCAACGTGCTGGCGGGCTGGATCGCTCGCCACCTCGGCGCGCCGATCGACCAATTCGTGGTGGCCTCGAACACCAACGACATCCTCACCCGGTTCATCCGGTCGAACGACATGAGTGCAGTTCCCGTGGTTCCGACGCTCAGCCCCAGCATGGACATCCAGGTGTCGTCCAACTTCGAGCGTCTACTGTTCGAGATGAACGGTCGCGACGGGGCAATGACGGCCGAACAGTTGCAACGATTCCGCCACTCGGGTACGTTGGCGATCGAGCCCGACCAACGCGCCGAATGGCTCGACGGCGTCTTCCGTGCCGCCAAAGTGGATGACGCTCAGACCCTCGATGTGATCGGCAATACCTACGCAGCGACCGGGATGCTGGTCGATCCGCATACTGCGGTCGGTCTGGGTGCCGTTCAACAACTGATGCAGTGCGGCGAGGTGCACGGTGACGTCGTCACGCTTGCGACTGCGCACCCGGCGAAGTTCCCGGACGCAGTCGAGCGGGCGACAGGCATCCGTCCTCAGCTGCCCGCGCATCTCGCTGATCTTTTCGACCGACCCGAGCGCACCACGGAGCTGCCCAACGACCTGGCCCAGGTCGAGCGCTTCGTCGAGTCGGTCGCGCGGGTCTGACCCCTGCGTTGCGTCACGCGCATCTGTTCGATACAGTGCGCCCGCTCGGGTCCCCGAGCGGTTACCCGCAACCAGCACCGGTCACCCTTTTCGGCCATGAACGTCGGCCATCAGAGTTGGGTATCGCCGCCACGTTGACGCTGCGGGTCGATCAAACGTGCTGGTGGTGTGGCCGTCGGCGTCAACTAGCTCACTTCTGTCGCTGGTCGTCGCCGAGCCCATTGCCGTTCCACAGAAAGCAGGTGGCTAGTGGCCGCTGAAGCGCTTGAGAAATCAGTCCTCGACGCAAAGGACAAAGAGCAACTGTTCGCCATCGCCCAGGCGCTGGGCATCAAGACCACGGCTCGTGCCGCAAAGGCGACGCTGATCGACAAGATCCTCGAATCGACCCGCGTTGCTCCGGCTGAGGCCGCGCCCGCCCCGCCTGCGACCGCGACCGCCGAGGAGCCACTTGCCGACTGGGAGGTCGATCTGTTCGACGCCGCAGGAGTGCCACCTCCGGCCGCTGCCGCCACCGATGGTCGTCGGGCCGATGCCGCGGATATGGCGGATGCGGCCGACGCCGCCGAAGTTGCAGATACCGAGCGGGACGCGGACGACGACGGAGATGACGACGGTGCCGACGGAGACGGTGACGGTGACGGCGACGGTGACGGTGACGGCGACGGTGAGAGCCGGAACAGCCGACGCCGACGCCGACGCAGGAACAAAGGTCGCGGAGAGGCTTCCGAAGGTGGCGGTCAGGCGACGCCGGGCCAACAGCAGGGCGGCCAGCAGCAGGGCGGCCAGCAGCAGGGCGGCCAGCAGCAGGGCGGCCAGCAGCAGGGCGGCCAGCAGCAGGGCGGCCAGCAGCAGGGCGGCCAGCAGCAGGGCG
>JANYDH010000084.1 GCA_025359865.1 Actinomycetes bacterium | reverse complement strand
CCGCCCAGGGGGCTCGAGCTACCAAACGCTGTGGAGACCGAGAGGGACGACGGGCCGGTGAGCTCGGCGGGTCGGCGGAGTCGCGTCGATCTATCCATGCACAGCGAAGGAAGGTCGACGCGACTATGGATGCGGGTCAGCCACCCTCTTAGCGTGAGTGCGGCAGACGACGAGGATCCGGAATAGATCAGCGGTACCTGGCGTTCACGTACTGTCGACATCAAGCAGACGAGGGGCACACCATGACCGACACATCCGACTGGAACGCGTTCAACCGTGGAGTGATCGAGGAGTTCCGCGCCAACGAGGGCAAGGTGGGCGGGGGATTCGCCGGAGCGCCGATGATTCTGATCACCCACATCGGAGCGAAGAGCGGTAAGGCGTACACGAGCCCGCTCGTGTACTCGATGGATGGGGACAAGCCGGTCATCATCGCCTCCAAGGGCGGCGCTCCCGATGATCCGCAGTGGTTCCGCAACCTGCTGTCCAATCCGGAAGTAACCGTCGAAATCGGTACCGACAAGTATTCGGGCCGAGCCCGCGTGGCCGAGGGTGCCGAGCGCGACCGACTGTTCAGCGCCCAGGCCGCGCTGATGCCGAACTTCGCTGAGTATGCGACGAAGACCACCCGAGTCATCCCCGTAGTCGTCATCGAACGAGCCTGACCCAACGCTGGTCGAGCCACCGACGAACGCACACGCCACTGCTACGGTGAGGCCATGGCGTCACCGAATACCCTGATCTTTGTCGACTTTCCTTCGAATGACACGGTGGCTACGGCTGCGTTCTATCACGAGGTGTTCGGGTGGGAGGTCGAGGGTCGCCCTGCCGGCGTGTTCCACCGTGTGGTGCCCGGCGGCCATTTCCCACTTGACGACGGGTCGCCGTCGACCGTCGGCAACTTGCATCTCGGTATCTACGATGCGGCGAATGCCCGCCCGCACCCTGATCCGGCCGGTGTCGAACCCCGCACCGTGGGCCGAGGTGGGCGCGGTCTACGGGTGTGGGTGCTGGTCAGCGATGATGACACTGAAGATGCCATCTTGCTTCGGGCCGAGCAGCAAGGCGCCGACGTGCTCTGGCGGCACCACTACTGGGCCGAGTTCAACGGGTTCAATGGCGCCTTCCTCGATCCGTGGGGAACCACCGTGATCGTGTGGACCAAGGGCGGCGAGAACCCGCAGATCCCGGAGGGGTACACCAATGAGTGACCAGCCACACAACGCCGTTGGGCCGGCTTCGATGCGGTGGACGCACATCGCTCTTCCCTGCATCGACATCGACGCCACCATCAGGTGGTACGAGACGTTTACGCCACTGCGTTTGCTAGAGCGTCGTGAAGACGCCGATGGATATGGCGCTTGGCTGGGGCATCCCGACAACGGCGACCGCCCATTCGTCTTGGTGCTCGTGAGCTTCTTCAGGGATCAGAACAAGGGCGACAAGATGCCGATCATGGCACCGTTCGCGCATATCGGCATCGAAGTCACCAGCCGGACCGAGGTCGACGAGATCGCCCGGCGCGGCGAGGCCGAAGGATGCATGGTCTGGCCACCCACCGAGATGCCGCAGCCGGTCGGCTACATCTGTGCGCTCACCGACCCCGATGGCAACATGGTCGAGTTCTCGTTCGACCAGGGCGTGTACGCGAAGGCGAAGGAGATCTGGGGTTGATGCAATGACCGGGCAAACGACCCCACCACCAACGCCCGCCGAGTTGTGTACCGGCTACTTGCGTTCGTTCGAAACCGGCGATCCCTCGCAGGTGGTCGCATTCGTGAGCGACGACTTTGTCAACGAACACACCGCGGCCCTCGGTTCGGGCTGCATCGGCAAGGCGGAATACGCACAGCGTGTGCCGGGATTCCTTGCCTCGATGCCCGGCCTGCGCTATGAGATCGAAGACGTGCTGGCCGACGGCGACCGCGTCTGCGCGGCGTACACGCTTCATACGCACATCAACGATCATGTCGTCGCTGTACGCGGCATCATGCGGTTCCGGGTCCGCGATGGCCTCATCGCCCATCGCACCGACTACTGGGACAGCCTGGTGTTCCAGCGCCAAGCCGGCCTTGTGTGACGGTCCTCACCCGTCGCCTCGGACCGAACGGCCTCGCTGTCAGCACGCTGGGTTTCGGGTCGATGATGTTCGGCCGGTGGGGCAATCTCGACGCCAGTGAGTGCCGGCGAATGGTTCATCGTGCGCTCGACGGTGGCATCACGTTGTTCGACACTGCCGATATGTACGACGACGGGGTCAGCGAGACCATCCTCGGCGAGGCTCTCGTCGGGCGCCGCGACAATGTGGTGCTAGCCACCAAGGTCGGCAACCGGATGGCTGGCGATCTGCAGCGCAGTGGTCTGTCGCGAAGGTGGATCATGCAGGCCTGCGAGGACAGCCTGCGCCGGTTGCAGGTCGATCACATCGACCTCTATCAGATGCACCGACCGGATCCGGCCACCCAGATCGACGAAACGCTCGCCGCATTCGACGACCTCGTCACCTCCGGCAAGGTGCGAACGATCGGGACGTCCACATTCAGCCCATCGCAAATCGATCACATCCACGACCGAGCGGTCGCATTGGGGGTCACCGTGCCATCAACCGAGCAGCCGCCGTATTCGTTGCTGGCACGCGGCATCGAAACCGACGTGCTCCCGGCATGCCGGCGTCACGATCTCGGAGTCATTGTGTGGGCACCGCTCAACGGTGGTTGGCTGACCGGTAAGTATCAACATGGTGCTCGCGACGCCTCATCGCGAGCGATGCGCCAACCGGACCACTTCGACCACGCGCAGTTGCTGGTCCGCGCTGAGAAGCATCACCTCGTACAATCGCTCATCGGCATCGCCGACCAGGCCGGGATGTCGCTGAAGCAGCTTGCGCTCGCGTTCGTGCTCGACGACCCCACCATCACCTCGGCTATCATCGGGCCACGAACTCTTGGCCAACTCGACGACCTGCTCACACTCGGCGACCTCGCACTGCCGGCAGGCGTTCGAGCCGTCATCGACGAACTCATCCCTGCGGGCACCAACGTCAATCCTGCCGATGCAGGTTGAGTTGTCGCCACAACGTCACCACAACGTCACCACAACGTCGCCACAACGTCACCACAACGTCACCACAACGCCAGCACCTGCGCCAACACGATCTTGGCGAGCATCGCCACGGGAAACACCAACGCGTACGCAGTACCCACTCGGTCGTCAGCGGTTTGTTCATTGACGAACGCAAGCACGGCGGGTTGCGTCTGCAACCCGGCAAGCGTTCCGGCGAGCCGGGCAGAACCCAGACGAAGCAGGATGCGTCCGATCACGATGGTGAACACGGCCGTCGCCGCCACCACGATCACCGCGCCGGCCACTAGCTTGCCGCCCTGCCGAGAAGACAGTGCATCGATCAACGCAGCACCGGACCGACTTCCGACGGTGCCCAGAAACAGAATCGTTCCGAACTGGCGCAGCGCGAGGTTCGCGCCGTACGGCGGTTGCCACACGATCGGACCGGTGCGCTCGAGTCGGCCGACGATGAGACCGACGATCAGCGGCCCACCCGCATTGCCAAGGGCGAAGTGGCCGGAGCCGAACAACGGGATCGAAATCAAGCCGAGCGCCAGACCAAGCGCGATTCCAAGCATGAATCCCAGCGCATCGATTTCGCCCAGTCGGCGCTCGGAGTCGCCGAGGTACTTGGTGATTTCGTTGATCCGGTCGCGAGGTGCAACGATCCGCAACCGATCTCCGGGCAGGACGGCGAAATCGTCGTGCGCCAACAGGTCGACGTCTCCTCGGCGAACACGCGTGGCGACGGCGCCGAAACGCTCATGGAGCCCGAGATCACCAAGACGACATCCGGTGAGCTTGCGGTCCGACACAACGATGCGGCGCATGTCGAGACGGGTTCGATCGTTGCTCAGTTGGGTCGGCGCGTGCTCACCCAGCAAGGTATGAAGGTCGGGCAACGAGACCTTCGGCGCGGTGACCGACACCAGGTCGCCCTCTTGAACCACGAAGTCCGCGCTGGGCACTATCTGCGTGCCGTCACGCTCGAGCCGGGCGAACACGACCTGACCGCCGAACCGCTCGGCGATCTCCCTGATGCTGATGTGTAAGCCGGGCTTGATGATGAACGTGACGGTGGAAAGGTCGGCCGGCACCGATCGGTCGTCGTCATTCGGGTGGCGACTGCCCAGACCTAAGACGAAGGCACCCATGAGGATCATCCCAATCACACCGATGGGGTAAGCGACGGAGTAGCCGACCACCGGATCAGTTGAGCCGTTCAACGCCTCACGCGCCGCAGCGAGAGCCGGGGTGTTGGTGAGAGCACCCGCGAACAACCCAGCGGTGACCCCCTGGCCGAACGAAAGCGCCGATGCAAGAGCGCGAGTGGTTACCGCCCCCAGCGTCAGCGCTGCCACCACGCTGACAATCGTGCGGAGTTGAGAACGCAACGAGGAAAAAAACGCTGGGCCCGATGACAGCCCGATCGTGTAGGTGAACAACGCGAGCCCCAGCGTTCCGATGATCTCAGGGATTGCCAGGCGATCATCGATCGCCGACAGTGCCAACCCGGCGAACAGTGCGCCAGCGGGACCAAGCGAGATTCCCTTGACTTTCACGGCGCCGATCGCTGCGCCGAAGCTCAGCACCACGAAGATCAACACGATCGGATGGTCGACAAGAACGGTGATCACGCTTCGGTCACGATACGGACGCAATCGCCAACACGTTCGTCACGCCGTCCTCGCATACTCCCGCTTCAGCTCGTCGACCACGATCTTCTTTAACAGGTATGCCTCGGTCAGGGACATGCCGGTTGCCAGCGCTGCAACCACCTGCTCCTCGGCCGCGGTGTACCGACGAGCGGCATCGAGCACCTGGATCTCATCAGCCATCGACAGACGAACGCATCCCGTGTCATCGATCACGATCGCCTCTCCGGCAGCGATGGCCACCCCACCGATCATCACCGGCTCGTCGACCGCCACGACATGCGCCCGACCGGCAGGGCCGACCACGCACTCGCCCCGTGCGTAGATCGGTAGCCCCGTCGAGGACAGCGCCGGCCTGTCGCGGACCGAGCCGTCGATGAGAACCCCGATCGCGCCGCTGACCTTTGCCGCAGTGGCGAGTATCTCGCCCCAGACGGCCGCTGGTAGGTCGGTCGCTCCGGCAACGACCACGATGCACCCCGTGAGGTTGCGCGAGAGCAAGTCGTACACCGGCGCCAAACCGGGGCCATGGTCGGCCACCACCATCTGCAAGGTGCGCACCCTGCCGAGCAACGATGCTCCGGGCAGCACCACCGGCGCGAGCGGCGGCGTCAGCCAGCCGTCCTTGCCCCACAACGCCAGTACGTCGCTGACGGCCGAAACCGGGGGCACCTGCAACAATGACATCAGTCCTCACCCACGACACGAAGTCGGGGTGGCCTGACCACAGCACCGGTTGTCTCGTCACCCAGCGGCCAATGGCCGCGGTACCGCTGTACGAGCCAGCGGTTGAACTGCACATGGCTTTCTTCCTGCCACGAGTAGCGGCCACGCGGCGCATAGATCGAGTTCATCCCCCGCTGCACCTTCATCGTGGCGTCCTGATCTTGTTTCACGAACACCTGCACGCCCGCATCACTCATCGTGAGCAAATGGTCGAACATCGGATGGTCGAGCGCGCTGGGGTGGAACAGATAGCCGATCTCGACATCGATGGTGCCGGCCGTCTTCGGACGCACGATGAAGAAGAACGCCTGGTCCGGAGCAGTTCCGAAGTTGAGGGTCGGAGGCATCAACGCAAACGTGGATCGCCACCGTTCTTCCTCGGTCAACTTCGGAAAGATCGGCATGAGTGCCTTGGTTGTGGCATTGAACCCACCGTCGATGTGGGTGTAGCCATTCGTGCGAAAGATCACGTTGGACGAGTCGTGCCACGGCACGGGAAACGCAGCAAGCTCGCTCGGACAGAAGTCTTGGATGGTGTGATGCAACTTATTCGCGTGATAGCCATCGTTGAAGTTCTCGAACATCACCTTCCAATTCCACGGCAGGTCGGTGAGTGTGAACGTGCCCGGACAGACGGCATCGACAAGCTCGTAGTTGGCGACGTACGGCTCATATTGCGACAGCGTCGGTGCGAGTGGCGCAGCGTCGGTGGCGAAGTTGACGAAGACAAAACCCTGCCACAGTTCGACAGCAAGCGCTGGCAGCGGATGGTTTGCCTTGTCGAAACCTGCGGTGCGCTCCATTGCCGGAGCACCGAGCAACCGTCCGGTGAGATCGAAGGTCCACAGGTGATACGGACAGGTGAACTTCGAACAGCTGCCCTCGCCTTCCACGACCTGCATCCCACGGTGCCGGCAAATGCCGGAGAACGCACGGATCGTCCCGTCCTTGCCCCGCGCCACGATCACCTGTTCACCGTTTGCGACACAGGTGAAGTAGTCGCCGTTGGCCGGGATACGGCTGGCGCGGCCGACGCACAGCCATTCGTTGGAGAACAACACGCGACGCTCAAACTCCAAGAACTCCTCGGACGTGTAGATCACCGGAGGCATCGTTTCGGCGATCGCCACGTCGGTGATGGAACTGTCGAACGACTGGAACAACTCTGGAGTGAGAACGGTCATGTGGGAACCTCACTGGTGGTGGCGGCGGTGGTCGTCGCGGCGGTGGTCTCGGCGGTGGGATCTTTCAGAAGGAACGTACGGATCTTGCCGACACTGGTGCGCGGTAACTCGTCGAGTAACGAAATGCTCCGCGGACACTTGGCCTTGGTCAACCGCTGCGAACACCAATTCGCAAGGTCTTCCAGCGTGGGCGGTTGCGAGGGATCGCGCGGCACGACGAACGCCACCGGCACCTCATCACGCACATCGTCGGGCATACCGATGACCGCAGCTTCGAGTACCTCCGGATGGGCACACAACACCTGTTCGACCTCGATCGTCGACACGTTCTCGCCGGCCACCTTCAGCACATCGGCCCGACGCCCGAGGAACGTGAACCGTCCGATTGCATCGCATCGGGCACGGTCACCGGTCAGGAACCACCGCCTGCCATCGACCCCCAGACGCGTCGACCGTTCGGTGGTCTGCGGGTCGTCGAGGTAGCCGTTGAACATCGTGATGCCTGGCTCTGCGCAGACAACGATTTCACCTTCTTCATCAGGCGATGTGCTCGTGCCATCCGGCCGCTGGACTGCCACCGAACATCTTGCTGTAACGAATCCGATGGACGACGGAACCGGTACATCGCCACCGTCGGTGAGCACAGCCGGAATGGTTTCGGTCATTCCGTAGAGCTGACGGGGCCGGCACCCGATCAAGTCGCTGAACGTGGTGTACTGCTGGTCGCTGATGTTCATTGCATACCAGCAGTGCTGCAGCTCAATGCCTGCAACCGGTGTCGCCCCGCGCGACAAAATCATCCGGATCGGCGCAGCGAACAAGCTCGCGTGCGTGGCTCGGTGATGCGCCGCCTGGGCCAGGAACCGACTTGCCGAGAAGGTGTGCATGAGCGCCACCGACGCCCCGGCCCAGATGGCGGCCGCCACGCTGTAATACTGCGCATTGGCATGGAACATCGGCAACACCACGAGCTGGCGGTGATGCGGCTGTAGCCCGGCGGCCTCGGCCATAGTGCGTCCGGCGAACGCGTAGTTGGCCTGAGTCACCTCGACGCCTTTCGGCCGGCCTGTGGTACCGGAGGTGAACATCACTGCCGCGCGATCCATGGGTGCAGCATCGGGCCACTCGGTCATCAGATCGGAACCAAAGGTGCGCAGCTCGGTGTCGGCCTCGTCGAATTCGAGCACCGGCAGCCCGCCTACCGCAGCGTTGTATGTCTGGGCGCGAGCAGTTGCGCAGCAGCCGACGGCCGGGTGTGTGCGGGCGATGTGGCCAGCCAGTTCTTGTACGGTCGCCACCGGGTCGCTGGGCACGATCCAGGCCCCAAG
This sequence comes from Actinomycetes bacterium, assembly GCA_025359865.1. GTDB lineage: Bacteria > Actinomycetota > Acidimicrobiia > Acidimicrobiales > Ilumatobacteraceae > VFMC01. The sequence continues at coordinate 9,436 of JANYDH010000084.1, read as the reverse complement.
CCGGATCGCTGCTAACCACAACGCGATGAACGCCGGCGAGTTGGTGAGTGCCAGATGAACGCTGCTCCCCCGCCGCACGCCGAACCCTGCAAGGGTGGCCGCGGCTCGTTCGAGGACGTGGTCGAACTCAGCGTACGTCCACTCTGTCGCCGCTGTGTCGGGGCCTTCGAACACCAGGAACGGCGCGCCGCCGTGCAACGTCACCGCGCGTTGCCATGCGGCGGCAAACGTGGATGTGTCCACGGACTCGAGGGACTCGAACGAGCTGTCCACCTCAGCCAACGACCGCAGTCTCCACTACTGGCGCGCCGTAGCCGCCGCCACCTGGAAGTTCGAGGCGGACGAGATCGCCCGGCTGCAGCGTGATCCGCGACTGCGTCTGTACGGGGATGCCGTTCACCGTGAACGACCCCGCCGCGCCGGGGCCGCCGCCGAACACTCCCTCGGGCGCGACGACGAGTCGCGACGCCACCGCGTTCAACTGCCACGGCCGGTTGGTATCGACGGTGAACTCGATCGTCTGGCCTCGACCACCCACCTGCGCGCCCGCGCCACCGCTGCCAGCTCGCAATTCTTTTCGAAGGAAACGAATCGGCGCTGATGCCTCGACGACCTCCACCGGGACGGCCGCGATACCGGTGGGATAGGCACAGGCCGACAGACCTGGCTTGGTGGCGCGCGCACCAACGCCGCCCGCGTACGTAAACATCGCGGTGATAAACGGAGACCCGTCGTCGTGGTTGCCGCTCACCTGCATCGTCCAGACAGCACCCGACCCTTCAGCCATCGACTGATCGGGACGGATCTGAGCGAGTGCCTTGAGGAGTGCGTTGGGGAGGAACATGCCGACCACGTGGCGCGCCGTGCACGGTTGTGGCGACACGGCGTTGACGATGGACCCGACCGGGGCAATCACCTTGATCGGAGCGAGGCTGCCATGGTTGTTGGGGAGCTCAGGATTCAGCACCGAACGGACAGTGAAGGTGGTGTACGCATGGGTGTAGTTGAGCACCACGTTGATGCCGAACGGGCTCGCCCCCGACGACCCGGTGTAGTCGACAATGATCTCTCCGATGTCCGGGTCGACGGTGATGGCACACACGATGTCGATGCGGCTGCCATCGACCAGGTCGAGTAGTGCACTGGCGCGGTAGGTGCCGGCGGGCAGCGTCGCGATACTGGCACGGGTGGCGGCCTCGCTGCGTTCGATGATCACGTCGGCGAGGGCTTCGATGTCGACGAGACCGTGGCGGGCACAAAGCGTGCGAAGCCGCTGGGCACCCACCTCACCACTAGCCATCTGGGCGTGCAGGTCACCCGACATGTGATCTGGCTGGCGGACGTTGGACAAGATGAACTTCCACACGTCGCGGTTTCGCTCGCCGGCGACCATCAGCCGGCAGATCGGGATCCACAGACCCTCTTCGAACACGTCACGGGCACCGGCCCCGATGCCATAACCGCCGACATCGGTGTGGTGAATCGTGGAGCCGAAGAACGCGATCACCCGACCCTCGCGGAACACCGGATACAACACGGTGACATCGAGCAGTTGGCCCGCAGTCTTGTACGGGTCGTTGGTGATGAGTACGTCGCCTTCGACCAACGAATCGGGTGGGTACTCGTCCAGGATCGCCGAGGCGGCACGAGCGAGCGAATTGATATGCCCAGGGGTGCCGGTGACGGCCTGGGCAACCATCCTGCCGCGACGGTCGAAGACCGCGTTGGCCAGATCACCTGCCTCTCGCACGATCGGTGAGAAGGCTGCGCGTTGCAGCGCCTTGGCCTGTTCGTTGACGGTGGCGATGAGGCTCTGCCACAACACTTCGAGTTCGATCGCGTCGAACGCTGTGCCCTCGACATGACTCATGCGATCGTCCGTTCTGCGATGAGCGACCCGTCGGCTGCTACGGCAACCACCCAGCCGGGCCGGATCACCGCGGTGGTCTCGCGTTCTTCGATGATGGCCGGGCCAACGACCACCTGGCCGACGCCGAGTTCGAGCCGGCGATAGACAGGTGTCTCGGTCGGAGGCGCGCCGCGCGAAAATCGGACCGGTCTTGAGCTGTGAGGACTCGCCTCACGGGCGCCGACCCTGGCGAGGGGCTCGACATGCTTGGCATCGGCCCAGGCCGACAGCCGCCACGTGACGGTCTCGATTCCAACGTCGGGGATGGTGAGGCCGTAGATCCGGCGGTAGTCGGCATCGAACAGATCGCTCACCTGCGCGTCGGTTACAGGCCAACGGTCGCCTCCGCCAACCCAGAGCGTGATCTCGTTGCCTTGGCCCAGGTAACGAACGTCGACGCCGTAACGGAACCGGATGGCAGCATCGTCGACCCCTGCAGCCGCGAGCACACGACGCCCTTCACCACGTAGCTCATCGAGCAGTAGATCGCGTTCGGACGGCGTAACGGCAGCAAGCGGACGGACCATGCTCCGCGCGAGGTCGATCCGCACCGGGCTGACCAACGTGCCGAATGCCGACAGCACGCTGGCATTCACGGGGAACACCACACGAGTCGACTCCAAGAGCTCGGCCACACCGCAGGCATGCACCGGCCCGGCACCGCCGAAGGCCAACACCGTGACACCGCGAAGATCGGCACCCTGCTCGACCGCGTGCATACGCGCCGACGCTGCCATGTTCTCGTTGACGAGTTCGTGGATGCCGGCCGCTGTGTCGGACTGCGACAACCCGAGCGGGCTGGCGAGGGACGCCAACGCAACTCGACACGCCTCGATGTCGAGCGCCATGTCACCGCCGAGAAAGAACCCGGCATCGAGTAGTCCGAGCTCGAGATCGGCATCGGTGACGGTGGGCTTTGACCCACCACGGCCGTAGCACGCCGGACCAGGATCGGCGCCCGCAGATTCGGGTCCGACCTTCAACAGGCCGAGCTCATCGAGACGAGCCTGGCTCCCCCCTCCGGCGCCGATCTCGACAAGGTCGACGCTCGGCACAGACACTGGGAATCCGGAGCCCTTCTTGAAGCGGTACATCCGTGCAACTTCGAACGAGTTCGTGAGCTCTGGCTCGCCGTTGACGATGAGGCACGACTTGGCGGTGGTACCACCCATGTCGAAGCACAGCAGTCGATCTTCTCCGAGGCGTCGCGCGAACCAACTTCCGGCGAGTGCTCCGGCAGCAGGTCCCGACTCGACCAACCGAATCGGCGACTTCGCTGCGTCATCGGCCGACACCACGCCACCGTTCGACAACATCATCAACACCGACCCGCCGAACCCCTCGGCGGCAAGCCACTTCTGCAACTCGTCGAGGTATGGACCAATGACGGGCATCGTCGCGGCATTGCAGGCGGTGGTCATCATCCGTGGATACTCACGGATCTGCGGTGAGATCTCGGCCGAAATACAAACGGGCACGCCGAGTTCGCGCCCCAGATACTCAGCGACCCTGCGCTCGTTGGCCCCGTTTGCATACGAGTTGATGAGGCACACGCCGACCGACTCGACCCGCTGCTGTCTCAACGCTGCTGCGACGGCAGCGAGGTCGTCAGCCGATGGCATCACCGCGACGTGACCAGTGGGGTCGGTTCGTTCGGTCACCTCGAACACCCGGTCTCGCGGCACAGGCGGATCGGGGAACTCGATCTGCAGGTCATACATGTCGTACCGGTGCTCGCTACGAATGAGCAACGTGTCACCGAATCCGGCGGTAGTGACGACGCCGGCTCGGCCGATCTTGCCCTCGATCAACGCGTTGGTGATCAGCGTTGTGGCGTGGACAATCGGTGCGGTGATGTCCTCGGGCCGGACGCCTGCCTTGGCGAGCAACCGACTGACCCCAGTACGGACGCCATCGAGCGGTGCGGCGGGCGTGGTGAGTGTCTTGTCGACAACAATCCGGCCGGAGACGGCGTCGAGCAGCACGACATCGGTGAACGTGCCACCGATGTCGACGGCGAGGCGCCAGTCGGACTGGCGGGCAGCCAGCTCGACTGGCTCAACTGGCTCAACTGGCTCAACTGGCTCAGCCATTGCGTAGATCCTCACGAACCGGAGAGAAGACGTCGAGGATCCACACTTCGTCGAACTCATCATCGCCGATGAACACGCTGTCACCGTGCCACACGTTGGTGGGTGCCAAGTAGATCTCGCCGGCGTTTAACACGGTGCGTGTGAGGTCGTTCGGGTCGCCGATCCGGAAATCGAGCCGACCGCGGACCACGATGCCGAGCTGCTCGTGTTCAGGGTGGTGATGCAAGAACGAACCCCCAGCCCCACCAGCGATTCGCCAAAAGCACAGTTGCAGGTGCTCGCTGGTGATGACCCGTCGTCGAAAGCCGGCACGGTCGGTGGCCTGGAAGGCATCGTCGTCGAAGAAATAGCAGTACTGGTCGGCCATGGCCGACGAGACAAACGGATCCATAGGACTCCCTGGGATTGTCACAACCGGCTCTCGATCATTCGCGCTCGACATCGTTGAGATCGGCCGCATCGCCGGAGCCGAACAGGGCCACAAGCACCGTCAGAGCGCGTCGATCACTGCGGTGGCGGCGTCGGTGAGCCGTTGAGCGCGAGCATCGTTGGCCAGGTTCTGGGCCATCTGGTTCATCACGTAGGCAAAGCCGAGTTCGCGCTCGGGCTGCGCAAATGCCACCGACCCGCCCGCACCCGGATGCCCGTACGAGCCGGAACCGGCATACGGGGTGAAGAATCCGTGGGTCATGAACCCCATCCCGAAGGTAGTGGGCATGATCAGACACGCATCGGGCTCGTTCTCCGGGGTAACGGTGATGCGGGCACGATTGCGCACCTCATCGTCAAGCAGCTTCACACCGTCGACCGGCGCGAGCGTCGAGGCATACATGCGAGCGAGCGAACGGGCATTAGTGATCCCGTTTGCAGCCGGAATCTCGGCCGCATGGACGGCGCGGGTGTTGAACGTGCCATCGCCAGCAAAGGCACCATTGAGTGACAAGGCACGCCCGCCGTTGGTGCCCGGACCCATGAACTGTTCGAGCATTGCCTGCAACTCAGGGTTCGACGACTCCGTCGAAATGAGAGCGCCGACGATCGGCGACACCCGTGACTCGAAGTGCTCCGGCAAACCGATCCACATCTCGAGATCGAGGGGTCCGGCGATCTCGTCTGCGACGAACTGGCCGATCGAGCGGTGCTGCGGATCGACCCGACGTACCAACTCGCCCGCAAGCCAACCGTACGTCAGCGCGTGGTAGCCGTGGGTCGATCCGATCGGCCACTCGGGCGTTGTGTCGGCGAGGCGAGCGGTGATGGTGCCCCAGTCGAGCGCCTCGGCGAGCGTGATCTCGCCCTGCACGCTGAACAGCCCACACTGGTGGCTGAGGAGTTGTGCAACCGTGGCCTCGGCCTTGCCGTGAGCGCCGAACTCGGGCCAGTACTGGCTGACGGGCGCCGAGTAGTCGAGCAGACCGCGGCCGACGCAGATGCCGACAGCAATGGCAGCGATGCCCTTGGTGGTCGAGAACACCAACTGCAGCGTCGAATCGTCGTAGGGCCGTTCGCCGCCATCGAACGATCCACCCCACAGATCGACGACCTGGCGACCGCGGTGGTAGATCGCTACTGATGCGCCGATCTCCTCGCCCTGATCGAAATTGTGCCGGAACGCAGCCTCGACCGGTTCCCAGCCTGCTGCGACGTCGCCACCGAAGAAAGTCATCGCATTAACGTAGCCGTTCGGCTCGCTGAGGACTGGGTCGGTCGATGTATCCACATTCATGAGTAAAATGGCCTCATAGAGGTTGGCGCACGGGAACTGAAGCAACGCCTCTCCCGGTACCTCGACTGCGCCGAGAGCGGACAGGTCATTACCGTCACCGAACGGGGCCAGCCGAAGGCCCAGGCGGCCAGATCGCTTGGTTTCACGGTGCTCGGTAGCTGACAGCTACCGACTACCCACGCGCCGAACCAGCAAGCCTCACCGCAGCGGTCCGCTACTGGCTATCTCGTACTTGGTGACCGTCGGTCGACCGGCAACGATTCCACCGAGTTGGCCCTGGAACACCACCATGTGGGGCGTGACGAAGTGTGCGTCGAGCGCTGCCTGATCCGCCCATTCCTCGAAGATGCACATGGTCCCCGGATTGTCGACCGCGAACGAGAACTGATACGCGGCGCAACCTGCTTCGAGCAGTGTCGCCCGCTGCATCTCGGTGGCGGCAGCGACAACCTCGTCGTGCTTGGAAGGGTCAATGGGGATGCAACCTGCGATCACGAGCATGCGCACGACGGTACCACCCAGCCAGCGCTGGGCGAGCCCCACACGAACCGGGCGAATGTCAAGCGATGCCACCTCGGCTACCGTCGCCGACATGACAGAACCCGAGCGCGAGCGCGAATGGATCGACGCCGGTCTGCTGATGCCCGACGCCAAGAAGTCCGACGAACGCCGGGCACTGCTGCAGTGGATGACCGAACGAAGCATTCACCTCGATCAAATGGTCGCCGCATCGCGAGAGGGTCAGCTTGGATCGCTGGCCGGCGATCTCGAACTTCGGCCTGGCGACCGGATCACCCTCGAACAGTTGGCCGCGTTCAGCGGAACTCCCCTCGAACTGGCACGCGATCTGCGTCGCGCCAGCGGTTTTGCCCCGATGGGCGATGGCTTCATCTATACGGCCGCCGACGTCGAGATGTTCCGGCTGTTCAAGGCCGCGTCCGCCGTGTTCAGCAGCACCGAGTTGTTGCACTTCTCGCGAGTAGTCGGTAGCTCGATGCGGCGCATTGCCGAAGCCGCAAGCGAGATGTTCCTGCTCGACGTGGAGGCCCCGCAGGTTGGCACTGGTGAGAGCACAGAACTCGAACGTGCGATCGCGAACCTGGAAGCGATCGAACTCTCACGGGGAGTGACGGCGTTGTTCGACCCGCTGTTTCGATGGCACCTCGAGTTGGCCGTTCGCACCACGAGAGCAGCCCGTGCCGACAGCTCGGACTACTCGACGGTGACCCTGTCGGTGGGTTTCGTCGACCTGAGCGGTTTCACGAGCCGCGCCGGCCTGTTGTCGGCAGACGACCTGCTCGGGCTCGTACTCGAGTTCGAAACCGAGGCATACGACCTCGTCGCCGATCATGGCGGGCGATTGGTGAAACTCATCGGCGACGAGGCAATGTTCGCCACCGTCGAGCCATCGCACGCGTGCGAGATCGCGTCCCGGCTCGTCGCCAGATTCACGCGTGAGGTGGGTTCGTCGGCACGAGGTGGCGTGGCCTATGGCCCAGTAGTCGCGCATGGCGGTGATCTCTACGGCGACACCGTCAACCTGGCGTCGAGAATCGCCGACATCGCGATTCCGGGTGAGGTGTTGGTAACCGCCGAGGTGGTCGATCATCTGGGAATCGTTGGCGTCGACCCCGCGGGCCGACGCCAACTCAAGGGCTTCCCGGCGCCGGTCCCGCTGTGGTCGTTACGTTGACAGTCGTTACGTTGACAGTCGTTACGGTGAGGGTCAGACGGCGTCGACGATTTCGCGCAGGATTTCGATCTGCTTGACGGCGTCCGGGCCGACCGGATTGACAGACAGCACGGTGACTCCGGCCTCTTTGAATGCTCCGACGCGCTCTTTGATGTAACTCTTCGGACCGACGAGGTTGGCCAGTTCCAGCCATTCACCGGGTAGCGCTGCGGCTGCCTCGGCCTTCTTGCCCTCGAGATATAGGTCTTGGACGAGTCCGGCTTCCTTTTCGTATCCATACGCACAGGCGATGTCGTTGTAGAAGTTCTTCCCGCGCGCACCCATGCCACCGACATACAACGCCATTCCTGGACGGCCGTAGTCGAGGATCTTGCTCCGCGCCTCACCGACAAGGTCGTCGCCGATGGCGAGCATGCCGCCAGCCGCGATGTCGAGCCGAGCGCGGTTCGGGTCGCGCTTCGCGAGACCCGCCTTCAACTGTGGGCCCCAGACCTGGTGGTACTTCTCGGGGATGAACATGATCGGCAGCCAGCCATCGGCCAACTCTGCCGTGGCCTCGACGCTCTTGTCCTTCAAGCTCGCCCACCAGATGGGGATGTCGCTACGCAGTGGATGATTGATGATCTTGAGGGGTTTGCCGAGACCGGTTCCCTGGCCTTCGGGTAGCGGTGCCTGGAACGTCTTTCCCTGATAATCGAACTTTTCCTCACGTTTCCAGATCATCCGGCAGGCCTCGATGTATTCCTTGATCCGCTGCATCGGCTTCTCGTACGGCACTCCGTGGAAGCCTTCGATCACCTGCGGGCCGCTCGCGCCGAGCCCGAGGATGAACCGTCCGTCGCTGACGTAGTCGCAGCCGGCGGCAGTCATCGCCATCAATGCCGCCGTACGCGAATAGACATTGACGATCCCGGTACCGATCTCGACTCGCTCAGTCTTCGCCGCCAAGTACCCGACCTGGCTGATGGCGTCGAAGCTGTACGCCTCGGCGATCCACACCTGATCGAGGCCGGCTTTTTCCATATCGACGACCCGGTCGACGGCTTCCTTGAAGCCGCCCGCGTAGTTGATCATCATCGAGAGTTTCATACTCGGTCTCCTCGTGTTCTGTTACCCGTGACGGTGTTGGACCCTAGGTGACCGTCATTGAGATTCCCCGACCGGAAGCCCTCGAGATCGAGGGTCACATACCGGTAGCCGCACCGCTTCACCGCGGCGACCACGTCGGCTCGACGCGCCAGCACTTCGGCCAGCGCAATGACCGGGAACTCGAGGCGAGCGGTGTCGTCGTAGTGACGCACCCGCAACTCACCGAAACCAAGTCGCCGCAAGGCCGCCTCGGCACGGTCGACTTGGCTAAGTAGCCCAACCGTCACCTGGGTGCCGTACGGGATGCGGCTGGCCAGGCACGCAGCGGCTGGCTTATCCCAGGTGCGCAGGCCGAGCGAGTGAGACGTCTCGCGCAGGTCGGCCTTCGTGAAGCCAGCGATGACGAGCGGGAAGACCGCTCCCGCCTCGAGCGCAGCCTGCTGACCAGGGCGGTGATCGCCGAGGTCGTCGACGTTCACGCCGAGGACGATGGTGGCCCGCCGAAGCTGGGCAATCGGTGCGAGCACGTCCATCAGTTCGCTCTTGCAGTGGTAGCAGCGATCGATGTCATTGATTCGGTAGGCGGCGTTGGCCATCTCATCGGTGGCGACCGGCTGCCATGACAGGCCCCAGTCCGCAGCAATGGCGCGACAGTCAGCTTCTTCGTCGTCGGCCAACGATGGTGACACCGCCGTGACCGCCACGGCTCGGTCGCCGAGAACACTGTTGGCGACCGCTGCGAGAAAGGCGCTGTCGGCCCCGCCACTGAATGCCACAACCACTCGTTCGAGTCGCCGTAGTTCATCTTCGAGGGCGCGCAGCTTGTCGACGTGCGGGCCAGCGATGGGGTACTCGTTCACCTCATCATCGTGCCACGCGGGTGGGCTGCCTCCAGCTTTGGTCGTGAGATGTCGCTGAGCGACATC
>JANYDH010000061.1 GCA_025359865.1 Actinomycetes bacterium | reverse complement strand
ATCGACGCTGGGTCAACGCCGGACCGGTGGTCCCGATGTTGAGACAACTTCTGCGGCGCAGCACTACAGGCAGAATCTTGTGACGTTTGGCGTTTGGCTGTCATTGGCAGGCTGTCGCAATATGTGGGTGGGGTTGGCGGTACCCGATTTCGATCCCGATCCCGATCCCGATTTCGATCCCGATCCCGATTTCGATCCCGGCCGTGCGGGCAGGATCGCGTCGACTTTCATGTCGCTAGCCCCGATAACTCGACGCGACTCGGCACCGCAACAACGGGTAGGCCCGGCGGGTGGTGTTGACCGCCGTGCTGGTTGAGGACGCGCGGGTGTTGTAGCGACATCGAGGGCGGGGATGGTGGTTGTGGGGCGGCCTGTACGAGTGCTGGTTGAACGTCGAGCAACGCGGCGACGTTGTGGTTCAAGGTTCGAAGGCCATCGTTGGTCTCATCGCCTTGGGATACGAGCAGGTAGCCGAAGTCTTTGGTGGCCCACGCGGCCACGACCTGTTGCCGCGGTGCGCTATCGGAAAGCGCCTCGTTTGGGTCGAAATCGGACAGCACCCTGTCAGCGAGTTCTCGAAAGGCAACCGGCGTGACGTTCGATGAGTTGACCTCCACCGCTGGTGGGGCCTCGGCGACCGGTGCGCCGCCGGGCGCGGTGATGGCTGCCATCGCACCGGCCACGGCGAGTCCGGTAGGGAGCAGCACCAGTTTCAGCAGGTACAGGGTGCGGTTGATGTCATCGTGCCTCGAGGTCGTCGTCAATCTGATCAACGGACGAACCGGGCTGGAGTGTGCAGAGCCGGATCTCGTCGGGTGCCCCGAACCAGTGCCTAACGAACACGGAGTCAGAAACCCCGCGAACGGATCGAGGGGTTGGGCCAAGGCCGTTGTGAAAGCGAGATTGTCGGCACCTGACCGCTGGCGAGCTGCGCCGCGCATGGGCACACCTGCTGCACAGTTGATGCCAGTCATCAGGCGAACGATGCCGATTCCATCGCGTCGGCCGCTGCTGCGCGAGCAGGTTCGACGAGGTGCCCGTACACGTCCGCTGTGATGCGGATGGAGGTGTGACCAATAATCTCGGACTCAAGGTCAGCGGTGCACCCCGGCCGAGTAGCAGCCGTGAGTCGAGTTTCGCGATACGATACGCAACGCGTGGACATCTACCGATCGGTTCACAAGCACGGTGTTCGCAACGAGGACATCGACCACGCCGTCGACCACGCTTTGGTTGTCGCAGACGAAGACGATGGCAAGGTGCTCTATCTCGGGCCGGACACCTCCGGGAACCTGCTCGAGATCGTCACCGTCGCCCGGCACGACGGTACCGAGATCGTGATCCACGCTATGAAGATGCGACGCATCTACGAACCGCTGCTCCGCGAGATGGGAGGTACCGATGAATGACAAGCTTTCGGCTGGCCGAACCATGGCCGGTGTCGAACTCACCGACGACGTTCTCGATCGGATGGCCCAGGAGGCCGAGGCCGGACTCGACCTGTCGAGGCTCCGCCGCAGGCCGGGTCGACCCGCGATGGGCTCCGGTCCCGCAGACACACTTCCGGTTCGGCTCGATCCCGAACTGCGCAAGGCTGTTGACGAACGAGCAACGGCGGACCACACCACGGCCTCAGACGTCGTGCGCGAGGCGTTGCGTCACTATCTCAAGGCCGTCTGAGGCGGGGTAGTCCTGGTGACAAGGTCGGCGAACACCGCTATCTGATCGACGCCTGACGAAGCCGCGAGAACGCCATTCGACGTCCGCCGACGTGCGTCGAGGCGCCCCCCGTTCACCCCCCAAGACCTCCGGCTGAACGCCAGCATCGCCTCTGACCTTGTTCTGTACACGTCAGAGGCTTTTGTTCGTTGTGGCCGAGAGCCCGTTGAGGTTTGCCGAAGTTTGGCAAAATCCGCCAGTAAGTACCGTCTCGGCCAACTGCCGGTCGACGAGATCGAGAACTGGTTGAACGACGAGATCGCAGCGGGGATCGCGCCGTCGTCGGTACATCGTCACTTTCCGGCCGGAATGGGCGTGACTTTCGAACTCGACGTGAGCCACAAATCAGTCCCCATTCATGTCTTCGACATAGTCGAGGCGTTCCGAGACCTGATGCGACGAACCGTCCACGACACGCTCCGCCAAGGCACCTTCGGTTGGGAGGTCACCGACTGCCACCTCATCATGACCGACTGCGGCTACCAGGCGCCTCCCCGCAAGTGGCCGGGCACGACGTTGTCGGACTACCGCCTTCTCACCCCGATCGTGCTGATGGTCGCGCTGAAACAGGCCGGCACCACGGTTCGCGAACCCGCGCTCGAGTTCCACATGGAGTTTCCCGGAACGCTCGAGTCTGCGTTCGCCAGCTACCGGCCAATCGATGGGCTGAACTCACTAGTGCTGCGCCGCAGAAGTTGGCTGAACGTCTGGGTCGACTGGGTTCCAAAAGACTCTCTCCGATGGGTTACAGGCAGAATCTCGTGACGTTTGGCGTTTGGCTGTCATTGGCAGGCTG
>JANYDH010000051.1 GCA_025359865.1 Actinomycetes bacterium | reverse complement strand
TGGAGAACTGGCCAAGCCGCGCCGCAGCCTCGTCTGCTGGACCGCCTGCTCACCTTGGAGTGGCTGGTCTCGCAGTTGGCCGATTACTACTCGGCCGACGAAGCAAAGTTGTGGCTGTTCAGCCCGCATCGCCTGCTTGGGGGCGCCCGACCAGCCGATCTCATCGTCGAACAGAGAACCGACGAAGTACTCAAGCTCATCGACCAGCTCGACTCAGCCGCCTACATCTGAGCCACGCGCCTGCATGCCCCCGTGCAATCCAGTCTCGGAGCCGGTTCATCGATTCGGACGTGGAGTGTTGTGCTTGGCTGAAAGGGTCGTCCAAGGGCACGATCCGCCGTTGCGAGGTCGGCCAGTTTCAGAATGGGGGACGGAGGACTGACGCCCAACCGCAACGGCTCTGTCTGTCTTGTGTGCACACTTCCCAATCTGGCCGAGCATCTCGGACGCTGTGCGCTCGTACCTCTGACTACTTGCGGCCAGCGCCGTGCGAAATGGACCCGGTTGCCAGCCCCTTGGTTTGGGAGCCGGGTTTGCGCGTGTTGGCCCTGCCTGCCGTGAACGGCGCCGACGCACGTTGCGCGCGACGAGGTTATGTAATACGATTCGTCCGTGTGGAGTTCCACCGTTCGGCGAGCAAACACGGTGTGCAGATTGACGACGTACAACACGCCGTCGCGCATGCGTTCGTGGTCGCCGACATGGGCGACGACGAGTCGCCGCTGCGAACTCTCGTCCTTGGACCCGACCGCTCCGGCAACATGCTCGAGGTGATCGTGCTCCACTTCGACGACGGACGCGAGTTGCTCATCCACGCTATGCCGATGCGTGCCCACTATCGCGGGTTGCTCCCCCGACCACCGGAGACCAGACCATGACGAACAAGCAGACCAGTCCCGTCGTCGGCACTTCGCGGGGTAGGCCGATCACCGACGCCGACATCGAACGCATGGCCGACGAGGCCGAAGCCGGCTACGACCTCACCACGCTGCGACCCCGCGGCGGCCGACCGCCGATGGGCTCCGGCCCCGCCGAAGTAGTGCCCGTACGCCTCGACCCCGAACTGCGCGCCGCCGTCGAAGCCCGCGCCGCCGCCGACGACACCACCACCAGCGAGATCATCCGCGAAGCACTCCGCCACTTCCTCCACGTCGCCTGAGACTGCTCAGCCGAGGGCGGCAAGAGGGCGGACGGGGCGTCAAAAGGGCGTCAAATGCACGCCATTCCAGGTCACTGGCGGTCACTGCAGGACACTCAAAAACATCCCGTGACCAGTGACGATAGCGCCTGAGCAGGTACGACGCACACACCCGCGGAGGGGTTCGATTCCCCCCAGCTCCACAACCCCCAAAATGCTCATCTACCAGGGCTTTTGCGGGGGTAGAAATCCAACATCGCCGCCGAAGGCCCAGTCCACGGGTCGCTGATCAGGACAAACGCCAGCTCGGCGGACGGGGGAATCTGGGGGTGCCACTCCCCCGTCCAACCGATCAGCGACAGCGAAGTCTCAGGTCAGCGGCGTCGAAGCTCGGAGAGGGCGGCAAAAGGGCGGACACGAACACGTCGGCTGGCCGCCGGCATGGTTCGAACATGCGACCTGCGATTTGAGAATGCGGTCGAGTGGGTTCGATCTACTTCCGGCGGCTGGTCACGAGCGAGCCGGACCGACGGCCGGGTCCTGCGGGGGCCCCTCCAGAGCCGCAGCAGGGCGAACTCGCCGCCGACGAGCTGGCCCACGATCGCTGTGCGGTGGATGCTTCCACGGTCGGCGCCGCGGGCTTATGTTCGGGCGGCGGAGGCTGTGGGCTCGAGGCCGGGGATGCCGACGGGGTGGTGGATGCCGTTGGGGAGGGTGTGGTCGGCGGCGGCGAGCAGCAGGTCGACGACCGCGTCGGGTGCCGGTGCGGCGGCGACGCTGGCGCGGAAGAACTGTTCGATGTTGTCGGCGATCGGCTTGTACGGGTCGGCATCGTCGAGGTGGGCGACGGTGTCCTTGTCCATGATCGCGGTGGCGAAGAAGCCGGGCTCGATGCAGAACGCCTTGATGCCGAAGCCGGCGCACTCAGCGACGAGGGCGTCGGTGAGCGCGCACACGGCGTGTTTCGACGCGGCGTATGCGCTCTGGGTCGGTAATGAGGCCAATCGGCCGGAGATCGAGCTGACGTTCACGATCGTGCCTGCCCCTTGGGCCCGCATTGCGGGGAGGGCGGCTCGGGCGGTGCGGACGGCGCCGAACAGGTTGGTGTCGAACGTCGTGAGCCAGTCGTTGTCGGTGGTCCGCTCGATGGGGGCGAAGGGGCCGACTCCGGCGTTGTTGACGACGACGTCGATGCGCCCGTCGGTGGCGAGGATGTGGTCGAAAGCGGCGTGCACCGATGTGGTGCTGGTGACGTCGAGGGCGAGGATCTCGACGTCGAGGCCTTCGGCGGTGATCGTGTCGCGGAGGTCGTCACCATCGGCGGGGTTGCGCATGGTGGCGTAGACGCGGTCGCCTCG
>JANYDH010000047.1 GCA_025359865.1 Actinomycetes bacterium | reverse complement strand
CTCGAACAACACCCGCGAACTGAGTGAGGCGTTGAAGCGTCGTTGCTTGTTCCTGCATGTCGATTATCCCGATCTCGAACGTGAGAAGGAGATCGTGCTCACCAAGGTGCCCGGCGTGTCCGCCAACTTGGCCGACCAGATCGCGCGCATCGTGCGAAGTATTCGCCAACTCGACCTGAAGAAGGCGCCATCGGTCAGCGAGACCATCGATTGGGCTCGCACCCTGGTGTTGCTTGGCATCGACTACATCGAGGCACAGCAGGCCAAAGAGACCCTCCATGTGCTGCTCAAGTATCAGACCGATATCGCCAAAGCCGCCAAGGAACTGAGCGTCGACAAGTAGTCGGCACCACACCATGTTGGATCTGCTCGCTGGTTTCGTAGTCGAGCTTCGCAATGCGGGGCTCCCGGTGTCGTTGACAGAAAATCTCGACGCGATGGAGGCGGTGCAGCACATCCCCATCGAGGATCGTGAGGCGTTCAAGTACGCGCTCGCGGCCACGCTCGTGAAGAACAACAGCCACTGGCGTTCGTTCGAGACGGTGTTCGAGGTCTACTTCAGCTTGCGCGGTCCCGAGTACAAGTTGAAAGACGGAGACGACACCGATTTCGACGAGATGTGGCGCGAGATGCAAGAGCAGATGCGCCAGGGAGACGGCAAAGAAGGCGCTGGCGGTGGCGTGGAGGGCATGACGCCAGAAGAAATGGCGCAGATGCTCATGCAGGCGCTGATGAACGGCGACCAGGCGATGATGCGCGCACTCGCCAAGCAGGCCGTTCAGCGTTTCGCCGGTATGGAGCCGGGCCGGCCCGTCGGCGGCACCTATTACCTCTATCGCACGCTCCGCAACCTCGATCTTGATGGAATGCTCGAGAAGTTGATGGAGGCGAGCAAGGACGAGGTCGGTAGCGAACTTACTGCGTTGGAAGATCGTCTCGAGCGAGATGAGTACACAGACCGCATCGAGCAGTTCAAGAAAGAGATCGAGGCCGAGATCCGTCGGCGGCTGGTAGCCGATCGCGGCGCCGAGGCGATGGCCAAGACATTGCGGAAACCATTGCCCGAAGATGTCGAGTTCATGCATGCATCACGCGACGAGATGCAGAACCTGAAGAAGGCACTCGGACCGCTCACCCGCAAACTCGCGGCCCGGTTGGCACGCAAACGCCGCCACGGTCGCAAGGGTCCGCTCGACTTCCGCAGCACGGTCCGTCACTCGCTGAGCTACGGAGGCGTGCCCGCCGAGCCGAAGTTCAAGTATCCACGCCCAGCCAAGCCCGAACTGATGGTCGTCGCCGACATCTCGGGCTCGGTGGCCGCGTTCGCGCGATTCACCCTCATGCTCGTGTATGCAATCCAGGGTCAGTTCTCGAAGGTTCGCTCGTTCGTGTTCATCGACGGAATCGATGAGGTGACGGACTACTTCAAGGGCGTCGAGGACATCCAAGAGGCCATTCATCGCGTGAACACCGAAGCCGACGTGGTGTGGGTTGATGGGCACAGCGACTACGGCCATGCGTTCGAGGTGTTCTGGGAGCGATACGGCAAGGACATCGGTTCGAAGACCACAGTGCTGTTGCTCGGCGATGCGCGCAACAACTATCACGCCAGCCAGGCATGGGTGGTCAAAGAGATCCGCCAGAAGGCACGGCACGTCTATTGGCTCAACCCTGAGCCGAAGAGCTACTGGAACACCGGCGATTCGATCGTTGGCGAGTACGGAACGCATACCGATGGGGTGCTCGAGTGCCGCAACTTGCGCCAACTCGAGAACTTCGTCGAGAAGCTCGCCTGAGCGCAGACGGCATCGAGCGTGCCGCAAACCGAATCGATTGCGGGGCCGTGATCGGCTAGCCTGTAGTGCTCGTGACCCGACTGATCTACGTTCGCCATGGTGAATCCAACACGACGGTGGCGAGGGTGATCGGCGGGCCGCGAACGTGTTCGGGACTGTCTGCGCTGGGTCGGCAACAAACGATGCGGTTGCGCGATCGATGGATGAAATCGCCCGAGTTCGAGCCGGATCTGATCATCTCCAGCCAGTTCCCGCGGGCCCGTGAGACCGCTGAGGTCATCGCCGAGGCGTTTCCCGGTGTGCCGACCGGGGTCGACGACGGGTTCGGCGAGCACGATCCGGGCCCCGATTGCGACGGTATGACGATGGCTGCCTTCGTCGAACGGTACGGCACTTCCAGCTGGGAGGACGACCCGTTCGGGGTCACGTTTCCTGGCGGCGAGACCATCGCCGACTTCCATTACCGCGTGGGTACCGCAGTCCGCCGCACGGTCGACCTGAATCCGGCTGCCACGGTCGTGATCGCCTGCCACGGTGGTGTGATCGACACGGTGCTCCGCCAAGCGCTGAAGACCGCACCCACCGGCGTGTTCCACATCAACACCTTGAATACGTCGGTCACTGAACTGTCATTAGTGAAGCCGAACATGTGGACGCTGCACCGCTATGGCGACACGGCACACCTGGCCGGTCTACCCGCGTCCACCCGTTCGGGCGACGCAACTCACGTGTAATGGCGGCCCGCTACGACATTGTGGTCGTCGGTGGCGGATCAGCCGGCTGCGTGCTCGCCGGCAGGTTGAGCGAGCGGGCCGACTGTTCGGTGCTGTTGCTCGAGGCCGGGCCGGATCATCGCTCGGCTGATGAGCCAGACTCGATCAGTGGCCCCTCATTCGTACGAGCTCTCGGCGAGCCGGGCAGGGTCTGGCCGGGTCTACAGGCGCGTCGGGCACCGGGACAGTTGCCGCGTACCTATGTGCGCGGACGAGGTATCGGAGGGTCGTCGGCCATCAACGCAATGTTGGCGCTTCCGGGTGAGCCCGACGACTACGACGATTGGGAGCGCAAGTACGAGTTGACGGGATGGGGCTGGGCCGCTGTGGCGCCCTGGTTCCGGCGAACGGCGTTGACGCTGAATCGAGCACCGCGGGCGGAGTGGGGACGGCTCAACGTGGCCCTCGGCGAGGTGGTCGCATCAGCGCACATCGGCGTGCCGCTCACTCGCGACATCAAGGGGCGGCGTGTTTCGACAGCCGACGCGTACCTGGAACCTGCTCGCGGCCGCGCGAATCTGACGATCCGCGGCGATGCAGTGGTCGACCGAGTGTTGGTGGAGGGGCGCAGTGCGCGCGGCGTGCGACTGGCCGATGGTGACGAGATCGAGGCCGAACTCGTGATCGTGTCGGCGGGCGCGATTTACTCGCCTGCGATCCTGCTGCGCTCCATGCTCGACGTCGCCGGGGTGGGCGAGAACCTCCACGACCATCCATCGTTCCCGATTGGCGTGGCGCTCCATCAGCCGGGCAGCGAAGATGGGTTGCCGGTTGCTACTGCCGCGGTGTTGTCGTCGTCGGTCGGCCACAACGACTTGCAGCTCTTGCCGATGGACCATGTCGACCCAGCGTTTCCCGGACTCGGTCTGTTGATGGGTGCCGTGATGAAGGTGCATTCGCGCGGCAGGGTCCAACTCGCTTCGAGCGATCCGATGGTCGATCCGGTCGTCGAATTCGAAATGCTCACCGATGAACGCGATGTCGGCCCGATGTGCGACGTGATCGACTCGGCTCTGGCAACGCTCGAGCACCCCGCAATGTTGGCCGTCGGCACCGCGATGTCTGCGGACCGGTCGCTCGACGCGGTGCGCGCGTCACTGGGGGACTATGTCCATGCGGCTGGCACGTGCGCGATGGGCATCGTCGTCGACGCGTCGTGCCGGGTGATCGGCTACGACGGGCTGATCGTGTGCGATGCATCGGTGATGCCCGACTTGCCGCGAGCCAATACGCACCTACCGACGGTGATGATCGCCGAGCGGATCGCTGCCGACATCATCGCGCGGCGAGGTGATTGCGGGCAATGACCGATTGTGCCTGAGCTGACTGGACAACTCGGTTGTGGACGCAGCCGTCGGGATGGTGATCGGGCAAGATGAACGAATGGCCGCAACGTATTTTGATCTCGTAACAATCGACGGCGACACTCGGGTACTGGCGTCATTCTGGAGCGCCGCGTTGTCGCTGGTGCAACTCGAATGTGAAGACGACGGGCGTTGGATCGTGCTCGGCACCCCCGATGGAATGCGTCGGATCGGCTTACAGCGCGGCTTGGCGCAACCTGGTGGCGTTCATCTCGACCTGGCCTGCAGCATCACCGACTTCGACTCGGAGTTGCTGGTTCTTGCCGACCTCGGCGCAGGCAACGCATCGGCATGAGAGCTGCCAAGCCGAACACGCCGAATGCGCCGTGATAGAGATTGGGGCATGACACAAAGCGCACGTGTACCTGGACCCGGTTACGAGCATGGTCTGCACGAACTGGGTACGGGGTGTTTCGGCTATCTGCAGCCCGATGGGAGTTGGGGCTGGAGCAATGCCGGTCTGGTAGTCGGCGATGGAGCGTCCTTACTCGTCGACACGTTGTTCGATCTGCGCCTCACCGCACAGATGCTCGATTCGATGGCCGTAGTCACCGCCAAAGCGCCGATTGTCACCCTGGTGAACACGCATGCGAATGGCGACCATTGCTACGGTAACCAGCTGGTGATCGGTGCCGAGATCATCGCCTCGAATGCCACCGCGCACGAGATGAGCGAGGTTCCTCCGGCGATGATGGCCGCTCTCAATCGAGCACCCGGTGAGGTAGGTGAACTGTTCCGGTCGTTCTTCGGTGACTTCGAGTTCGACGGCATCGAGATGGTTTTGCCGACACGCACGTTTGATCATCGTCTTGACGTCGACGTCGGCGGCCGCCACATCGAACTGATCGAGGTCGGCCCCGCACACACGCGCGGTGACACCATCGCATATGTTCCCGATGCAAAGACCGTGTTCACGGGCGACATCTTGTTCATCGGCGGCACACCCATCGTATGGGCAGGGCCGTTGTCCAACTGGGTGGCAGCGTGCGACTTGATGCTCGGTCTTGACATCGATACGGTCGTTCCCGGCCATGGCCCGGTCACCGACAAGGCCGGTATTGAAGTCGTTCGTGACTATCTGTCATTCATCGATCGCGAGGCGACTACTCGCCATGATGCTGGGCTCGAGGCGTGGGATACTGCGCGTGAACTGGCGCGTGAGGTCGGCGCCCATCATGACTTTTCCGGATTGGGCGATTTCGGTCGGATTGCGGTCAACGTGGAGACCGTCTACCGCACGCTCGACCCGAATCATGTGACGCCGGACGTGATCGAGCAGTTCCGGCGGATGGCCACCCTCGAAGCGGTGCCGCGCTAGGTAGTCGATGGAGCGCGGCGGTGTCGTTGGTACTGCTGAGCAGACCGACGTACTGCAAGCATCCATCCAACGATTGCGAGCATGCTGAAAATCAACCACTGGACCGCGTAAGACAGGTGAGGGCCGTCGGAAAGATCGGGCTTGGGTACAGGAGCGGGGGCGTTGCCCTGGCTCGGTGTAGATGACAGCAGGTCGAGGTACACCTGGGCGGTGGGTGAGGGCATCTGTTGGGCAAGCCGGTCGATGTCGATTCGCTGCAACTCTGTCAGCACGCCACCCGATGGGTCGCTCGTCTGGCCGAACACTCGCCGCTCTGATCTACGGATACGTCCGGTCACGTCGACCGTGCCAGAAGGCGGTGCGGGCACCGACTGGGTCTCGACCATGAACCCGCGGTTGACGAGCAGCAGACGACCATCGCCCATCTGCAACGGGGTGATCACGGCATAGCCGGCAGCGCCTGCCTGCGACCTGTTGATCACGATGACCTGCGCGTCGGCGAGGTAGGTACCGCTTGCTGTGACAGTGCGCCACTCGACAGCGTCGGGTTGGGTAGCAGCAGCAGGCACAACCTCGGAAAACGGCACAACTGGCTGTGTGGTGCGTGTGCCGACCTGGTCGTTGAAGTGCTGACGCTCGTCGAGGCGGCGAAACTGCCAAAACGAAAGGTTGACCATCAGCACGACCAGCATGATCACAAGCAGGTGGAACGCAATCCACTTCGGTCGAACGAGGAACCGGTACATCGCCCGGTGACGGTACCCGTGCGGCACGACACCTGCACCGCCTGTGGGTATCTGCGTCTCAGGTCACATTCGTTCCCACAACATTGTCGGATCGCTCGAAGTGTCGAGCAGCAGTTCAGCCGGGGTGTGTTTGTTGATGTGGCCGATCAGTCCCCGGTAGATACCAAAGCCGCACAGTTCTTGGAGTTCTGGCCGCCGCCATGCCACAACGAACCGTGCCAGACGAGGATGCTTCCCCTGCGCATCTCTGCGCACATGCTGTCGTAGTGCTGGCCGTATACGGGGGAGTGGTCGGCGAGATGTGTTTTAGGGATGATCCGCGTCGCCCCGTTCGCCTCGGTGAAATCGGTGATGGCCCTCGAAGCCGTTGGTACCCGGCTTGATCTGCAACTCATGCTCGAGTCGCACGATGTCGTCGCGTAGAGATTGTGCCGTGGCGGTGTCGAACGCATCGACGATGATCGTGTAGCCCTCGCAGTCGAGGTTCTCGATGTGCTGCTCGATTGTGTCTGTCATCGTCGGTGACTCCATCGGGCCGGTGACTCCATCGGGCCGGTGACTCCATCGGGCCGGTGGATGGAACGCTACTGTCTCGGCCCATGGCTCCTGCGCGGCGACCCACACCACGACCGGTCGCGACCGCCATCGTCACGGGCGCCGGGAGCCGTGACGGCATCGGGTTCGCCATCGCTCGACGGCTCGGCCTCGGCGGGTTGGCCGTCGAACTCGTCGCGACATCAGATCGCATTCATGACCGCGCCACGGAACTGCGCGCCGTCGGCTGCCGCGCTGTCGGTCATAGTGCCGATCTACGCGATGAGACGGCTGTGGCTGAGATGGTCGCCACTGTCGTGTCCGGAGGGGGTCGTGTCGATGTGCTTGTCAACAATGCAGGCATGGCCTCACAGGGTGCTGGCGCCGATGCTGCACGACTACTTGATCGACTGACCCTTGCTGAATGGGACGACACCATGCAGCGCAACCTGTCGACGGCGTTCCTCGTATGCCGTGCGGTCGTTCCGGCGATGCGCCGGCGGCGGTACGGACGGATCATCAACATCGCTTCGACCACAGGCCCGGTGTCGGCCTTTGAACGTGCCAGCGCCTACGCGGCTGCGAAGGCCGGCATGGTCGGCATGACGCGGGCGCTCTCGCTCGAGGTCGCGCGCTTCGGGATCACGGTCAACGCGGTGGCACCCGGATGGATCGACACCGCCTCGGCCACACCTGCTGAGCGCAGAGCCGGTGCTGCGTCGCCCGTGGGGCGCAGCGGCACGGCTGATGAGGTGGCCGCTGCTGTCGAGTTCTTGGCGTCACGGTCTGCTTCATACATCACCGGCACGTTGATGGTGGTCGATGGCGGCAACGCCGTGATCGAGGACAAGGCTCGTGGCTGAGCAGAGCCTGGTAGACCCCCAGCCTGCAGTGTTGATCACCGGTGGTGCGAGCGGCATCGGTCGCGCCAGTGCCGAGCGTTATGCACACGGCGGCTGGAAGGTCGCCATCATCGATCGCGATGGCATGGCGGCACGCGCGGTTGCCGAATCGCTCGACGATGCGGCCGCCTTCCCAGCCGACGTCACCGATGTTGCCGCTTTGACCGAGTCGATCGTTCTTGCCTGTGCTTGGGCCGGCCGTCTCGATGCCGTCATCGCAGCCGCAGGTGTGTGGAGCGAGGGACCAATCGAGATGGTCACTGAGGCCGAGTATCAGCGGGTGATGGATGTCAACGTGAAGGGCGTGCTGTTCACCGCTCGAGCCTGCATTCCGGCCCTTCGGTCGACCAAAGGCACCCTGCTGCTGATGTCGTCGGATGCCGGTCTTCAGGCCAACCGAGGAGCAGCGCTGTATTGTGCATCGAAGGGTGCGGTGGTCCTGCTTGCAAAGACGCTAGCTCTCGATCTTGCGTCCGACGGCGTTCGGGTCAATGCCGTGTGTCCTGGCGACGTGATGACACCGATGCTGCGGTCGCAAGCCGAAGAGCACGGCGCGGGCGACCCGGCCGGTTACCTCACCCGAATCCTGGCCAATTTTCCTCAGGGTGATACGGCGCGTTTCATCGAAGCATCCGAGGTCGCCGAATTGCTGTGGTTCCTCGGGCAACCCGGCGCTCGGGCGATCACGGGCGCGGCGCTCAGCATCGACCAAGGGCTCAGCGCCGGCACATTCTGACGCCGGCGATCAGGCGCGACAGCTAGGAAGTGGCCGGTCCATACCCGTCGATCAGCTTGGTGATCGTCACGAATTCGTACCCGTCGGCGAGGTACCGTTCGATGACTGCCGGTAGCGCCTCGACCTCAGCGGTGCGCTGCGTGACGAGTTGCTCGTCGGGTCCGCTCCACTCCCACGCTGACCGGCCGATGCCGTCATGGAGGATCACAATTGCGCCATCGAACACGTTGTCGATCATGTAGTTGCGCACGCCGGCAACGTCGTTGTCGGCCAGTACGCCAGGCGAACCCGCGACCGGCCCGCGGCCGTACGCCCAGACGGCGATGTCATGGTGCAACTCCGCGGCGCTGTTGAGCACGGCGCCGGTGATGTGGCCCTTCACCGGCCGGAACCAACGTGGTCGGTGGCCGAGCACATCAGCGACCGCGTCGGCGCCACGTTCCATCGTCCGGCGGATCTCATCGGGTGTCTGAATTGAAGCGCTGAGATGGTCGAAGGTGTGGTTCGCCACCTCATGGCCCGCTTCGATGCTGCGTCGTACGTCGTCAGGTCGACGGTTGACCATCTCGCCGATCAAGAAGAACGATGCAGGAACGTGATACGTGTCGAGCACGTCCAGCACCTTTGCGGTGAACTGCGCCGTCGGGCCATCGTCGAAGGTGAGCGCCAACACTTTCTGGCCAGCTTCCACGCTCCACCACAGGTTCGCTCGACCATGCCGTTCGCCGGCAACGACCGATGCCGAGAAGTTGCCGGCTGCCTGGCTTTCACCGAAATGATGTCCGGCGGCATAGGTGCCGATCGGTGCGGACACACCGACCACGCCGGCGCTGCCGATCCCAAGGCGCTTCAGAAACGTTCGACGGTCCACTCAACGAGGAGCCTACGAGCCGATCGCGCGCATCTCGTTCAACTCGGCAGCGAGTTCATCGAGCGCCCGCACATCGTGCGCGGCGAGTGCAGCGGTGCGACCCGGGAGGAAGCCGCAGAGTACGACGAGTTGCGCCCACTCGGCGTCGGGTGCCTGCAGTACGTGCCGCAGCGCTTGTGTGAGGGCTTCCACCGGATCGGTGTCGTAACCGGCAAGTAGTGCTTCGACGTGCCGCTTGCCCAGTCGCATGTGATGGCATGGTAGCCGGGTCATTCCAGCGAGTTCAGCCGAGGCGACGCCGACCAAAAGATTCAGTCTCCCACGCGCCTCGCTATTCGGCTACGTGCAGCATGCGCGCCGAGGTGCCTGTCTGCCCGTCTACCCGTCTGCCCGTCTGCCAGTGGACCGGTCGGATCAGTCAGGCAGGCGGGATCGCTCGCACCGGGGCCGTGAGGCGATCAGCGTGGCGGAGGCAGAGGCGCCACCCGTCGTCCTCGCGACGGAAGTCCGTCGTAACCCGGAGGTCCATGCGCACGAGATCGTCGCTGCCGACGCGCTGGACTCGCACATGTTCGATGGCCACGACGTAGCCCAGATCGTCGCTTGCCCACCGAGTGAGCTCGTCGAACTCGGCGGACTCACCGCCGACGAACATCGAGTCGACCCGTGCTGTTTCGGCCGCGACGAGCGCGAACCCGACGATCGGTGGACCGAGAGGGTTGGCCAAGACGACGTCGTCGTGCTGTGACCACATTGCCGTGCTCGGTCCCGAGTCGCCCTTCGCCATCGAACCGAGCGCCTCTCGGGCCGCCTCGACGGCGGCGTCGAACGTCTGTGGAGCCATGTTGCGTCCCTCATTCGGTGACTGTCAAGAGCGGCTGTGGCAGCTGATGTTGCGACGTGGGTGATGCGGAAAAGCCAGGTGGGGCAAAGCTACTGGGCACACTGGTGCGCCGCCGCTCATTCCTCAGCGCGACTGCGACGCCGTTCGGGTCGACACGGCGCACTCCCTGCGGGGTGTTCTGGGCATGGTGGACCTGGGAGCCCGACGAGGCAGACCCGGTGCTGGTGGAGTCCTCGCCGTGGGGTACCGTCACCGTGGGGTCTGGCCCTTTGTCACAGTGCCGGTTGCCTCTGTCAAATCGCAGGTCGCAACAGCGATGGGGGGATTCATCATGATCAGATTCACGAGCTGGCAGTGCTGATGGGTGCAGACGGGCTTCGTGCGCGCCTTGCCGCGGGTGAGCGTGTGCTGATGCCCGGTGTCTGGGATGCGCTCTCGGCCAAGCTGGCTCGCGACGCGGGCTGTACCACCATATTTCTCTCTGGCTTTGCGGTCAGCGGTACGCTGCTTGGTCTGCCCGACGTCGGCCATCTGACACAGACTGACATGGCCGAGGTGGCACGGCGAGTATGTGTCGCGGTGCCAGATGTCGAGGTAGTGGTCGACGCGGATACCGGGTACGGCAATGCGTTGAACACGATCCGGACCGTCGAATTGTGGCAGCAGGCAGGCGCGGCCGGAATTTTCTTGGAAGACCAGGTGTGGCCGAAACGGTGTGGCCACATGGAAGGCAAACAGGTGGTCGAACGCGAAGATTGGTTGGCGAAGCTACGCGCTGCCTGTGACCGCAACGACCGACTGCATGTCACCGCGCGAACTGATGCTCGAGCAGCGCTTGGGTTGGACGAAGCGATCGAACGCGCCAAGATGGCCCGTGATTTGGGTGCTGATGCGGTGTTCGTCGAGGCGCCACAATCTGTCGATGAACTCGCGGCGATTGCCGCCGCGCTGCCCGATGTAACGCTCGTGGCCAACATGGTCGAAGCCGGTCGCACACCGCTACTCACTGTCGCCGAACTGGCTGAACTGGGTTTCTTCCTCGTGGTGTCGCCGCTGTCGCTGCTGTTCAGCGCAGTGCAAGCGATCCAGGTGGCATTGCAGCAGTTGATCGGCGAGGGTTCTCTGCGTTCGCACCTCGACCGTTTGGTTGGCTTCGACGAATTCACCGACATCGTTGGTCTGCCCGAGCACCGCGCCGAGGAAATCAGGTACCGGTAAATCGGCACGCACTGTTAGTATCCACACTGCATTGCGAGCGGCCTCCGGGCCCGGCAACCTGGGCGAACGCCCCAAGGTGCCAACCAACGTCGGTGGTACGCGACGCTGGGATGTGGTCGAGTGATCGACAACAAAGGCGTTCCTCGCACTGTCAGCCAGAGCACAGCAAGATCAGCGTCGACATGGTGCAAGCGGAAGGAGACAAGCGATGGCGTTACCTCTGCCCGTGACTGGGGCCTGGCAACAGGGCGACCCTGTCGGCGGTCGTCAGTTCGTCACCTTCCCGGTCGAGCGGCCGTTTGCGCTCGACCGCGGTACCACGCTCGACCGGGTCACCGTTGCGTACGAAACGTGGGGTCGACTCGCTCCAGACGCCTCAAACGCGATTCTCATCTGTCACGCCTGGACGGGCGACAGCCACGTGTCTGGGACACCTGGCCATGCCCAAACTTCACCAGGGTGGTGGGATGGTGTCATCGGTTCGGGTGGCTTCATCGATACCGACCGTTGGTACGTGGTGTGCGCCAACGTGCTTGGGGGGTGTCAGGGCTCCACGGGTCCCGCGTCACCGCACCCTGACGATGGTCAGCCATATGGCAGCCGTTTCCCAGTCATCACGATTCGTGACATGGTACGTGCCCAGGCGCGGCTCACCGCTCACCTTGGCATCGCCGCCTGGCAGTCGGTCATCGGAGGCTCGATGGGCGGGATGCAGGTGTTGGAGTGGGCGATCATGTACCCCGATCTCATTCGCTCGATCGTGCCCATCGCCACATGTACACAGGCCACGGCACAGCAGATTGCATGGGGGGCGATCGGTCGGCGGGCGATCCGGCTCGATCCGCGTTGGCGCGGTGGCGACTACTACGATGCAGAACCCGGCGACGGGCCCGGCGAGGGGTTGGCAATTGCCCGAATGGTCGCTCAGGTCACGTTCCGAAGCGACAACGTGTTCACCGAACGGTTCGGCCGAGCATTCGCCGATGGTGCGATCTTCGATGAGCACCTCGATCTCTCGCAACGATTCGAGGTCGAGGCGTATCTCGACCACCACGGAGACAGGTTGATTCGACGGTTTGACACCAACAGCTACCTGATCATCGGCAAGGCAATGGATCTCCACGACGTCGGTCGCGGTCGCGGCGGGTTGCGGCCGGCGATGCGGCGGATCGCCGTGCCCACGCTCACCATGGGAATCTGGAGCGACATGCTGTACCCCACGTACCAGCAGCATCAGATTCGAGACCTGCTGATCGAGGGCGGAACCGAATGCGACTATGTGGAAGTCGATTCTCCGCATGGTCATGATGCCTTCTTGCTTGACCTCGACCAGGTGGGTTCGCCGATCCAGAAGTTTCTCGAACGACTCCCGCTCGGTTCGAGTTGATCAGCTCTGTCAGGCTCGTCGGGTCAGGTTGCAGCGTCAGCAGCCGACGTGCCGAATGTTTCGTCATGTGATCCGCCGTCGGACAGCGACCGAGCACGACGCGGGGTCCCGGGAAGTAGCTGCTCGAGGGTGTTGACGGCACGGCTCGATGCGGGCATTCTCAACGCAAGCATGATGGCCAAGCCCTTGTCGTCATGACCGCGGAGGAGAAAGACGCGCTTGCGGCGCAGCCGTGCCGGTGCCTCGCCCTCAAGTGTCCAGGAACTGCTTGTACGGCGCATGAATCGCTTTTGATCGATTTGTAGCTGGCCCCTGGTACCGACGATCACTCTGGTCTCATGCCACCGGCCGATAGGTTCACCGCGAACCGACAACTTCTGTCCGTTACACAGGAACCGCTTGCCATCTCGCGAGACCCAGTGTGGTTCGATGAGAAACCCAAGCCATGCGACGAACGCGCACAGGGCGATCGCGAGTAGGAGCCAGAGGACGTCCATCACGCCAGCATGCCCGATCTGTGGGGCGAATGCTGTGCAGTCGGTGAGTTGCGCGAGACTATGTCTCAATGTCTTCCGGGCCGCTCACCTCTCGTGTCGGCCTAGTAGCCGGCTCGTTGAGCGACTCCGAGGCTACGCGTCGCGTCTTCTTCGCAGCCGGCGGGCTGTTCTTGCTCGGTGTCGTACTGTTCGTCGCCACGATCTGGTGGTGGCGTTCCACCAAGAGCGAGCATCCGTCCCTGGCCCCGTTGGAAGTGATGGGCGCGCGTCGGTGGAGCCGATCAGGTGATGCGGAACGAGACAGACTGGTCAACTTGGTCCGACCGGAGGGGGCGCAACCACTGAAACCCGGTAGTGATCCGCCGGTGCCCGTCGACTTGTCCCGACTCGACTCGGGCCAGCTGGTCGGGTTCGACGACCTGCGTGAGATCGACGCGTTGCTGGCGATGCGGCCCGACGCTGCCGTGGAGTTGGATGAGTTGTTGCCAACTGTGGCTCCAGCAGCGGGTCCAATCGACGACGACGATCTTGCTGATTCGACCGCTGCGATCCTGTCCGCGAATGTCCGCGACGATTCCGATCCGTCGGCTGATCCCGTTGCCGATCCTGACCCGGATCCCGAACCGACGGCCGAGCCCAATCCCGATTCGGATCCCGAACTGGCGGCCGATGCCGAGCGTGAGATCGAGCCTGAGATCGAGCCTGAGATCGACGACCACGTCGTTCCCGCCGCCAGTGCCAACTCGTCCATCATCGACCCGCTGCTCCAGCGCATTCGCAAGCAGGAGTAGGGGCACCGCTTCCTTGCGTACGTCCCTGTTGCGAACGAGTTCGCCCGGTACGGTAGTCGCATGGCCGGTTCGTTCGATATCGACGCAATGTTGTCCCGCTACCGCGAGCGCGCAGCCGCGGTCCGCAAGCGCCCATTGCCGCCGGTGTCGGGCGATGAGCGTCAGGCCTTCATCGCTCAGGCCAATCAAGACTTCATGGACTTTGCCATCATTGGCGATGCTGCCGGAACCATAGAAGACGGTGTCCTAGTGCTCAGAGTCGATCTGCGTCCCGGCGATCAACGATCGTGACCGAAACCGACCCGCATCATCGGCTGCCAGTTGCAGCCGGCGCGATGGCGGTGTTTGCGTGGTCCTTCGGCCCGATCCTCGTACGAGCGGTTGGTGCATCCACCCCCACGGTGGTGTTTTGGCGAATGTGGATGGCGCAGCCATTCATGATCGGTGTCGCCTACCTCACCCGAGGGCGTCTGTCGTGGCCGCTACTTCGGCGGTGCCTGGTGCCAGGAGTGCTGTTCGCGCTAGCGCTCATCAGTAGCTTCGCGTCGTATCAGGCCACCTCGATTGCCAACGCGACGCTGATCGGAGCGCTACAGCCGGCGGTCATCATGCTGGTTGCACCTCGTCTGTTCGGTGACCGTTCCAGCCCGAGGCAGATAGTCCACGCGTGCATTGCCTTTGCAGGAATGGCCGTTGTGGTGCTCGGCGCTGGTGCCACATCGGGTGCCTCGTTGCGAGGAGATCTCTTTGCTCTGACGAATCTAGCGGTATGGACTGTCTACTTCATCAGAGTCAAGCGGATCCGTAACGAAGGCCTGCACGCCCCTTCGTTTCTGGCTGGAGTCTTCCTGGTGGCGGCGATCACCGTCACCCCATGGGCGCTGATGTTCAGCCACGACCTCGGGTCGCTGAATATCCGCAGTTACATTTTCGTGTTGGTCATGGTGATCGGTCCCGGTGTGCTTGGGCACGGTTCGATGACGTGGGCCCAACGTCACCTCGATATCACTCTGGCTTCGCAACTCACCCTGATCCAACCAGTGCTGTCGACAATGTGGGCGTGGCTCTTGTACAGCGAACGGCTCACGCCAGTGCAGATGGTTGGCGCCGCCGTAGTGCTCGGTGGTCTCGTCGGGGTGGTGCGCCATTCGAGGCGGATGCCGAAACCGCTGCGAACTGTGTTGTCCGCTGTGGCCGACTGACCGCTAGAATCGCACGCAACATGCGGATGTGGCTCAGCTGGTAGAGCATCACCTTGCCAAGGTGAGGGTCGCGAGTTCGAATCTCGTCATCCGCTCGCAGAACACGTAGGTCAGCGCCCTCAACCGGGGGCGCTGATTCGCGTCTGCTGCCCACGTGCCCACGGAATTGCCCACGGCTGCGACGCTTGTTCGATGAATGGATCAATTCGTCAGAGAAGTGCAGGATCTTTGGAGTTGCGGGCCTACGTGGGTGTCGACCCCGAGACGGGTCGCCGAATCGACCGGTCGATCACCATTCGAGGTAACAGGAGCGACGCCGAGCGTGAGCTCGCTGACATGGTCGCTCGGGTTCGGTGCGTTCGAGCGGTCGGGTCGCGCTCGACGATGAGCGAGCTGTTCGAGGCATGGTTCGCGACCGCCGCTGACGGATGGTCGCCGTCGACCGTGCGACAGAATCGTTCCGTGCTGGATTGCCACCTCCACCGCCACATTGGTTCGGTAATGGTCGGCGATGTCACACCAGCGCTGATCGACGCCTTGTATGGTCGCCTACGCCGCGGTGACGAGGGCGTGCACCCGCTGGCGGCGGCAACTGTGGCCAGAATCCACGTTGTGCTGAGTTCGGCGTTCTCACAGGCGATGCGCTGGGGGTGGGTCTGGGACAATCCTGCGTCACGGGCGCATCGGATCGTCGTTGCCACGAAAGAGATGCGCCCACCGACTCCGGGCGAACTCAAGGCGCTGCTCGACTACGTGGGCCGTCGCGATCCGCACCTGGAGTTGTTCCTCATCCTTGCTGCGGTCACAGGCGCGCGACGCGCGCAGTTGCTCGGCTTGAGGTGGCACAACATCAGCCTCGCCACGCGACGGATCTCATTCTGTGCCGGTTGGGTCGAAGGACCCGACGGGCCAGTTCTCGCACCGACCAAGACGAAACGCCGGCACGTCGTCGATCTCGACAATGAGTCCTGCCATCTCCTCGCCGATCGAGCTGCGACGGCCACGAGCCGCGCGTCGCGAGAAGCGTTCATCTTCAGTGACGACAATGGCGCCACAGCGTGGAAGCCGAATCGAGTGACCAAGTCGTTCCTCCGCTATCGCAGGTCTGCTGGGTTGCCACCGTTCCGACTGCACGACCTCCGGCACTTCATGGCGACCGAGATGCTGAACGCAGGCGTACCGATCGTTGTCGTTTCGCGCCGGCTCGACCACAAGCGGGTTTCGACAACGTTGGACAGGTATGCCCATGCCGTCCCCGGGCAGGACGAGCAGGCATCGGCAACGCTCTGGCAAGTCATGAGCACCGCGTGAGGTCGAGCGAACTGCGAACGCAAGGGAACCCCATGGGCTTGTCTCGTGCCGTTTATGGAAAGACGATCCGGCCTCTGGCAGTTGGGGGAAGGGGCTGGTCGGCGGAGTGATCGGCGAGATCGATTCGTGGAGATTGTCCGCGTACGAACCGAAGGAGCTTGCGCCGGGCATAGAACAGCTCGTCGACGAGGGTTTTCGGAAACGCCTCATCGTCGTCGATCATTGACTGCTGCCTGGCTCGGTACTGATCCCATTCGTATCGGTGCTCCAGCCAGATCGCGAGATCGACGTCTCCAACATGAGACTTGTCGGTCTGCTCCAAACTGCCGTACAGCACGATCTTCGTGACTCGGTCCAGCCATACCTCGCTTTCGTTTGCGATTCTGGCGCGTTCCAGGACCTCCGCGAGAAGTGCCTCAGCTTTGGCGCGCTGCATCGGCTGTCCGATTCGTGCCTTCGCGAGAGCGCTACCAGCGAGCGTGACCGACCAGACATCTGGCCAGGGCATGGACGTCTCTCCAGGTGCCATCCTCAAATTAGTGACCTCGTCGCGCCTCTCGACAAGGCCTTCACGGGCGAGGTCCGCAATCAGCACGTCTGCGTCGTGGTCGCTGACGCCGAACTCTACGGCCAACGCGCGAATCGTGAATGCTGTGTGCCGGAGCAGTCGCACGACTTCGCGCACTTCAACCGCAGGTCTGCTCGCAATCAGTTGGTCACGTGAGATCAGCATGATCTTGGACCGTAGACCCACGAGCGTCGAACGCGGTAGCGAAGGCGAGCAACCGCAGTTGTGACAGCGGATGGCGGCTCAGGTCGCTGGTGTTCATCGGTAACTGGTGTCGAGCAGCCACTCGATGTCGCGTCCGGCTACCTCAAGGGTCAACTCCTTGAGCGGGTCCAGAACGCAATCGGTGCCGACGATCCGCAACGGATCGTGGACGTCTACACCGCCCGCGCGGATGACTTTCTCAAACAGCTCGGTACGAACGTCAGAGGTTCAGTCGTCACGGCCACGGCGAACTCGTCGGGCACACTCGTACTCAATGCGTCCCAGCAGTATGACGGCTGGATCGATGTCGCCCAGGCCAAGGGCGATGTCGTGTCTGCGTTCGATGTCGGTGGCGGCACCAAGGTCGGGGACTTCGCCACCAGCGCGTTGGGGACGGTGATGGATGTTTGCGTGCCGTACTCGGGAACGGTGGTCTTCGGACTGCTCGACCAGGCTCAGGCGACCGGACACATGGCCAACGCCGTGACGTATCTCGACCTGGCGGTCAATGGGAGCATGAGGTCGCTCGAACTCGGCGCGCAGAGCATGCAGTTCCACCAACCGTGAACCCGAAGCCGAGAACGAGCATTGCTGCGTGTTGAAGGGCCGCAATGGTTCGCCGTTCGAACTGCTCCGCTGCAGAATCGTGTCTCGGCCCGATGTTGTCGACCAGGGACGCCGCCGAAACCGCTATGGCGACTCGGGTGAGGTCGCTGTGCTGAGTGGCGTCGCCGTGGCAAGTGTCGGCGGTGGAGCATCGGAGAGGAATTTGCGGACGAACCCATCTTGGAAATCCGGGTTCGCGCCTCCCGGTTCGCCGGTGGTGGAACCGGTGACGTAGACGCTGCCATCCGAACCGACGGAAACCCCGTAGCCAGCGTTGGTGCCGGTGGTGCCGAACTGTTGTGTCCACACCAACGTGGCGTCCGCCGCATATTTGCGGACGAACCCCCGGGAGTCGTGTCGAGTTGGAAACCGTTGCCATACAGATCGATGCCGATGGCCGAAAGAATTTTCGTGGCCAGGCCCTGGCGGCCGAGCAGGGCGATGAACGCGAACGCCAATGGGATACCACCGAGGTTCGCGGCCACCCCACTGAACGAAGTGACCATCGACCGCAGCCACTTCGGCCGCCGAGCCGTCGCGGCGGCATAGGCGAGCAGCGTGCCGACCACGACTCCGATCGCCGCCGACAGCGCCGACAGCCAGACCGAGAACTTGAACACCGCGAGGTTCTGGCCGCGGAACGCGTTCTTGAGAGCGGCCAGACCGAAGTGGCCCTTATTGTCGTAGAACGACTTCGAAAAAACGCTGATCGCCGGCACGATCAGGAACAGCGCGAGGAACGCAAAGCACGGGAGCAGCCCCAGCCACGCCCAGCTACGAAGCGCCCTGGGGGCCGCGCCAACGGCGCGACCCCCAACGGCTGGAAATATGACGGTAGTCACAGAGTGACTCAGGCGTCGGCAACCATCGGACCCCAGTTCGCGGCGAGCACGTCTTTGGCCTTCGCGATCTGGGCAGGTGTGAGAAACTTGATCTGGGCGATCAGGTTGTCCGGGGGCAGGTTCTTCTTCAGCTCGGCGGTGACCTTGCCGGCCTTGACGAGTTCGGCGTACCGAGCGGGCATCGCACCGCCGGCGAGGTAGCCGAGGGCACCTTCGTCGGACAGGATGTGCTCGAGCCACAGCTTCGAGCAGGCCTGGTGCGGCGAATTCTTGACGACGCCCTGGGCGTAGAAGCCGCCGTACACCCCGTCGGTCGGGAAGTTGGTCTCGATCGTGAGGCCGGCAGCCTTCAGATCCGCGGCCAAGCCAGGTACGTTGTAGCTCCAGTCGATCGCAATCGGGGTCTCGCCCGACAGCACCGTTGCCTTGGTGACGTCGGTGGCGCCGAGGTTCCCGGACTTCTTGAGGTCGGCAAAGAACTTGACTCCCGGCATGATGTCGTCCGCGCTGCCGCCGTTGGCGAGCGAGGCGGCCATCACCCCGGCGAACGCTGCGCCGGCCTCGCGAGGATCGCCGATCAACGCAACGAGGCCCTTGTATTCCGGCTTCTTGAGATCCGCGAACGTCTTCGGCGCGTTCTTCACGATCGTCGTGTTGGTCGAGATCGCCATGATGCCGTAGTAGGCCGCGACCCAGTTGTGCTTGGGGTCCTGCAGGCCCGCCGGCACCTGACCGGCAATCGTCGGCGTGTAGGGCGCAAACAGGCCGGCGTCGACCATCGACTGGGCGATCGCGGGGCTGACGTCGACGCTGTCGGGCATGTCGGCCCGGCCGGCGAGGTTGACGACCGCGTCCTACTCTTCTTTGGACGAGATGTCAGGGCTGGCGACGGGGGTCTGCACGCCCGCGTATTTGGCGCGGAAGCTCTGCAGGATGCCCTTGTAGTTGACCCACGAATCGGGCAGCGCGATCGGGTAGATCTTGCCCTCTTTCGTGCAGGCATCGACGAGGGCCGTGAGGCTCGTACCGGTCGCGGTGGAGCCGCCGGCGACAGTCGTGCCAGCAGTTGTACCGGCGGTCGTCACCTTGGTACTGGCGGATGTCTCCCAGGGCAATGCCCTCTTGTCGCCGCGGTTGAGAGCGAACACCAGCACGCCGGCAGCCAGCACAGCAAGAGTCGCGACTCCGACGAGGAGCAGGCGTCGTCTGAGATTTCTGCGGCGTGCACTGGGCGGGGCCGGATCCGCTGTGGCGCCGACTGTCGATGTTCGGTCATCGACATTGCCGGTGTCGACACCCACGGTCGCTCGGACGACGGTCGAGGAGGCGTCGTCCTGGCGCGGTCGAACCAATGTAGGGTCGTGATCCGAATCAACGCAGTGGGCTCCTGGTGGCATGTCATCGGTCGTGATCGGTCGGGCAGGTTGTGGTGCCTCGGTGACGGACGCCGTCGGCAGATCGTTCTGCTTCGAAGTCGCGGCGAGGCGGTGGATCCGGGCCGGACCGAGTGCGATCGCGGCCTCGTCGAACAGCATCCTCAGGTCGTCCATTGTCGGGCGATCGGCCGGATCGTGGGCGAGCGAAAGCCTGATCGCGTGGATGATCGGACGCAGTGCGGGTTCGATCCCTCCAGGGACGGAGATATCACCGGTTGCGCCGGACATCCGCTCTCGAAACGTGGGCCGGTGGCCGGTGATCAGGTGGAGCATCGTGGCGGCGAACGAGTACACGTCCGCTGGAGGCCCGATGACGGCTTCGCCGTCCAGCTCTTCGGGGCTTGCGTACGCAAGGGTCAGTGACTGGGTCTGAGTTCTTCCTTCTGCACCACGCACGAGTGCGGAGATGCCGAAATCGCAGACCTTCACCTGTCCGAACGCGCCAACGAGCAAGTTGTGCGGTTTGACGTCGCGGTGCACGATGCCCACCTCGTGCGCAGCGACGAGCGCCTGCGTGACGTGCTGCCCGGTCATCACCAGTTCGGCTGCAGACATCGGTCGAACCGACAACCGCTCCATCAGCGAACCGCCCGCCGCGTATTCCATCACGATGCACGGACCATTGGGACCATCGATGATTTCTTCGACGCTGACGACATATGGATGGCCCTTGAGCCGCAGCAATGCTTCCAACTCACGCCGCGCGCGATGCCAAGCCGGAGACGCCGAGGCGATGTCGGGCAGCTCCTTGATCGCTACGACACCGCCGGTGGAGACGCGCACGGCGCGGTAGAGGCGACCAAGGCCACCTTCGCCGACCAGTTCCTCATCGCGATATCCCTCAAACAAGACTGGCCCTCCGCAGGTCGCCGACATAGTACACGCGGCGTACGTCTGCCCGTCCAGTGCCGCGGACGACATGTACCCAGGTCTGCAGATGCCGCGCACAGCCTGATGTACGATACGGTCACCCCGGGCACGGCAGTTGGTCGGAGGTTTCGTCAGGATCGTGGTTCGATGTTCAGCGGGTATGTCGATGTTGCCCTCGTCGGAGAAGGCGGGCTTGGCCGCATCTTCCGTGCAACCCGCCAGTCCACCGGCGGTGTCGTCGCGATCAAGGAGTTGCGAGATGTCGCCGAGGGTTCGCTGGCGTGGCATCGCGCTCGCCGAGAACTCGACGCTCTGCTCCGATTGAAGGGCCATCCCTACGTCGTCAGCGTCGGGCGAGCCGGCAGCCTCGACGGTCCCGTGGCCGCCGAGGCAACTGGCGGAAGTCAAGGCTTCGCACAACTGGTTTGCCTGCTCGGCGACTTCACCAAGGTGATGCCGACGGATCTCGCGATCGAATCGCTGACGCGAACCTTGGCGTGGTTGGCCGACCAATACGATGTGGCGGCCGGAGCGGACTCGACCGTGAAGTTTGTCTCGCGCGGCTCGAACAGGTGGCCTGCCGGCACCGCTGTGACGGCGAAGACGGTCTAGGGTCATCGCGACATGAGCAGCACGGCATGCCCTGGGGATACCTTCTATCCGTTCGTGCACGGCACACTCCCAGAACTGGTCCGGGCGCGCACGACCGGCGGTTCTGGCGAACCCGCTGCGCCGCTAAGCGTGGCCACGACGACGACAACCGCAACCTCGCCGACAAGTGCTGCGCCGTCGAAGTCGATTCCTGCCTCCTCGACCCCGTTGCCCTCGACCTCCTCGAGCGTTGAAGTGGTGACTGCCACGGCGACCACCGTGCCTGCGACGACCCTCTCGACATCCGCGAGCGTTCAAAACGCAATGCCGTCAGCGGGCGTTCCGTTGGCAACACT
Source organism: Actinomycetes bacterium (assembly GCA_025359865.1). Lineage (GTDB taxonomy): Bacteria > Actinomycetota > Acidimicrobiia > Acidimicrobiales > Ilumatobacteraceae > VFMC01. The sequence goes on along the minus strand of JANYDH010000047.1, from coordinate 6,734 downwards.
CAGCTCGGTCGAGCAACGTGGCGGCGTCGGTGGCGGTTCCGGTGCACCCAAGCTCGCGATCGGTGCCGGAGCTGCGGTCGTGGTCGCGGGAGTTGCTGCAGCCGTGATCGCAAGACAACGCCGAGAAGCGGGAGACGAAGAGTGATCCCCTCCGGCATGCTCGGTCCGAGGCGTTGCACGAACGCGCGCGTCGCGCTGTGCCTGCATTCAAGACGAACACCTCACTCGTGGATTGTGCGGTCGGCTGACGAACGTACGCCGTGGGGGCAGCGTCGTGCGGTGCGACACGCGCAAGTCGGTTCGGGCCGGGTTGCCAAGGTGCGTGCGGGTCGCGGGTTGTTTGTGCGTTCGGGGCGTGTGGCGAGGGTGCAGGTGTCGTTGCCGGAGTAGGTGTGGGGTGGGGGGAGTCGTCCCCATTCTCAAATGCTGCCGGCCGGTTTACGATTTCAACGGTTTCCGATACTGGAAAGTCACATAAGGAGGAACAGTTATGGCTGGTCAATTCACAGGAATGGACATTCCCGGGGTGCGCCAATTGGCGCAGGGGATGAAGTCCAAGGCTGAGGAGATCCGTTCGGTGATGCAACAGTTGACGGGTCAGCTTCAGAATACTCAGTGGGTCGGTCCGGACCGCGAGCGGTTCAGTAACGATTGGCAGAGTCAGCACGTCGCGGCGCTCAATCGTGTGATCCAAGGTTTGGAGGAGGCTTCGCAGCGTGCGATCCAGAATGCCACCGAGCAAGAGCAGGCGTCGAACGCCTGATTCCGGTCCGACTGGGTGGCCCCACCGTGAGTGCGGGTCGCCCGTCGGTTTGTTCGAAGTGCGGTGCGAGTTTTTGGAGGAGCGATCATGGGGATGGTAGGAGCAGACATTGCGGCGCTGCGAGGGTTCGTTGCTGATCTTGGGCGTCGGCGGAGGGAGATCCGCGAGACGACGAACAAGCTGAGCGCGGTCGTTCGTGACTTGCCGTGGGTCGGTTCCGATCACGAGGCTTTTGTCCGTGATTGGAACACGATCCATTATCCTGGGCTGATTCGGATCATCGATGATCTCGCCGATGCTTCGACGAAGGCATCGCGCCACGCCGATCAGCAAGAACGCGCCTCGCACTAGCGGGCGACACCCTCGAAAAAGGAGCGAACAATGACGATGGTAGGAGCCAACGCTGATGCATTGGATCAGGCTGCAGCGGTTCTCAACGCTGCCGCCGATCAACTTGATGCGGACTCGGCGAAACTGCACCGCACTCTGAGCGGCGTGTCCTGGCTGGGGGCGGTCGCGACAGCGTTTATGCACCTCTTCGAAGGCGATCATCAGCCCAGGTTGCACACCACCGCCAACTTCATCCGCGACGCCGCGCGCAAGTTGAGCACCAACGCAAGACAACAACGTGAAGCTTCCATGAGTGACGGTGGTGGCCGCCCGCGCGCGTGGACGCTGCGGTCCTTCGATTTCGCGAAGCGTGACTTCGGAAACATCACGGGAACCTTCGGAGCTGCCAAGTTCGCTCTGTGGATGGGCAAGCACGCCAAGGTACTTGGGAACATCGAGGCGGATTCGAAGCATCTATTCCACTACTCGAAGGCCGCCAACGAACTCAAGAACCTCAAGCATTTAGGAACGCTCGCCTCGGTTGCCGGCGTAGGCCGAGATGCGTTCGGTGTGGGCGATGCCTTGGGCAAGGCCCACTACGGTGACGCTACCCGGAAAGCAATCAGCGTTACCTGGACGGTTGCAGGCACAGCCTTCCCGCCCGTCGGATGGGCAAAGAACGCCTGGGATGGCGGATACATCGTCGGCAAGGGTGGGGCAGCAGTCGGCGAGCGCGTCTTCCATACGCAGACCAATACGGTCAACTACGCGGCGAAAAACTTCGGTACCAAAGACATCGGTACTCGATACGACGGGTGGAAAGGCTTTGGAAACTTCATGACAGATTCACTGCGCATCAAACAGACCTTTAGGAGGACGAAGTGAGCGGAACCGCCTTGACGTTTGCGGAGCTGCAGTTCGTGATCTCGCTAGTGCCCGACTCGCCGATCGACGTCGTCGCTCAACTCGAGCTGGACCCGGAACACGCCTCGGCCTTATTGGCCAGCGGACTCGCGAGCCTGCTCGTCCGCGAGGCGTGCGATGTGGGCCAAGATGGCGTGGAGCTCAGGGGTGACGTTGCTGAGATCACCGAATCCTTTGGTGCGGCCGTCGAGTGCTACCGCATCTCCATCACCACCGAGACCGACATGAAGGTCTGGCAGATCTTCGCCTCAAACAGCCGCCGGATGTTGGTCACCCCACTCGGGTATGGAGTATTCCAATGCATGCCGATGCAGATCGAACCTCGTCTCGACCTGCAACTGGGCGATCTGCTCGAGGCTTCGCTTGACGACGACAGTCATTCGATCATCCTCGAGAAGATGGGGCGTGACTCATCCACAGGCGTCATTCTCGAGCGGAGCGCTTCCGATTGGATCGATCGGGATCACGCAGATGCGCCCCTGTCACTCCGCGACCATTTGATTTCGGTAACCATGTGATCAGGTCCGCGAGAAATGCCCAGTTCCATCAACCGTGATTTACACCCTCGGCTGCACGGAAGTTCCGCTACCCGAGAACGAATCTCCGAGGCTCGACATCCAGCCTGAGAGTTCAGGACTCTCAGCTCGGATGTAGCTGGAGTAGATCGACGGGTCATGGCCGGCGCCCTTCCACGAGTCGCCGTCGAAGTCGACGTTCATCACGCCGGGGTGCCCGACCGTGTCTTTGTGGCGCACCTCCTCGGCCAAAACTGCCGTATCCAGCCGGTTGTTGGCGATCAGTGCGTCGGTGCCTTTTGGAATCTGGTTCGCACGCCAACCCGTGTCGGCACCTACCGCTACGACGTGGGAGATGTGGTACGTACCGGCAGCGCCGGAGGTCTGGTTGAACGACTTGTCGGCCGCGAGATCGACAGCCGTCATTGCTCCGTAGCTGTGGCCGACCAACATGATCTCAGCGCCGGGTGGGACGCCCGCGTCGTGAAGCGCTTGCTTTACGGCTGCGGAATACGGATTTGCGGTGCCGAGGAGGTGATTGGGGATGGCATTGGACATGTCCCTGGTCGTGCCGGAGGGCGCCATCCATTCGCCCGCAGCGGTGCCGACGAAGCCGCTCACCGCGCCTATCGCTGCTCCGAAGCTGCCTCCGATTGCGGCTCCCTGCAGAGCGTCGCGTTTCGCGGCGTCGGCCCCTTCATCGATGCCTTTCGTGAGGTCCTGCACGCCGGGAAGGATCACAATGTATCGTCCGTCGGAAAGCTGGCGAATCTCGAAAGTGCCATTCGGTGGCCGTCCTTCCGCAAGATCTTTGAGGATTCCGGCCACTGTCGATCGAGCGGAACTCTCGGTGCCCGTCACCGGGTTCGCGCAGAACGAGTTGGTGGCGCCACCGCTCAAGCCGGCGCTGGCCTCGCGTTGCGCGCGCGCCTGGTCTTTCAGCTGCTGCGCGGCGTTGTTGAGGAAGCCAACCGTTTCTCGAATCGTCGTCCGGTGTTGCGTGTCCCATTCCCGTTGGAAACTGACTGCATCCTGCCCGACCCACGCTGAGTTGTACAGCCGGTGGCGGAGAAGGGTCGAGCCATGCGCCAAGGTCTGTGCGGCAGCAGCCACCTGCTCAGAAAGGCGGTCCAGCGCGTCCGAGTCAGCACCGTACATCGCCATCCCAGTCTCCCTCTGCCCAAAACGAACACGTGTTCAGATCCCGAGGCCCGTCGGCCGGCTCACCATTCGACGTTGGCCAGTGACGTCCGGCATCGTGCGTGTCGCCGAAGGCGCTGCCAACATATCAAGGTACGCGGCTGCTCGGCATGCACCCAAGGACATGTACGTCGCGGCCCGGGAGGGCCAGGGCCGGACGGGCAGCGCAGTCAGTGGTGTCGGTCCGTCGGGCGCTGCGGATGTCGCGGGCGAAGGTGGGGTCGACGAGTTCCTGATCGTGGCGGGCGTCGTACGGCTCGCCGAACTGGGTCCGTTGTTGGATGAACTGCATACGAAGCAACTGGACCGAAAGTTGCCGGGTTGCGTTTCTTTTGTGCGGGTCGGCCAACACGGATCACCTATTGGATTGCGCCCGGACGTGTCATCGTGCTCTTGACAGTGTTCGCCAAGACGCGACCGAATGAGCGCCGCGAGGTGGAACGGGCAAAGACGGTGTTGCAGCGATGGATGACAGAGCACGGACTGACAGGAGATCAAGATGAGTGAACGCACGCGTTGGAAATCGGTGCCACGACCAGCCGCGGGTCGGGTGCGTGACGTGTTGAGGATGAAGCCCGGATTACAGAGTTCCGCGAGTTGGTGTACCGGCTCCGCATCGAGGCGGACCTGACCCAAGTCGAGTTGGCCCGGCGGATGGGCACGACTCAGTCTGCGATCGCGCGGATGGAGAATGGTGGCACGCGTCCGACGTTGGAGACCTTGGAACGCGTCGCTGGCGCCGTTGGGCAAGAACTCGCAGTCGTGGTCGGTACGCGGTTGAGTGAGAACCGGTCCATCGCCAAGATGGTCCGTAGCGGCCACGCGGTCGTCCGCAACGCGAGCTGAGCCGATATAGCGCGCGTGTGATGGTAGACCGGTATACGAACAGGACGGACTAGACGGACTGGACGGACGGTTTTGCGGACTGTGGGATACTGCAGGGCAGTAGACGGACTGTACGGACGGTGACCGTAACGTTGCCAAGGTGAGGGTCGCGAGTTCGAATCTCGTCATCCGCTCGATAGGAAACCCTGCCGTTGGCAGGGTTTCCTGCGTTTTCGGCTGCTGGTGTGCGTGAGGTCGTGCCCATGGCTCGCCCATGGTTTGCCCATGGGCATCTGCCGGTTTTCGTAAGTTTCGGGGATGACTGGATCATTGCGACAACGAGGGCCTCACGCGTGGGAACTCCGGATTTACTTGGGAGTCAACGCTTCGACCGGTAGCGAGCGGTGGGCGACGAAGACGGTGCACGGCACCCGCCGCTTTGCAACGGCGACGCTGGCGGAGTTCGTCGAAGACGCCGGGTACGCCCGCTTGCGCTCAGGCACGGTGGCCGACCTGCTCGACCGGTGGATGAGTCAGGCATCGTCGGCGTGGTCGTCGACGACGGTGGTGCAGACGCGCAGTGTGGTGGAGCATCACCTCAAGCCGCAGCTTGGCCATCTGCGGGTCAACAAGTTGACGACGGTCGACATCGACGCCATGTACCTGCATTTGTTCCGTGGCGGCGGTCGTGACGGGTCGCCGCTGGCTCCGGGCACGGTGCATCGAATCCATGTGGTGCTGCATCGGGCGTTGACCCAAGCGGTGCGTTGGGAATGGATCTGGTTGAACCCAGCAGCGAACGCATCACCGCCGAGGGTCGCGCCGGCAGAGATCCGCCCGCCGACGCCGGACCAGTTACAACGGCTTGTCGCGTCGGTTGAGGCATCGGATCCGGACTTTGCGACGTATTTGTGGCTGGCGGCATCGACCGGTGCGCGTCGCAGTCAGATGCTCGGCCTGCGGTGGGCGGACATCGACTTTGCTCACTCAGCGATCGGGTTCAGTCGCGCGTATGTCGACGGGCCGGTCGTGCCGGTGCTGCGTGCCACGAAAACTCATCGCACGTATCGGGTCGCCGTTGATGACGAAAGCATGCTGCGTCTTGTCGATCATTACCGTCGAGCGATGGAGCGTGGCAGCGGTGCGGTGAGTGGCCAGGCGTTCGTCTACACCGCTGACGCCGAGGGTGGGGCACCGTGGTTGCCGAACCGGGTGACCAAGACCTTCATCGGGCATCGGCGGCGGGCTGGTGTGGGCGAGTTCAGGTTGCACGACTTACGGCACTTCATGGCGACTCAGATGCTCGCCCATGGTGTTGCGGTGGTGACCGTCGCGCAACGGCTTGGCCACGCCCGAGCGTCGACGACCCTGAACGTCTACGGCCATTGCGTTCCGGGTGCCGATCGTGACGCCGCCGACTACATCGCCAGTCTCCTCAGCGCTGAGGCAAATCGAGTACATGCCTGTTAGTCGGCACCCCGCCTGGCTGGGGGCGTCGGCGCCATTGAGGTGCGTCGGTCGGCGTCGTCCGGCCCGGTCCACGAGCCGGTGGTGACCTCGTACGACCAACGATCTGCGAGTCTGATACGCCGCATTGCGGGCGTGGGCGTTGTCACATGGCGACCGGAGCCCACGCCCGTCTGTCGGGTCAGAGCCCGAACGGGGGTTCCTGACTCGCAATGAGTTCGCCGTCGGAGAAGGCGTCAATGCGTTCGAGGGTGTCATTGGCCGTGGTCGGTAGCTGCGAACGGGTCACGAAGTAGCCGTTGGATCCGACGGGGACACTGATCGTTCCGACGTTGAAGGTGACCTCAACGTTGTCGGCACCGGGGGCATACCCGTAGACGGTGTAGATGCTCTGGTCGGGATCGACCTCGAGTTGGTACTCGGCCCAGGGTGCGATGGGATGGGCTTCTGCTCGGGTCTGTGGGCCGCACCCGCCGCCCCCTCCGGTTCCTGCGTCGGTGAATACCCAGTCGCCGTGGCTGTCTGCGCTGTCGAAGGTCCAATACTCGATCTGCTGGCCACCGTCGTCGGCTGCGGCGACGAGCACGCCGTTGTCGGCTTGGAGACCGCACGGGTTGTCTCGCTCGATCACCTCTGTGCGGTCGGACGAGAGTGACGAGACTGCGTAGGCGGTGCCGGCGAACAGCAGGGCGCCTCCAACGGCCAGGCTG
>JANYDH010000023.1 GCA_025359865.1 Actinomycetes bacterium | reverse complement strand
ACTTCCACCACGCCCGCCTGTCATGCAACGAACATTCACGCTGCACCGCAACCGCAACCGCAACCGCACGGCCGGGGTTGGGGTCGGGACCGGGACCGGGTACCGCCAACCCCACCCACATATTGCGACAGCCTGCCAATGACAGCCAAACGCCAAACGTCACGAGATTCTGCCTGTAACCCATCGGAGAGAGTCTTTTGGAACCCAGTCGACCCAGACGTTCAGCCAACTTCTGCGGCGCAGCACTAGGTTCACGAGATGCAGTTCGCCGTTGCCGACATTCACGAGGCCATTGCCGCCAGCCGCCCCGACGCCGACTGCCTGGTATTCCGTGACCGGCGTTTCAGTTGGGCCGAAGTGACCGAACGCACTCGCCGGCTAGCCAACTATCTCATTGCGCGTGGTCTTGGAGTACGCACCGGGCGCGCCGAGTTGGCGGGTCACGAGAGTGGCCAGTCCCACCTGGCGATCTATCTTCACAACGGCAACGAATACCTCGAATCGATGCTCGGTTCGTTCAAGGCGCGCGTCGCCCCGTTCAACGTCAACTACCGTTATGTCGCCGAGGAGTTGCTCTATCTCCTCAGCGACTCGGTCGCCGAGGCGATCGTCGTGCACAGCCAGTTCACCCCCGTGCTGGCCGAGGTGCTCCCCCACCTGCACCAACTCCGGGTTGTGATCCAAGTGCCAGATGACTCTGGCCACGACCTGCTTGCGGGCGCGACGTGGTACGAGGATGCATTGGCGTCGTCGTCGCCCGACAAGCCTGCCGTGACAGCGAGTCCCGACGACCTGTACGTGCTCTACACCGGTGGCACGACCGGGATGCCGAAGGGTGTCCTGTGGCGAAATGGTGATGCCAACGTGGAGTGCTTCGGCGGCTCGACCGCCGACACGATGGACGGTATCGTGGCGGAGGCAACCGGCGGCCTGAGGTCCCTGCTCGCCCCGCCGTTCATGCATGGCGCCGGTCACTGGATGAGCTTTCGCACCTGGAACGCCGGTGGCACGATCTTCGTGCAGTCGATCCCCGAACGACTCGACCCGGCTGATGTGTGGAGACTGATCGAGCGGGAACGGCTGAACTTCCTCCTCATCGTAGGCGATGCCTTTGCTCGGCCTCTCCTCGACGAGTTGGAGCGGAACTCGTACGACCTGACTTCGCTCACCGTGCTGCTGTCCGGCGGCGCGCCGTTGACGGCCAACCTGAAAGAGGAGTTCCTCCACCACCTGCCGACGCTGATGATCGTCGATGGGCTGGGATCGTCCGAAGCCGGCGGTCAACTGTCGCAGGTCTCAGCCGGAAGTGGTGCCACTACGGGCACGTTCCCGTTGACGGCCGGCAACCACGTGCTGTCGAGCGACCTGACCCGCGTGCTCAGCGCTGGCGACGCCGAGATCGGATGGCTGGCCAAGAGCGGCCGGCTGGCCCTCGGGTACCTGGGCGACGAGACCAAGACCGCGCGCACCTATCCCGTGGTGGACGGTGTGCGGTATGCCGTTCCCGGCGACCGGGCCCGCCATCTGGCCGGCGACGTACTCGAGTTACATGGACGCGACTCCGTCACGATCAACTCCGGCGGCGAGAAGATCTTCGCCGAGGAGGTCGAGGCCGCAATCAAAGCCCACCCCGGCGTGTACGACTGTGTGGTCGCTGGGCGGCCCAGCCAACGATGGGGCAACGAGGTCGTCGCCGTCGTGCGAATCCGTGAGGGATATGACGTCGACGAAGCGGCATTGCTCGCGGAGGCGCGGCAACACATCGCCAGGTACAAGCTGCCCAAGGCGTTCGTGTTCGTGCCCGAGATCGTTCGCTCGCCATCGGGCAAAGCCGACTATCGCTGGGCGAAACAGACGGCGGGCGCCTGACGAACGTCAGTGCACCGGGTCGATCGGGGTGAGCCGCCCGAACGCGTACTCCACGATCTCGGCCGCTGCAAGCGCAGTGAGATCGCCGAACCGTCGAGCCGTGAGTTGGGCACCGACGGATAACCCGTCGACGAGACCAACGGGCACGATTGCAGCAGGAAGACCCAACAAGTTGGCAGGCAGAACCGGGCGCATCGTGTCGAGTGTCGCACGCGCCCCGTCCAGTGATGCGATGTCGGCCCCGTGTTCGAACGCAGGTTGGGTCCATGTGGGCGTCAGCAACACGTCATAGTCGTTGAGGAATCGGTGCCATTCCTTCTCGACATGAAGTCGCATCGGGAACAGCGACGTGAACGTGGCCAGATCGACCGGCGGAAAAACGTCGGTTGCGTACGACAAGAACCGCTTGCCTCCTTCACCCATCACCATCTCGATCAGCGGCAACTGGGCACGGAGGTCCTCAATCAATGCCTTGCCCCACAACTCGATCGCCTGCTCGTAGCCCGGCGGTGACGCTTCGATCACCTCCGCTCCATGAGCGGCAAGCACCTCGGCAGTCGCGTTGATGGCCGCGACGATGCCGGGATGAGTCGAGCCTCCCGGGGGGTCTGCCAGCACCGCGACGCGCAATGGGCGGCCAAGCGACCGGTCGCTCAACGTGACCGGTAGTGCCAACGGATCGCGTACATCAGGTCCAGCGATGGCCAGAAGCCCGGCGCGCACGTCGGCCACATGACGGGCGAGCACACCCTCGACCCGCATCAACTGGAACATCAGCGCCGCGTCCTGCGGAGGAATCACCGTTGCGATGGCACCACGCCCGTGGATGGTTTGATCGATGCGATGCCGCAGCAGTGGGCCGGGTTGCGCAGCGACCCTCCCAGATCGTTGCCCAAGCCGATCGGGCTCATCCCGGAGGCCAACGCGGAGGCCTCGCCGCCGCTCGATCCTCCCGCCGTACGGCCCGGATGCCAGGGGTACTTGGTAATGCCGTGCAGCGACGATTCCGTTGCAACCCGAAGGCCGAGATCGGGCAAGTTCGTGCGAGCCAGTGGTACCGCCCGCCCGCCTTCAGCCGCGCGACGCAGGGCGCGTCTTGCGAGGCGATCGCTTCGGCGAACGCCGTCAAACTACTCGTCGTCGGTGTTCCTGCGACGTCGATGTTCTCCTTGATGGTGAACGGCACTCCGTGCAACGGTCCGGATGGGCCACCTCGGGCAAGCGCCTGGTCGGCTGCCATGGCCGCCGAGCGAGCCTGGTCGTCCATCCGGCGGACCACTGCGTTGAGATGTGGATTGACCTCGTCGATCCGGGCGAGGTGCGACTCGACCACCTCAATGCTCGACACCTCCTTCGCGGCGATCATTCCGGCTAGTTCGAGTGCACCCTTGCGCCACAGTTCGTTCCCCATGAACATCGATGCTTCCACATCGTCGAGGGATGCGAGGAAGTCCGTAGCCTCGTAGGCGTGACAACCGGTACCGAAAAGACTTGGGACACCGAGGCCCTACCGCAGGGCGAAGCCAAGGTGCAGGCGGTGCGGCAGATGTTCGACGCCATTGCTCCGCGCTACGACCTCGTCAACCGGATCATGACGTTTCGGCTCGACGTGCGCTGGCGCCGTAAAGCCGTCCGCCTGCTCGCACTGCCGACAGCAAGTCTGGTTCTCGACTTGGCCAGTGGTACGGGCGACATGTGTACCGACTTGGTACGTGCGGGGCACCGCCCTATCTCGGCCGACCTCAGCTTCGGGATGCTCGCCGCCGACCGCAGCGGCGCACCACGAATCCAGGCCGACATCCTTCGACTGCCGATGCCCGACCGATGCGTCGATGGGGTCACCTGCGGCTTCGCGCTACGCAATCTGGTCGACCTGCCCACCTTCTTCACCGAAATCGCTCGCGTTGTGCGGCCTGGCGGCAGGATCGCCCTGCTCGACGTGGGCATCCCCCACAACCGGATCGTCCGGTGGGGTAACAGCATCTACTTCGGCAAGATCGTCCCGAAGATCGGAGCGCTGCTCAGTGATGGCCCGGCGTACCGATACCTTCCGAAGAGTGTTGCGTACCTACCGTCGAAGGAGCAGATGCTGAACGATCTTCGTGAAGCCGGCTTCCACGATGCCGAGCACCACCAGTTGTCGGGTGGTCTCACGCAACTGATGCTCGGTACCCGTCGCTGAGATGCGCGCTCGCACCACGCATCTCGACACCCACATCGACCTCAACGACGTCGCCCGCGGTGACGGGTATCTATTCGTGCGTGACGGGGTCGGTATTGCTGCTCGCGGCGTCGCTGCACGCGTTGCCATCGCCGACGTGGCAGATGTCCTTGCGGCGATCGTCCACATCGACGAGGTGGGCGGCTGTGCCCCGGTCGCACTCGGCTCATTGCCGTTCGAGGCGCACCTGCCGGCGGAACTGATCATCCCTCGGCTCGTGGTCGGTAAGGCTGCCGACGGGCGGCAGTGGGTCACGCGAATCGAGGGCGAGCCGATCGACGACCTCAAAATCCTGGCAGCGATGCCCCGCCCCTGCCCCGCCGCAGCCGAATTCACTGTGGCTGCTTCGGCAGACGTGGGCCACTACCTCGGCGCGGTCGAGGCGGCGCGCGACGCTGTCCGCAACGGCGATCTCACCAAGGCAGTCATCGCCCGCGAGGTGATCGTGACGAGCGATCAACCGATCGACGTTCATGCCGTGCTGCTCCGGCTGAGAGCCTCGTTCGGATCCAGCTACCGCTATTCGATCGACGGCTTCATCGGAGCTTCACCCGAGTTGTTGGTGAGCGTGAACGGCAACGTGGTCGAGTCACATCCGTTGGCGGGCACGGCGCCCCGTACCGGCGACCCTGTCACCGATGCTCGTGCAGCAGCGGAGTTGATCGCAAGCACCAAGAACCAGGTGGAGCACCGGTCGGTGATCGAGATGGTGCACGACACCTTGCTGCCGTGGTGCAGCTACCTCGATTGGGAACCCGAGCCGTCAATCGTCGCAGTTGCCAACGTGGCGCACCTGGGCAGCCGAGTGCAGGGGCGATTGAGCGAACCTCGCCCTCATGTGCTCGAACTCGTGCGCGCGCTGTTACCCACCCCGGCGCTCGGCGGTACACCCCGGCGCGAGGCAGTGGAATTGATCGCCCGGGTCGAAGGGTTCACTCGCGGCCGGTATGGCGGCGCTGTCGGATGGATCGACGCCACCGGAAACGGTACGTGGGCGGTAGCGATCCGTTGCGCAGAGCTGTCGGCCGACCGGCGCCGGGCGCGGCTCGTTGCCGGTGGCGGGATCGTCGCCGAGAGCGAACCAAGCGCCGAGCTTGCCGAAACCCAGGCGAAGTTGCAGGCCATGCTGTCTGCGATCGTGCGTCCTTGACAGGCTGTCGCACAATGCTGTTTGGTGGTGTGGCGGGTGAGATTGGCCGCTGGTCGTGTTATCGGCAACGGTGTCATGGTCGTCGCTGAACTCGTGCTTGTGCCACAGCAGTCGGCTCAACATCGGCGACTCACAGCCCGCCGGGCCTACCCGTTGTTGCGGTGCCGAGTCGCGTCGAGCTATCGGCGCTGGCGACATGAAAGTCGACGCGATCCTGCCCGCAGCCGTCGTGGTCGCTGATCCAAACTTCCACCACGCCCGCCTGTCATGCAACGAACGTTCACGCTGCAGCGCGACCGCACGGCCGGG
>JANYDH010000209.1 GCA_025359865.1 Actinomycetes bacterium | reverse complement strand
CCCCACGACCGCGAACGTTGTGGCTTGTGGTGAGGAGCCGCTCGGGCGAGCGCCTGCGGGTCATGAGGCGCCAAGCACACCAAGATCAGTCGGGTCACGCCCAGCATCGTCCAGCCCCGACGGATCGGATGATCGCCGTCGAGTAAGGCCTCGTCCCATGTGGTCCACACCGAACAGTCCCATGGTTGATCTGCGCGACCAGCGACGTGACGCGCGGACTCGGCGGCCGCCAACAGTTCTGCGAGTTGGGGATGTGTACTTCGCACGTTGATGCCATCACAACGACGACCGGCCAGCTCAGCCAACGCCACGCTGTTGACGCCGAGGATGATGTTCGGCGGCGGGGACGGCAGAGCGAAGGTGGCCAACTCGGGCGCTCGATCGGGTCGCCACATCCGCTCGAGTTCGTCGAGGGTGTCGGCCACAAGACGGTGACGTTCGGCCATGGAACCCTCGAGTTGGACACCGAGTGCTGCGTGTTCGCCAGCCCAGCGGCTTGCGGGCGCGGCACCCGCACCGAGGCCGAGTGTGAACCTGCCGCCGGACATCGTCTGGACCGAGGCTGCGCTCTGCGCCATCACACCCGGGAGGCGATTGGCCACATTGGCAACCAGCGTCCCGAGCCGAATTCGGTCGGTACACGCGGCGAGTCCGCCCAGCAGCGCGAAGCACTCGAGCATGGTCGTTCCGCCCAACATCGCACCATCGAAGTGATCGAAGACCCAAGCAGTGTCGAAGCCCCGGTCCTCGGCGAGCAGCACCCCATCGCGCAACGACGACCACTCCTCGACGGCAGGGTTGAGTTGGATGTCGATCTGCATGAGGGGAAGCTAGCGGGTGAGCACCACGACCGATCGAGCAGCAACGGTGACCGATGTTCCGCCAGGAGCGGCATCGAGCACGTCAGCCGTAGCGAGCGCTACCTCCCACACACCACTGCGCGGGTTGTGGAACGTAAGGGGCTCCCACCACGTGTTGGCGAACACCACGACGTGGTCGGTGCTCCAGGCCAACGATCGTGACTCGTAGCCGGCATCGGGACCATCCGGTCCAACACCGTGAAAGGTCGGTGCCTCGACCGGGTGTGCTCGCCGGAGTGCGATCAGCGAACGGACGAACTCGTACAACTCGCGCCATTCGTCGAGACGGCTCCAGTCGACCCAGGTGACCGGGGAGTCCGTTCGGTACGGGTTCGGATCACCGCCCTGGGTACGCCCGAACTCATCACCCATCACGAACATCGGGCTGCCCGCCGAAAGCAGTAGGTAGCAGAACGCGTTCTTCAGTTGCTGCATCCGTAACTCCGGCCCGCAATCCCAGGCGCGATGGTGGTCATCGGTGACAGCGCTGAGGTCGAACAGCGTCAACCCATCGTGAGCATCGATGAAGTTGACGGTGCTCCACGGGGCGCCCGGGAACAGGTCGGGGCTACCCGCGACGCGCTGCACCAGGCCCGGAACGAGACCCGGCTCGGCACGCAGGAAGCCGCGGACATCTTCGCGAAACCGGTCGTTCCACTGGCTCCACCGGTCGTCGGGAAATCCGGAACCGACCTGGTAAGCACCCAGATCCCATGCTTCGGCGATGAGACGAATGCCGCACGCCTCTGCCCAATCACCGATTCGGCGCACGAGCCCACCACCGTCGCGGGTGAGCAGCGAGGCCAGATCGAATCGGAACCCGTCGATACCGAGCGAGGCATACCGGTGAAGCGCTTCGAGAATCAGCCGTTGCATCTCCGGCTCGGCGACATTCGTGTCGTTGCCGCATCCGCTGTCGTTCGTCAGTCGACCGTCAGTACGGCGGTATGCGCGCTCGTCGGCAATCGCACGCCAACTGGTAGTAGTGCCGACGATCTCGTCTTCCTCAGCGGTGTGGTTGAACACCACGTCGAGCCAGACGCGGATACCCCGCGCGTGCGCTGCGGCGACGAACTCGGCAAGCTCCACCGCAGGGTCGCTACCGGGCTCGGCGTACTCCTCGTGGACAGCGCCCCACACGAGCGGCATGTAGCCCCAGTAGTTCGTGGTCGAATCGAACGGGTGCACCGGCATCAACTCGATCACATCGATACCGAGGTCGACCAGATGATCGAGCCGGTCGATCGCCCGACGAAATGTGCGCGCGAACCCACGAACGTGAACCTCGTAGACGACGGGCCGATAGTCCGGATCGAGGGGTGCTGAGTCGAGACGCGGCACCTCCGGCCACGACTGGGTGCGCAGCACGTTACGCGCGACCCCATCGACCAGTCGCACCGCCCATGCATATGGGTCGAGCAGCGGACCGACACCGTCCACCTCGACGTGATACAGCACGCCGTGGCTTTCACGCGGCAATTCGGCCCACCACGTCTCACGACGGCGTTCCATCGGCACCCGATGCGGTGCCTCCGCAGGGCTCAGGTGGTCGACCACGAGCCAGGCCTCACTCGAATCGGGGCTCCACAGGGTCAAACTCCACCGCTGCGTTCCCGGGTCGATCTGTATGCCGCGCCCGTTCATGATGTGCAGCATGCCAGATCAACCCCGGCCGGTCCGGCGGCACACCCCGGTCAGGGCGTAACCTGTGGCTCGATGGCCACCCCACCCAGCAACCCCGCCGACGTCGCCCAAGCACTCAGCGACTACGGCTATCTGCCGGACGAGGGCCTTGCCACGGCTGTTTTTCTGGCTCTGTCGCTCAAGCGGCCCTTGCTCCTCGAAGGCGAGGCAGGAGTAGGCAAGACCGAGGTGGCCAAGGTGCTCAGCCGCTGGACTGGCGGGAAGCTGATCCGGTTGCAGTGCTACGAGGGCATCGACGCCTCACAAGCGGTGTACGACTGGGACTACTCCCGCCAACTGCTGCACCTACGCGCCGCCGAAGCAACCGGCGAGGCCCAAAGTTTGGCGACGGGCGCGCTCGAGAACCAGCTCTACAACGAGCGGTTCCTGCTGAAGCGTGCGTTGCTGCTGGCCATCGACCATCGCAGCGAAGTACCTCCGGTGCTGCTCGTCGACGAGGTGGACCGCGCCGACGACGAGTTCGAGGCGTATCTCCTCGAGGTGCTCTCGGAGTATCAAATCACCATTCCAGAACTCGGCGTGTACAGCACGGCGCGCCCGCCAGTGGTGATCCTCACCTCCAACCGCACCCGCGACGTACACGATGCGCTGAAGCGCCGCTGCCTGTACCACTGGGTCGAGCATCCATCGTTCGAACGTGAAGTTCGCATCGTACGCATGCGCGCCCCGCAGGTTGTCGAGCCGCTGGCCCGACAGGTCGCCGCCGCTGTCGAAGCGATGCGCACAAAGAACCTCTACAAACCGCCCGGGGTCGCCGAGACCATCGACTGGGCCACAGCGCTCGGGGTGCTTGGTGTCACCGAGCTCGACGAAGCGACCGTCGAGGCAACGCTCGGTGCCGTCCTCAAGTACCGCGAAGACCAAGATCGTGTTCGTCAACACGGTGGTATTGCCGAGATCGTGAAACAGGCGTTCGAACGTGGCCTGTTACACGACTGAGGGCTTGCGGCCCCCGTCATGAACGCCAGCGGCGAGCAGATCGCCGTCGCCTTTTCACGACTGCTGCGCCTACTCGGGCTGGCCGTGCCGGTTGGCAGCGTGATCGGGTTCATCGAAGCGCTCGGGGTAACCGGGTTACACAGTCACAGTTCGGTGTATTGGGCTGGAAGGTGCACGCTCGTGCGCCGGCCGGAGGATATTGCGCTCTTCGACCGAGCCTTCGCAGTGTTCTGGGATCGGCGCGAGTCCGGCAACACCGACGAGGTGATCGACGAGGTGATCCGCATCGCGATCGCCACCGACGACGGCGCATCGGACGATGACACCGACCATGGCGAGCCGAGCGACGACCCCACCATCGAGTTGCGGTTCTCCGCGGCCGAGGTGCTCCGCAAGAAGGACTTCGCTGCGTACGACGACACCGAACTTCACCTCGCACAAGAGCTGATGAGCCGCCTGCGTTTCGCCGGCCCACCCCGGGCATCGTTCCGATTGCGGTCTGCACGTCGCGGTCGCCGCCCTGATATTCGGGCGACGATGCGTTCGTCGCTGCGCGCCGGTGGTGAGCCGATTCAACGGAAGTGGCGCGAGCCCGGTGAGCGGATGCGACGCCTGGTGTTACTCCTCGACGTGAGCGGCTCGATGGAGCCGTATGCGCGGGGCATGCTGCGCTTCGTCCATGCTGCGGTCAGCGGCCGCCAGCGGGTCGAAGCGTTCGCCCTCGGCACCCGCTTGACGCGGGTCACGCGCGAGCTCAGCAGCCACGACCCTGACCGAGCGCTGCGCCAAGCCGGTGAACGAGTGATGGACTGGAGCGGGGGTACCCGATTAGGCGACTGCCTCCATTCGTTTAACGACCAATGGGGGGTGCGCGGCATGGCCCGTGGGGCGATCGTCGTGATCCTTTCCGACGGCTGGGATCGTGGCGATCCCGAGGCGCTCGCTGAGCAGATGTGCCGGTTGCATCGGATCGCCTACCGCATCGTGTGGGTGAACCCGCTGAAGGTCACCCCCGGATACGCGCCGCTCGCGCGTGGCATGGCAGCCGCGCTGCCGTATGTTGACCACTTCGTCGAGGGGCATTCAATTGCTGCGATGGAAGAACTTGCCGCCGTCATCTCCCTCGACAACTCGAAAAGAGCCAACGAGACCCCATCGAGAGGAGCCACCGATGCGCGAACTGCTCGATGACATCGATCGCTGGCGGTTGGCCGGCAAGCGCGTTGCCATCGCCAGAGTGGTCGATATCGAAGGATCTGGACCCCGCGAGCCGGGCGCGGCAATGGCCGTCACAGACGACGGTGAGGTGGCGGGCAGCGTCAGCGGCGGCTGCGTCGAGGGTGCCGTCGTCAGCGAGGCGCTGGCGGTGCTGAACGGCGAGCAGCAGCCCGGCATCGTCACGTTCGGCTACAGCGACGACGACGCGTTCGCTGTGGGACTCACATGCGGGGGCATCATTCGGTTGTACCTCGAGGTGCTCGACTGGTGAGTTCACTCTACGAAATTCTTCGCGACCGGCTCCGCAGATCGCTGCCGACTGCGCTTGCGACGGTGATCGACGGTCCGCATCTTGGCGGGAAGCTGCTGGTCGTGCCCGGTGATCTCGCGCATGGCTCGCTCGGCCATCCCGAACTCGATCGCATCGTGGCCCGAGACACCCTCGCCGAACTCGAAGCCGGCAGATCGGGTGTCCGCCACTACGGCCCAGAGGGCCAGACCACCCCAGAGGACCTGCTCGACACGCCTACCGTGTCGGTATTCGTCGAGAGCTGGGCACCGCCGCCTCAGATGTGGATCTTTGGTGCCGTCGATTTTACGGCTGCATTATCACGCGTGGCCAAGGTGCTCGGCTACCGCGTCGTGGTCTGCGACGCACGCGAGGTCTTCGCAACACGTCGCAGGTTCCCCGCCGCCGACGAGGTGGTGGTCACTTGGCCCGCACCGATGTTTGCCAAGCGCGGCCACCAACTCAGCCCACGCGATGCCGTCTGCATCCTGACGCACGATCCCAAGTTCGATGTGCCGGCGGTACAGGGAGCGCTCGCCACCCGCGTCGGGTACATCGGTGTGATGGGGAGCCGCAAGACGCACGGCAAGCGCACTGAACGGCTTCGCGAAGTCGGCGTGTCCGACGAACAACTCGACCGGCTGCTGTCGCCGATCGGGCTCGATCTCGGTGCGCGCACACCCGAAGAGACGGCGATCTCGATCTGTGCAGAGATCATCGCGCGACGCACGGGCCGTGCAGCGCCGTCACTGCGTGACGCCACCGGCCCGATCCATACCTGAGTCCGTGCCCTGATCTGAGGCGCCAGCGGTTCAACCCGTGGGGTCGCCGAGGCGAACCGTGCGCCGCTGTGGGCCGCTGTCCACCTGTATAGGGCGGCCAGGGTCTGACGCGTGAAGGATGGCATGATCGACGCCGAGCCACATCATCACGTGACCGGGGTATTGCATCAGGTCGCCAGCCTGCGCGGTTTCGAACGTACGCGGTGCTGCGGCACGGATCTGCGCCGTGCTCTGCCGGACGAGATCAACGCCAGCTTCACCCCATGCGTAGGTGGTCAGACCCGAGCAGTCGAACCCGACACCGACCTTGCTGGTATTGCGACGGTAGGGCACGCCCAACTGGCTGAGCCCGGCCATCAGGGCTTCCTGGTGCACGGTGTCGGCCTTGGCCCACGCCTCCTTCATCGCTAACTCATCGAACCCGAGCCGGTCGGCTACTGAGCCCGCAACGAGATTGCGCTGCATCACGTATGCCGAAAGGTCACCTTCGAGTCCGGTCTCGTTCGCCGTACGCAGCAACATCAACCCAACTGCAGCCTCTGTGGCGATTGGATCGTCGATACGTTGACCGCCCGGGACGACCAGTTGGGACGTACCGGTCGTGGTGAACGATGGTGGTGCAGCGTGGGCTACGGATGCAAGCGTGATGCTGCCCGCGGCGGCGACGAGAACGAAACCGAACGCCGCAGTGGTGCTACGGAGACGGCCGGAGTTCGTACGGGTATTGCGGGTGTTGCGGGTGTTGCGAATTGCGGTGTTGAAGGGCACAGAATTGACGCTCCTTGTTCGCCGGGGTTGCCGCGAGGCAGCCTCGGTCCGTCGTGAGGTGAGCACCCGCTGTCGGCAGCAATGCGAACCGGGTGATCCTGGGCTCACGGCAGAAGCGCCGAACGAGAGCGCCACCGCAGCAGTTCCGACGATTCGCACAGCACTACGAATGCGTGCACCCTCGTCGTAACGGAAGCGACACTATCGTCATCAAACTGCAATATTTCAGCGCTTCGTCATCTTTTCGTAACATTCCCCGCGCTACGCCTGATGACCCCCACCCCACCCCACCCCACCCCACCCCACCCCACCCCACCCACCCACCCGAGCGTTGGCGTTGGGTTGTTGTCAACAGGCTGTCGCAAAATGTGGGTGTGGTGTGGCGGCACCCCGGCCCGACCTCGCTGATGTGAGTGGTGTGGCGAGCTCCACGTGTCGCCGCGATCAGCGATTCGAACTCGCCACGGCGTAGACCCGGTCCCCAGCTGACTTCCT
>JANYDH010000203.1 GCA_025359865.1 Actinomycetes bacterium | reverse complement strand
GTTCCACCTTTCGACCGCTTGTGTCGACCGCTTGCGCGACGAACCGCTGGCCACGATGATCGGATTCGTCGAACACCCGCCACACAACACCCGCCACACGGCCCGGCAGCCGTGCATCACGGCTGACCTTTGGCGTTGGGCTGTTACCAACAGGCTGTTGTTAGCGGCCTGATTACCTGAGGATGGGGTGGGCCTGTTCGGCAGTGCTGTTTGGTGGTGTGGCGGGTGAGATTGGCCGTCTGGCCGTCTGGTCGTGTTGTCAGCAACGGTGTCATCATGGTTGTTGCTGAACTCGTGCTTGTGCCGCACAAGTCGGCGCGACGTCGGCGACTGACAGCCCGCCCGCCGGGCCTACCCGTTGTTGCGATGCCGAGTCGCGTCGAGTTATCGGCGCTGGCGACATGAAAGTCGACGCGATCCCGCCCGCTACGCCTTTCCGGGACGAGTCGCGTCGAGTTATCGGCGCTGGCGACGTGAAAGTCGACGCGATCCTGCCCGCACAGCCGTCGTGGTCGCTGATGCAGACTTCCACCACGCCCGCCTGTCATGCAACGAACGTTCACGCGACCGCACGGCCGGGGCCGGGGTCGGGGCCGGGGCCGGGGCCGGGGCCGGGATCGGGTACCGCCAACCCCACCCGCATTTTGCGACAACCTGTCAATGACAGTCCAACGCCAAACGTCACGAGATTCTGCCTGTAACCCATCGGAGAGAGTCTTTTGGAACCCAGTCGACCTCGACGTTCAGCCAACTTCTGCGGCGCAGCACTAGCAGTGCGGCCGCGCCTCGGGGCGACGGGACCAGTGCGCGCATGACTAGGGGCCGTATGGGTCCGGACGGACAACGGCTCCCAGTTCTGGGGATTTGCTCGTTGCGACTTCCAGGGGCTCTCGCTCCCCTGCGGAGGGCTGTCGGCCCGGTCAGCCGGATACCCGCGCAGCCGCTGACGCTGTCGAAGGGTGGTTCAAAATGAGACGCTCGAGAGGTCGAGTCCGAGCAGTAGCTTCCCGCCGGTGATATAGGCAGCCGGACTCATCGCAACGTGTTTCGCAGCAGCACGTGCGTCTCTCTCACGCCGTTCGAGCGGCGACGACCGCAAGATGGCAACCGCTCCGGCCATTTCGGTGACCAAATTGATTGCCCAGAGGGCCGATTGGCTCGCGAACGTGCACGCGAGTCGGAAGTCGACCCGGCTCGCCTCAAGGCCGGTGCCAGCTTCGATCCCCTTGAGCAGAGTGCTCATCGTGTGACGAAGGTACGCCCGGCTCGCAGCGGTACGCGCCTCGACCTGGCCAAGTTGCGACTGAATCAGTTCGCGCTCCGCGAGCGGGACACTGTCGCCGCGCCGCTTCGCGGAGCCAGCGATCGTTGCAAAGTCATCGATAGCGCCAGCGGCGATGCCGAGCGGCACCGTGGCCACCGTCCACGAAAATATCGAGCGAGTGGGAAGCCGATACACCGTGCCGGGCTGCGTCGGTTCGGGCTGGAACGCGTGCGCAAAACGGTCCGGTACGAAAACCTCCTTGAACTCGAAATCGACGCTCCCTGTGGCGCATAGACCCGAAACCCGCCAGTTGTCGTGAAGCACGACGTCCTTTCGCGGTGCATACACGAAAATAACTTCACCGGTCGCTTGCTCGCTGGCCTCAACCGCACACAGCGGGGCGAACCATGTGCCGTGCGGCGAACCGCTTCCGAACGGCCAACGACCCGCCACGAGGTAACCGCCCGTAACGCGAACTGCGCGTCCGACGGCACCTGTCGACGAGACCACGAACGCCAAGGGATCGTCAAAGATCTCTTTCACGCTTTCTACCGGCAGGTATGCCCCCACCCGGGCCATGCCGCCCCCATTACCGACCAGCCACCCAACCGTCCCGTCAAGAGCCGATGCCGCCTCAACGACATCCATGAACTCAAGAGCTGACAGCCCGGGCCCACCGAGCGATGACGGCAGAAGGAGCCGGAACAAACCCAGCGTGGCAAGTTGCTCAAAGAGGTGATCGGGCAATCGACCCTTTGAGTCGAACTCGCTACGCTGCGCCGCCACCACAGCCGCCAGCCCGTCGACTCCCGCAGCCAACTCAGTAGCCGCACCCGAACTCGGACTCTCGGTGAGCGATGTCATGGCTGCCCTCCCTATCTCAGTGCGGAACACACTAGGTGACTCCTGTAGTAGTGGGTGTCCATGGCGGTCATGCTGTCGTGGTGGGCGCTGATGGCTGTGGTGGGGTCGTTGTGCGTGGGGGGCCGCTCGGGCGGCGGGGCCCGGTTTCAGTGTTTTGGAGGCTGGTGCGGGAGGTTCGCGGTGGGAGTGACGCCCGTGGAGATCACCTTAGATCGGCCGGTTTGGTGTTCTGGGCGGTTCAACTGGTTGTTGCCACCCAACTGCCACCGACGAAAGTCACACCGAGGGTGGCCATGCGGGCGAGGTTGACTGCGGCGGCGCGGGTTTCGACGTCGGTGGTGACGCATTGTCAACCGCGGGTGCGTGCTTTTCGTCCGCCCCACGCGACGGGCACGAAGTGGGCGATCTTGCGTTCCACTTTCGGTCTCGTCGACCGGTAGTCGTGTCGCCATCGCGGGTCGGCCTGTGCGGTCGTGGCCCGTTGCAGTACCGCTTCTTTCGGATGCATGGTCACCGAACGCCCATTGGCCGATGTGGTGCACCGCTGACGCAGCGGACAGCCAGCGCAGTGTTCGGCGAAATTGGCTCGGCCGGCACGATCAGCGCTGCGTTGGATCTTGACGACGTGATCGACCGGGCAGGCAACGGTGTCTGCTTGCAGATCGATGTCGAAGTCGTCCTTGCCGAACATGCCAGCACGGCCGCTGACCGGGGGGACTTTGGCTTTCACATCGAACCCGGCCTGTTGCAGATCATCAAGGGTGTCCGCTCCCGCATACGCCGAGTCGCCCATCACTGTTGGCTTCACCTCGTCGTCGGCATGGCCAGCAAACAGCACTGCCGAACAGGCCCACCCCATCCTCAGGTAATCAGGCCGCTAACACCCCACCGGTGCCGAACCCCGAACCGCCCGGTCTCTCCAACCTGCGCCCCGAGCTCTACGCCCGATTCGCAGCGTTCCCCGTAACGGAGCTCCCATGAAAACCACTCTCACTCACCGCTTCGGCATCGAACACCCGATCATGTCCGCAGGAATGGCCCGCGTCGCGCAAGCACCACTCGTCGTCGCAGTCAGCGAGGCGGGCGGCATGGGCTGCCTCGGTGGCGTCAGCTACCTCGCCGACGCACTCCGAGACGAGATCCGAACCATCCGGGCAGGCACCGCCAAGCCTTTCGCCGTCAACCTTCTGGTGCCACCTTCACTCGTCGACGAAGGCGCCGCGTCATGGGAGCCCGTCCGACGGCTGTGGCAATTGCTGTCCCCTGAAGACCGAGAGAAGCTCCGCGGCGTGGAACCGCTCCTCACCCCCGGCGCCGTCGCTCGACAAGTCGAAGTGATCCTAGACGAACGCCCCGCGGCAGTCGTACTCACCTTCGACGTACCGGAATGGTTCGTCACTGCATGCAACGAACGAGACATCGCAGTCATCGCCCTCGTCGGCTCGGTCGGCCGCGCCAAGCAAGCCGAGATCGCAGGAGCTGAATTCATCGTCGCCCAAGGAACAGAAGGTGGGGGACACACCGGACACATCAGCACGATGGTGCTCCTCCCATCTGTCGTCGACACCGTCTCGGTTCCGGTGCTCGCAGCCGGCGGCATCGTCGACGGCCGAGGGCTCGCCGCAGCGCGTTGCCTCGGTGCACACGGTGCCTGGATGGGTACGCGCTTCATCGCCAGTGAGGAGGGATACGGACATCGCGCCTACAAGGATCGGCTTATCGCGGCTTCCAGCAAGGACACCACACTCAGCCGGGCATACACCGGCAAACCCCTCCGCACACTGCAGAACGATTGGACACGCGAATGGCAAACGCGTGAAAACGAGATCCACCCCTTTCCCGCCCAATACGCCGTGGCTGGTACACGCGTCGAAACCGGCTACCAAGACGGCGACCTGCAACAAGGAATGATGCCTGCAGGACAAGCGATCGAGCTCCTTCACCAGATCCAACCCGCCGGAGACATCGTCCGCACTATCGTCGCCGACGCCGACCGAATCCTGCGCAGCGTTAGTAGCTCGCTCTGAATCGAGTTGTGCGCTCCTTGTTCTGTCAGTGGCTGAAGTTGACGTGGGGCAGGATCTTTTGGAGCCACTTGGGGGCGTACCAGCTCTTCTCGTCGAGTAGTGCCATGGTGGCAGGGACCAACATCACGCGCACGACGGTGGCGTCGAGCAGGACGGCCATGGCGAGGGTGAGGCCCAACTCGGTGGGTGGAATGGGCCCGGTGACCCCGAAGGCGATGAACACGATGATCATGATCACCGCGGCGTTGGTGATTGGTCGGCCGGTGCGGGCGATGCCTTCACCGATGGCGCGGCGGGTGTCGCCGGTGGCCTGGTAGCGCTCCTTGATAGCGGCCAGAAGGAAGAGCTGGTAATCCATCGAGAGCCCGAAGAGGAGGGCGAAGAAAAACAGTGGCGCCCAGGCGTCGACGAAGCCTTGGTGTTGGATGCCGATGAGCCCGGTGCCGTAGCCGTGTTGGAACACGAGCGTGGCGAAGCCAAAGGCGGCACCGACCGTCACGAGGTTCATCAGGATCGAGAACGTGGCGATGACGACGCTGCGGAACACCACCAGGAGCAGCAGGAAGGCGACGATCAGGATGACACCGATCGCGTAGGGGGCGCGGTCGACGAGCACGTTGGTGAGGTCGTGGTTCTGACCCGCGGGACCACCGACCTTGGCGTTCGGGATCGCGGCGTCGAGTTGGCTCCGCAGGTGGGTGACCATGTCGGCTGTGGCCGACTGGTCGATCTGGGTGCCGGGGGTGACGCGGATCACGACGCGACCTGTCGTGGCGGGAGGGGCAACGACACGGGCGTCGACCACGTTGGGGGTGGCGGTGGCGATGTCGATCACCTTGTGTGCATCGGTCGCGTTGACGGTGATGTAGGCGGGACCGGCGGCACCGGGGCCGAACGCCTGGACGACCATGTCGTAGCCGTCGCGGCTGGTGCGACCTTGGTCGACGACGCGGGCGCCGGGCATGCCGAGCTTCATGCCGAACGAGGGAACGATGAGCGTGCCGAGCAGCACGAGGCCGATGGTGAGCACCATTGCGGGGCGCTGCAGTGCGACACCGGTCCACTTCGCCCAGCGGCCTTCGGCGACGATGTCGGGATCGTTCTTGCCGCGGGTCACCAGAACCTTGTCGCCCATTGCGACAAGCACGGCAGGCAGCAGTGTGAGTGCGGCGAGCGCGACGGCGATGACCGAGATGATCATGCCCAGGGCCATCGTCTGGAACACCATGACGGGCACAAGGAACACGGCGGACAGCGATAACACGACGGTGAGGGCGGAGAGGAAGACTGCCTTGCCGGAGGTGGACATCGCGTTTTCGATGGCCTTGATGGCGTCCTTGCCTTCGACGCGTTCTTCGCGGTAGCGGGAGACGATGAACAGGCTGTAGTCGATGCCGACCGCGAGGCCGATCATCATGGAGAAGTTCATCGACCACACCGAGATCGGCGTGATCCAGCTGAGCATGTGGAGTGTGGCGAAGCCGGTGGCGATACCGGCGATAGCGAGCATCAGCGGTACACCTGCGGCGAGCATGGCACCGAACGCGATGAACAACATGATGAGAGTCGGCAGCCCCGACAACAGTTCGGCTTTGTGCAGTGCCTCCTCGTTCATTTTGTTGAAGTCCGCCCACACCGGCCACTCACCGGTGACCTTGGCGGTGGAACCGGGCGCGATGGTGAGACCTCCGACGTAGCTACCAAGTTCGCCGGCGGCGACAGGACGGTCCTTGTCACTACCGATCTTCTGCTCGACCGGCACCAAGGCGGTCAGGCCGTCGCGTGAGATCATCCCGGCCTCGGGCGGCATCGCCAACGGATCGGCCACCGACAGCACCCGCGGGCCCATGGCCAACTGCACCTCGAGCGCCTGTAAGCCGGCGGGATCCTGGGTGATGGGAGTGGCCTGCCGGTAGACGACGATCGGGTTTTCCGTGCCGAGTGCCGGGAAGTCCTTACGGAGCTCCATGCGCACCTGCTCGGCCGTGGAGCCCTTTGCATCCCACCCGGCGCCCGAGAGCGACTTGGTGAGGGTGATCGCCAGTGGCGCGGCTGCCAGCGTGACCAGCAGCCACACCAGGATCACCGCCCGACGGTGGCGTGCCATCGACGCGGCGAGGCGGGAGAACAACGCCCGTTCGTCGGGGTCGTGTGACGGCTCATGTTCGACGGGCAAGGTCGGGTCGATGGTGGTGCTCACGGTGGCGGTTCCTTGATCGGCTGGAGATGCGGTGCCTTATTATACCCCAGGGGGTATCAGAATCACACCCCTAGGGGTATCAGCTGCCTTCACGGCTCATCGCAGGGCCAGGCCGGAATGCACCGCCGTGTACACAGCGACGACGACGAGCAGTGCGACGAACCAGCGTTGCAACGACGTCGAATCGTGCTTACTGGCAAGCCGGCTGCCGACGACGACACCAATCAGGCTGGCGATAGTGAACGGGATCACGGTCGCCCATTCGATCGACCCAGCTTGGAGTCGGGTGGTGAGCGCGACGGCCGAATTGATGGTGATGACGAGCAATGAGGTGCCGATGGCTTCAGGCATCGTGAACCCGAGCGCGAGCACGAGTGCCGGGACGATGACGAAGCCTCCACCAACACCGAAGAAGCCGGTGAGAAGCCCGACGATGGTGCCGGCGACGATGACCTTGATCACTGTTGCAGTGTCGATTTGGACGGATGAGCTGACGGATGGTGCTTCGGCACGCGCGGCTGCTGCGCCGACCGAGCGAGGTTGCTGCCGAGCGCAGGTGGTTCGGACTCGACGCCACATGCCGTAGGCGGCGACCAGCATCAATCCGGAGAACGCAAGGAGGAGAGCGTTCGGATCAGCGGCCTTGTTCCAATGCGAGCCGAGCAGCGAGCCGCCAATACCGGCCAGACCAAAGATCATGCCCGCTGCGAGGCGCACTCGGCCGGCCCGCCAGTGCGGCACCATGCCGATCACTGCCGTGACTGCGACCAGCACGAGCGAGGTGGTGGTGGCGTGTTTGGGTGTCTGGCCGGCAGCGTAGACGAGGGCAGGCACCGCGAGGATAGAGCCACCACCGCCGAGCGCGCCGAGGGAGAGACCAATGAGGAACCCGAATGGTGAAGCGAGCAGTCCGCGCATCGTGGGCTTAGAACTTCTTGGTGCGGTCGATCTCGTCGACCCGCGGCATCAGTTCGCTCATCGGAATGTGGACCGCGGTGGAAACACGGCCGCTCATCCATTCCTCGTACTCGCGGATCACGTCGCCTCGTTGGTGGACAGAGACTGGTGGGTTTCCCATGCGGTGTAGCCGCCGATCAAGTCGGAGACGTCCGTGAAGCCGCGCGAACGCAGCAGGCTCGACGCGATGGCCGATCGGTACCCGCCCGCGCAGAACACCACTGTCGGCAGACTCTGGTCGAGTTGGTCGAGGTTGGTGAGCAACTCGGGAAGGCTGATGGTTCGGGCGCCGTCGATGGTGCCGAGTTCCACCTCGCCGGGGTTACGGACATCGACGAGCACGAGGTTCGACACGGTCTTCATCCGTTGAGCGAGCGCCTCGGCGGACAGTCGCGACAGCGGTTCGATGAGCTCTGGATGGGAGAGGAACGTGTCGACGGGATGTTCGAGCGCACCGAGGACATTGTCGAACCCGATGCGCGCTAGACGAACCTTTGCCTCGGCCTCGTGGCCGGGAGGGGTGACGAGCACGATTGGCGTCTCGGGCACCATCACCTCGCCGGCGTATTCGGCGAAGCGCCCACCGAGCCCGACGTTGACCGAGCCGCGCAGGTGGCCAGCAGCGAACGCAATGTCCTCGCGGGCGTCGATGACAACTGCTCCGGCGTGCTGGTTGGCGAGCACCTCGGCCATGGTGAGGGTTGGGACGGTGATGTCGTCGGCGAGCAGGTCGCGGCGTTCGCGATTTCGATTCGCTGCGAACGAGAAGTAGAGCGGGGCGACCGACTGTCCTTGGGTGACGGCTTCGACGAACGCGTCCTCGCTCATCGGGGCAAGGGCGTAGTTCGTCCGGCGCTGCTCGCCGATCGTCGACACCGTCTCGGTCGACAGGTTCTTGCCGCACGCAGAACCTGCGCCGTGAGCGGGGAACACCTTGGTCGCATCGGGCAGCGTCAGCAGTTGTTCGTGTAGCGAATGGTAGAGCTGACGGCCTAGTTCCTCGGCGGTGACGCCGACCGACGCCAACAGGTCCGGCCGGCCGACGTCGCCGATGAACAGCGTGTCGCCGGTGAGAACGCCGTAGGGCTCGCTGTCGGGTCCGTCGGGATGGATCACGATGCTGATCGACTCTGGCGTGTGGCCGGGTGTTTCGCGGATTTCGAGCTCGACCCCACATCCATCGCTACCGAGGTGGATCCGGTCGCCGTTGGCGAACGTCTCGATCGGGAACTCCGCCCGGCCGGCAGCGTCGCGTCCGTAGCCGATCGTCGCTCCAGTGTGCGCGGCGACTTCGAGGTGGCCCGACAGGAAGTCGGCGTGGAAGTGGGTCTCCAGCACCTTGACGATCGTCAGTCCGTGCGCTTCGGCATCGGCGAGGTACTCGGCGATGTCGCGCTGCGGGTCGACCACCACGGCCTGCCCCGTCGTGGTGTCACCGATTAGGTAACTCGCGTGTGAGAGGCAGCCGAGGTAGTACTGGCGGAAGAACATGATGATCGAGCTCCTGTTGCGGGTGGTTCGTACAAATCAACAATACCCCCATGGGTATCAATCCGTCTGATACCCTCTGGGGTATGTGCAGAGAGATGATGTGTCCGACGTGTCAACGACCGAGCTGGGCCGGATGTGGCGCCCATGTGGAGCAGGTGCTCGGCCACGTGCCGCCAGCAGAGCGCTGCAAGTGCAATGACGATCAGGTCAGCACCCAGCAGCTGTCAGGTCGGCGGCGATGACCGGTACGGGTCGTGAGGTGCACAGCGTCGACCTGACGGAGGCTGGATGAAGAGGCGCGCTAGTCAATCGAGTCGCATCGGGGACTGGAACGAGCGCACCGAACTACGCGCCCCCGATTGTCCTCGTCGGCCGGCGTCGCTTCACGAGGCTACGAGGCCACCTGTCCGGAAACGTCAGGGCATTCCACTGCGCCATGCTCGGGGTCCTGCGGAACGTCGATCATGGTGCTGACCCTAGTTTGTGCAGAACAACGCAAATGATCGACCAAATGGTGGCAACATATGGTCATGTCTTCAGATGTCATGGTCGTGAGGGAGCGCAGGCTGCGGATCGCGCTCGGGTTGAACATCGTGATCGTGGTGGTGCAGTTCGTGGTCGGCATCGTTGCCGCCTCGTTGGGTCTGCTCGCTGACGCAGCGCACAACGTCACCGACGTTGCAGCAATTGTCGTGTCGCTGATCGCGGTGCGGTTGGCACGGCGTCGGGCGAATGCCTTGCGGTCGTTCGGCTACCACCGGGGCACCATCCTGGCGGCACAGGCGAATGCCGCCAGCATCCTGATCGTGTGCGTGCTCGTCGGCTTCGAGGCCATTCGCCGCCTCACGGATCCGCAACCGGTCAAGGGTGGCCTGGTACTGATCGTCGCCGTCATTGCGGCTGCTGCCAACTTCGGTGCTGCGGCCGCTCTTGGCGGCGGCGGACATGCGCATCACGGCCACGGCGACCACCACGACGGACCTGACGACGGACCTGACGACGGAGGCGAATCGCACGATCTGAACATGCGGTCGGCGCTGCTGCACATGATCTCCGATGGAGCGGTGTCGCTGGGTGTGGCATTGGCCGGGTTGGTGATCCTGGTGACCGGCGGTTGGTACTGGCTGGACCCGGCCGTGTCGCTGTTCATCTCCGCCGTCATCGGGGTGCAGGGCTGGCAACTGCTGCGGTCGACCGCCGACGTGCTGCTCGAGTCCACTCCAGCGGGGCTCGACGTGAACTCGTTGTCGGACGCCATTGCAGCCGTCGACGGGGTGGAATCCGTTCACGACCTCCACGTCTGGACGTTGTCGAGCGATGTTCGGGCGCTGTCGGCGCACGTCGTCCTCGACGGACACCCGACTCTCGAGGCGGCACAGGTAGTGGGCGTGAGGGTCAAGTCGACTATCGGCGGTCGGTTTCGAATCAGCCATGCCACCCTCGAGCTGGAATGCGAGGCGTGCGGTGTGCCAGACGACTTTTGCACGATCGACACGACCGGAGGCCACCAATGACGCCGGTCGCATCGTCGATCGATCCCGACGCCTGCGCGGTGCGCATCATCGACCACGACAAGGTCGCCACCGCACGGGCACGAATGATCTCCGATGGAGAGGCCCAGCAACTCACCGAACTGTTCCGGCTGCTGGGTGATCCAACTCGCGTACAGATTCTCTACGCCCTTGTCGAGGTAGGCGAGTTGTGCGTGTGCGACCTCGCCGCCGTCGTCGATGCACCGGAGACGTCCGTGTCGCACGCACTGAGGTTGCTGCGGACCGCCGGCGTGGTGCGCAATCGCAAGAGCGGTCGCATGGTCTACTACTCGCTGAACGACGCACACGTCCGGTTGCTCCTCGACGTCTCCGCAGAGCACCTCCGCCACGAGCCAAACCAATGGTGAGCGTCAACCACATGCCAGTGTTGGAACGACGTGCCATCCGGCTGGCGTGGGCCACGATCGGATGGAACGTCGTCGAAGCGGTGGTCGCGATCGCCGCAGGAACGGCGGCGAACTCGATCGCGCTCGTCGGGTTCGGCCTCGACTCGACCGTCGAAGTGATGTCAGCCGTGGTCATTGTGTGGCAATTCCGAGGTCTCGCCGAAGAGCGGGAACGCAGAGCGCTGAAGTTGATCGCAGTCAGCTTTTTTGGCCTCGCCGCCTACGTGGCCGCGCAGGCGATCGTCGATCTGACCGGCAAGTCGCAACCCGGATCGTCGCCGGTGGGCATCGGCCTCGCAATCGCGTCGCTTGTGGTCATGCCGCTCTTGGCTCGCGCGAAGCGGCGCACCGGCCAGACGATGGGGAGCGTCACCGTGGTTGCCGACAGCCACCAGACCAAACTCTGCGCCTACCTGTCAGCGATCCTGCTCGGCGGTCTCGTACTGAACACGACGGTCGGCTGGTGGTGGGCCGATCCGATCGCCGCCCTCGCCATCGCCGTACTTGCGGTCAACGAAGGCCGCGAAGCGTGGCGAGGCGAAATCTGCGACGACTAGATCCGAAGCAGGAATATACCCATAGGGGTATATGTTGTTGATATTGACGGGATCTCGAGGAGGTCCCCGATTCGAGAGGACTCGACATGGCAACCGTGATCAAAGCTGACGACCAGGCGACCTTTCAGCGTGAGGTGCTCGACTCGACCGTGCCGGTCGTGGTCGACTTCTGGGCGGCGTGGTGCTGGCCGTGCCGTACGGTCGCTCCCGAGGTCGAGGCGTTGGCCGACAAGTATGGTGCGGCGATCAAGGTGGTCAAGGTTGACGTTGATGCGAACCAGGCAGTCGCCAGCCGCTACGGCATCCGTGGTATTCCCACGATCGGGCTGTTCGAAGCCGGCAAGCTCACCAAGCAGGCAGTCGGTGCCCGCCCTCGTCACGCGATCGAATCCGAACTCGGACTCACCCGTTTTGCGTTCGCTGCGAAGAAGTGAACGGGCGCGCGATCGACAACACCACCACGCTGTCTACGGAGGCTGCCGAGGCCGCTGTCTGCGAGTCGCTCGCGGCTCAAGCCTCCGGTGGCAGTTCTGGCTGACCGTTCACCTCCGGCGGGGGAGGGTGTCGTAGCGCCATCGAGGCGCTACGTCTCCTCGACCTGGAATCCATCGAAGCCACGCCGAAAGCCTGTCTGGTCCGGTGTGACGTTCATCAAGTTTGAGGTGGTCGCGTTGTTCTTTGTGCTGCCTTTGGTCCCGGGCTTTCGGAAGGCGGGTACGAGGTCGGCGTTGGGGATTCGTCATGGTGATGTCCGCTGCAGGCACCGATAGGGCCTATGCGGGTGTCGCGATTGCGGGGGTGCTATTGATGTGTTTCGCTGCTGCGATCGCAAACCTTGGGCTAGCGACCCCAGGGTGATCAACTCGGCGATGGCATCATGTCCACTTGACATGGTTGTCAAGCTGAGTTGACGGACCTCGGAAATGTGCTCCCCACCTCGACTCACCGCAACTCGCCACTCCCGGGCGTCACGGTCAGATCGCTCGGAGCGGAGCGTGTCGAGCGCTGCCACTAGACACCCGTCACATGGCCCGGCACCCGTGCATCAGGGCTGACCTTTGGCGTTGGTTGTTGCCAACAGGCTGTCGCAAATCGCCCTTCGGTGGTGTGGGGGTGAGGTTGGTCGTCGGGTCGTCTGGCCGTGTTGGTCGTCTGGCCGTCTGGTCGTGTCGGCAACGCTGTAATGGTTGTTGCTGAACTCGTGCTTGTGCCGCACAAGTCGGCCAAACGCCGGCGACTGACAGCCCGCCCGCCGGACCTACCCGTTGTCGCGGTGCCGAGTCGCGTCGAGTTATCGGGGTTGGCGACATGAACGTCGATCGTTTGCGACGACGAACCCCTGGCCACGATGATCAGATTCGTCGAGCACACCACACCGTTCACATCGGTGAGGTCGGGTCGCGGAGCTGGCACATTCCACCCGCAAGTTGCGACAGTCTGTCAATGACAGCCCAACGCCAAACGTCACGAGACTCTTGCCTCTAATCCGTCGGAGACAGTCCTTTGGAACCCAGTCGACCCCGACGCTCAGCCAACTTCAGCGTCGCAATGCCAGGGATTGCGGAATGCCCTCGCCGATAACCTCGATGGCCGATGGAGGTTCCGATGAGCAGTTCGAGCAACGACCCCTGTATGAGGGTCTCCACGTTGTGAAACGAACCGATTGGTTCCTCACGGTTGGCGAGCGAGGCAACCCTGCGACGACGGTCGACCGCCATCATCCGGGCAGGGCGTGGTCTGAGGGCAATCTCGTCGTTGCGTTGGCCCACGGGCATCAATACTTCGAGCGGCTGTACGACGTGCTCGGGCGGACCGTAGCGGGCGATCTCGTGCTGTTCACCGACTGGCGGGGGGATCCGGATGAGCGCCTCGTCGGTGCGGGGACCGAGGTGGTCGAGGTGTGCAGCGGCCTGGCAAAGCGCGGTGTACTCGTGCGCGGTCTGATCTGGAGGTCGCATCCGGACCAGATCCACTTCAGCGAGCAGGAGAACGTGGAGTTCGCCAAGATCATCAACGCGGCTGGCGGTGAGGTGTACCTCGACGAGCGCGTGCGCCGGGTGGGCAGCCATCATTAGAAGCTGGTCGTGGTGCGATATCGGGGCCGCCCCGATGACGACGTCGCCTTCGTCGGCGGGATCGACCTGTGTCACGGACGTAATGACGATGCCCACCATCTGGGCGATCCTGAGGCCGTGGCAGTCGATCAGCGGTACGGCCCGCGACCAGCGTGGCACGACTTGCAGATGGAGATCCGGGGACCGGTGATCGGCGATCTGGTCGAGACGTTCCGCGAGCGATGGGAGGATCCGCTTCCCCTCGGCCGGGGTCCGTGGCGGCGCCATCTCGCCAAAGCCGTGGCGCAACCCGTTCGTCCGAGTCCGCTGCCCCTCGCTTTGGAAGATCCGGGTGAGATCGGTCCTCACGCCGTCCAGGTGCTGCGTACCTATCCGGCGAAGAGGCCACCCTCGCCGTTCGCCCCGAGCGGTGAGCGGAGCATCGCCCGGGCCTACATGAACGCCTTCGGCCGGGCCCGCCGGTTGATCTACGTCGAGGACCAGTACCTCTGGTCGTTCGATGCGGCACGGGCCCTGGGGGAGGCGTTGCGCCGCGAGCCGGAGCTCCTGCTCGTCGTGGTCGTGCCGAAGTACCCGGACGACGATGGGCGGATCGTCGGTCCCCCCAACCGCATCGGGCAACTGCGCGTCATCAAGTACCTACAGGACATCGCCGGACCACGGCTGGCGGTCTACGACCTGGAGGTCGGCATGTGGCCCGTCTACGTCCACGCCAAGGTGTGCATCATCGACGACGTGTGGATGACGGTTGGTTCTGACAACTTCAACCGGCGCTCGTGGACCCATGACTCCGAGATCTCGTGCGCCATCCTCGATGACACCAAGGACGCTCGCGAGCCGACGGACCCCGCCGGGCGTGGCGACGGCGCACGTGTCCTTGCTCGCTCGACTCGCCTCGCACTCTGGCACGAACACCTCGGTGGGGTGGACGTTGCGGTCGATCCTGTCGAGGGTTTTGCGATGATGCGGGCCTCCGCCGATGCTCTCGACGCCTGGCATGAATCGGGTCAGGTCGGGGCGCGTCCACCAGGACGGTTGCGCAACCACCGGCCGACGCCCGTCCCGATGGCGGCCCGTCCGTTGTCTCGCGCCTTCTACAGGTTCATGAGCGATCCGGACGGTCGCCCGTGGGCTCGCCGACTTCGCCGGTGTTACTGACGGGCGTTCGTGAATCGGCTCTCAAATCGGTT
Source organism: Actinomycetes bacterium (assembly GCA_025359865.1). GTDB lineage: Bacteria > Actinomycetota > Acidimicrobiia > Acidimicrobiales > Ilumatobacteraceae > VFMC01. The sequence goes on along the minus strand of JANYDH010000203.1, from coordinate 19,477 downwards.
CCTTCTCAACAGGTACAGCGACCCACGCAGTGGCTGGACGTCGGCCCGATCCCAGCCCGCCTTCGTCCTCGAAGTCGAGGGAGACAATGACTGCGCCGTCCGGAAGGTCAACGGTTCCCTCCTTCGTCACTTGGAACAGGACCAACTGTGTGCGTTGGCTCTTCATGTCACGCCTCCTCATCGACACACGGGTGGTACCCAACCCTTACGAGGGTCATACCACGTTCTGCACGACGGCATGCGGGCGTACGTGGCCCCGTCAGATCACGGACGCTTCTCAATCATGTGGCGGCTGGTTCATCGATGCCCTCGTCGCCAGCAGCGTCGTCGCTGACGTGGTGTTCGACGGGCGATGTACGGTCGGGCTGCGGTGTCTCGTCTGAGTCGGGGATCGTCTCATCTGGTGCTTCGTGGTCGGGGTTGACCGTGTTCGGATGGGCAACGTTGCGTACAGGAGGGGTCATACCAAGTCTGTACCCGAATCAGGTGGAGTTGACACGCCGCCCTACGCGACAGTGGTTTGCCGGGCGGGCGCGGAGGGTACTGAAGCCACACAACCCTTCGCTCCGGCGCTGCGAACTCTCGGTGACGAGGGAACTCGTATTGCGGAGGCCCGCATCCAAGAAGAAGGTGCTGCGAGTGACGTCATCGCCAAGCTCGAGGGTCTTGACACCGGTTCGGCAGAGTTCGAGACGATGTTCACCGAGTTCAGTGCCAAGGTGCACCAACACGCTGCGAGCGAAGAGGCTGAAGTTCTCCCGTTGTTGAACGGTGCCACAACCCTCGAGCAGCGGCAGGCCATGGGCGAAGCGTTCCTCGCATCGCAAGCTGGCATCCCGAGTCACCGCTGAAACCGCCCGGCAAGCAGCGACTCTCAGCGACGGTCCAGCAGCCATGACGCAACGATTCGACTTCGATTTCAGTCGACCGGTTCAGCGCTGGAACAAGTTATTCGCAGGCAATTCCCAATCGGCCTACGTAGTGGTTGACGACGACGCCTTGACCGCACATTTCGGACCATGGATGCTGACGACCACCCGCAGCAACATCGTCGACGCAACGATCACCGGCCCATACCGTCTGTGGCGTGTGGCTGGCCCAGCGAGGCTGTCACTCGCCGATCGCGGATTGACCTTCGCCACGACCACCCGCACGGGACTTTGTCTCACGTTCCGCTCGCCGGTCCCTGGCATTGACCCGTTGGGCATCTTCCGGCACCCTAACCTCACCGTTACAGTGAAAGACCCAAGGGCATTAGCCACAGCACTGGGCTTTACGGAACCATAAGCTTTTGATCGTGGTGGATGCTCGCCGACAACTTACGCAGCGCAACGGGTGGGCATGGTGTGCGTTAGCGGCGGTACTCTTCGGTGCAGCCACCCCTGCCACCAAACTTGTGGTCGACAACGTCGGCGCGGTCACTCTCGCCGGCCTGCTGTATCTCGGTGCAGCAGCGGCGGTCGCTCCATTCGCCGTGCGTGAACCACGATCGGCCGCAACGCGACGTCAGCGTTCGCGGTTGTTGCTCGCGGTCGGGTTTGGCGGCGGTCTCGCGCCGGTTCTGTTCGTCCTCGCGCTCGACCGGACGCCCGCTGGAACTGTGTCGTTGTTCTTGAACCTCGAGCTCGTCGCCACTGCATTGATCGCCCGAGTATTCCTCCAGGAGCACATCGGCCGACGGGCCGGTGCGGGGATCGTCATCGTGGTGCTGGGCGGCGTTGTCCTCGCCGGCACCGCCGAGGCGGGCATTGCAGTCGGTACGATTCTCGTCGCTGCGACGTGCGTTTGCTGGGGGATCGACAACTCGATCACCGCGTCGCTCGACAGTTACAGCCCCGCCCAGATCACCCTCGCCAAAGGTCTCGTCGCCGGATCGGTCAACCTCATCATCGGCCTCATCCTCGACGGCGCGCCTGTCACCCGGTACGTCGTCGCTGCGCTCGTTATCGGCGCACTGGGATACGGCCTATCGATCACGATGTGGATCACGGGCGCTCGCCTCGTCGGTGCCGCACGCGGTCAAGTCATCTTTGCGTTGGCACCATTCATCGGTGCCGTACTCGCCTGGCCGGTCAATGGCGACCACCTGACCGTGACGACAATGATCGCCTTCTCTCTATCGCTCATCGGCGTGGTAGTCGTTGCGACTAGTCACCACGCCCACCCCCACATGCATGGGGGCTCAGAACACTCGCACACGCTCGATGTCGCTGAGCCGCACCACAACTCCGACGTGACCGAGGTGCTGTCCGCCGCGCACCACCGCCACCTCGTGGTGACCCACGAGCACGAACACCTCCCCGATATCCATCATCGCCATACGCATTGACCTCGCTGGGTTCTCTGCCTATCACGTCGGATCGGGGTTCATCTCCCAGTGATGCGGGGAGCGCCATAGCGCCGAGAGGGTGAGGTCGCGGATGGCGATCATCTCGCGTGGGATGCGATCGTTGAGTTTGATAAAGAGTTCATCGTGGGAGAGGATCTCTTTGTCCCAGTCGTTGCGATCGAGGGACATCGCCTGGAGGTAGTCGGCTTCGGAGAAGTCCTCGAGGCCCGTCCAGTCGAGGTCGTGGAAGCGCGGCATCCAACCGATCGGACTTTCGAGCCCGTTCGCCTGGCCCTGCGTTCGGGCGACGATCCATTGCAGAACCCGCATGTTCTCGCCGAAGCCGGGCCACACGAATCGTCCCTCGGCATCGCGCCGAAACCAGTTGACGCCGAAGATCCGGGGTGGGTTCTCGATCGAGCGACCGAAAGACAGCCAGTGGTTGAAGTAATCGGCCATGTGGTAGCCGGCGAACGGCAGCATTGCGAACGGGTCGCGTCGCACGACACCCTGTTCGCCGAACGCGGCAGCGGTGGTCTCGGAACCCATCGTCGCTGCCAGGTAGACACCGTGCGCCCAGTTGAACGACTGATGGACCAGGGGCATCGTGCCCGACCGGCGGCCACCGAACACGAACGCGCTGATCTTGACACCCGCCGGGTTGTCCCATTCGGGGTCGACCACGGGGTTCTGGATGGCCGGAGCGGTGAACCTCGCGTTCGGGTGGGCTGCCTTCTGCTGCGACGGCGGCGTCCAGTCGTTTCCCTTCCAATCGATCAGATGAGTTGGAACCTCGCCATCGATGCCCTCCCACCACACATCGCCGTCATCGGTGAGAGCGACGTTGGTGAAGATCGTGTTCGCCCGGATCGTTGCCATCGCACTCGGGTTGGTGGCAATCGACGTCCCCGGGGCGACCCCGAAGTAGCCTGCTTCAGGGTTGATCGCCCGCAGCGCGCCGTCGGCGTCGGGCTTGATCCAGGCGATGTCATCGCCGACCGTGGTGATCTTCCAACCTTGAGCGGCGAATGACTCGGGAGGCTCGATCATCGCGAAGTTCGTCTTGCCGCACGCGCTCGGGAACGCCGCTGCCACGTAGGTCTTCGTGCCGTTCGGCTCGGTCACGCCCATGATCAACATGTGCTCGGCCAGCCAGCCCTCGTCGCGAGCAATCGTCGAGGCGATCCGCAGCGCCAGGCATTTCTTTCCCAGCAGCGCGTTGCCGCCGTAGCCGCTGCCATAGGACCAGATCGAACGCTCCTCGGGGAAGTGGACGATGTACTTCACGGTTGGATTGCACGGCCACGTCACGTCAGCCTGCCCAGGTTCGAGCGGCGCGCCGACAGTGTGCATGCACGGCACGAACGCGCCGCTGGTGCCGAGCACATCGAGCACCGCTGAACCCATGCGGGTCATGATCTTCATGTTCACCGCGACGTACGCCGAGTCGCTGATCTCGACACCGATCTGGGCGATCGGCGACCCGAGCGGACCCATGCTGAACGGGATCACATACATAGTCCGGCCCTTCATCGAACCCTTGAACAGGCCACCGAGGATTCCCTTCATCTCGGCCGGGTCCATCCAGTTGTTGGTCGGCCCTGCGTCTTGGGCGGTGCGGCTGCAGATGTACGTGCGATCTTCGACTCGAGCGACATCGCTCGGGTCGGAGCGTGCCAGGAAGCTGGCTGGGCGCAGCTCGTCGTTCAACCTGATGAACGTGCCCGCATCGACGAGTTGCTGTGTCAGGAACTCGTACTCCTGCATGGAGCCATCACACCAATGGACCGCATCGGGTTCGCACAGGGTGACCATCTCGTCCACCCAGGCACGGAGGTCGTCATTTTGCAAGTTTGAGGGAGCATTCATCAGCCACATAATAGGCGTCCTGGCAAAGCGGGCGCTCGGGCCCAAAGTCACTGATTGAATCGCCCGCCTGCGCCATCTTTCGGTACGCCTCGCCGGCGAGCTGGCGACCGGTCTCGATGTCATGGCGGCCGAACTGCGGAGCTGTGCCCGCCACCCGACGTTGTACCGCTCGGGCATCACGCCACGGAGATCGCGCGTCGTTGCTCGCTTCCTGCTGGCGCCCGGACGGCCACTCTTTCCCATCATCAGCGGTCTCACGTAGTTTCCCGGACCCGGGCTGGGAGTCAGGCGGCTGGGGTGAGTTCGACTTGGTAGCCGAGGTGTTCGAGTTGGTTGATGAGGCGGCGGCGGCGGCGTCGGTCGGGGTCAGGTTCTGGCGGATATCGAAACGCCGGGGACAACAACGCGTGTGGGCGACCGCGATCAGGGCGCACATGCTCAGCAAGGGCACTGTCTACACCGACCTCGGCGTCGACTACCTCGCCCACAACGACCCTCGCGCTCAAGTTTGATAGAGGCCCCCGGGGCATTCGTGGGCGTTCGTTCCTGGGCATTGTCCAAAGGTTCACCTCGTCTTGATCGTGGCTTGACTCAGCGCTTCGACACTTATCTGCACTGGTGCGGCCTGATTCGCATCACGAGAAACGGAGCACCACCATGAACATGTTCAAATCGACCGGCCGGAACCTCCTGGCCGTTGGATTCATTGGAGCCATCGCGCTGGCGGGCGGGGCCCGCGCTGCCAGTATCGGTAGCCCCGGTTCGAATGCCGGTCAGGGCGTGAACGTCGTCGCCGGGTACACCGTCTCAGACGTCCACTACAGCTCGACTTTGACGGACTCGGCGACACTGAACCAGACCGTCGATCAGGTCAGCTTCAAGATCGCCCGTGCGGGTACCAACACGAACCTGGCGAATTTCGATGGGACGACCACCAAGGTGTTCGTGCAGTTGCGCAAATCCTCCGCCACCGGCGCGCAGACCAGCTGGTACAGCTGCGCCTTGGTCACCGCCAGCAGCGTGACGACCGCAACCTGCGACACCTCTTCGGTGGCAATGACTCTGGCGGACGTCGAGTCGCTCTCCGTCATCGCCTACGACATGGTCTGACCTCGGCGGTCACGTCGACGAACCCGTACCCGGACGCGTCGGCGGGCGAGAGCACTCCTCTCGCCCGCCAGCGTGGCGAGACACATGTCAGATCGGATGCACGTATGAATAGCCGAATGTTGCGCCGACTCGTCAGCGTGTTGTTCGCCCTTGTCGCGTGGGCGGTACTTGCCCCGACGGTGATCGGCGGCACCGCGTCGTACGTGACCGTTCAGGGCCGCTCGATGTTACCCAATATCGAACCGGGTGATCTGGTGATGCTCGTTCATCGAGGCGACTATCACGTCGGAGATGTCATCGCCTACAAGGCGCAGAACATGGCCGGTGCGGTGATCATCCATCGCATCATCGAGACCAACGGTGGCCGGTTCACGACCAAAGGCGACAACAACGACTTCATCGACGCATACCGGCCGACACCCGACGACGTGCTTGGCCAACAACGGCTCCGCGTGCCGAACGGGGCATCGGTGATCGACATCCTCCGTTCCCCGATCGGCTTCTCCCTGATCATTGCGACAACCGCACTGCTACTTCTCCGGAGCATCGCTTCCGGCCGCCCCCGCCACCGCCATCGCCACCGGGCGATGAGAGGAATCCCGTCATCAGTACCAGCCATCCCCGTCCAGCACCAGCGCTCAGAGCGCGCCCGATCCAGCCCATCGGCTGGTGGCCGATGCTGGCCGTTCTGACGGCAGGGGTCTTGGCCTATGTCTGGACGCAGCCCATCGAGCAGAGCGCTAGTGCGCCACGCCCGTCCACCGCGTCCTACATCTTCGACTACACGGCAACGCTTCCTGCGAATGCCGTCTATGAACATCACGCGATCCGCTACGGCGATCCCGTGTTCCGCACGTTGGTCGATGCCGTCACGGTGTCAGCCGAGTTCGAACTGGCCAGTCCCGGCGCCAACGTCGTCGACGGAGATCTCACCGCCAGAGTGATCGTGTCGTCGACCGCGGGATGGTCGAGAGTGTTCTTCGAATCGACTCCAGAACACTTCACCGGGCCGACGACATCGGTCACGATCCCTGTCAGCTTCGCTGATGCGTGGGCCCTCGCCTACACGATCGAGGATGTCACGGGTGTCGCCGGGGCGATCACCGTTGCGGTTCAGGTCGGCGTCGATGCAAACGTGCACACGGCAGGCGATCCGGTGGATGCCACGATCAGAGAGAGCCTTACGGCGGGTCAGCTGTCGTTCGCTCTGAGCGAGGACGTAGCCCGGCTCGTTGACGCACCAGAAGTCAGCAGCGCCGATGTCGGCCTGGCCGGGGTCATGCCCGGCACCGCCGCGGCGAGTACGGGAACGGGGGCGAAGGCGGGCGAGGCTGTGAATGGCCTGAAGCCTGGCACCCAGTCGAGCACCGAGATGGTCACAGTGCGGGTCGACACGCCGGGCTTGCTCTCCCTCGGTGTGACCACGATGACCATCCGCTTCGCCCGAACGGCAGCGGCCGTCGTGTTCGCAGTGCTCCTGATGATCCCGGCGTACAACACCGTGATCCTGCGCCGGGCCCGCCGCCGTGGCGAGGCGGCCGTGCTGAGCGCTCGTCACGGCAGGCAACTTCTCCGGCTCACGGACCTGCCTGCCGGAACACGGGAGCGAGCGGTCCAGGTGGGATCGTTCGCTGCGCTCCAAGCTGCGGCACAGCGTGCGGAGGCCGACATCCTGCAGTTATCCGACCTCGACGAGGACCGGTATTTCGTATTCGACGGTCCGACCGTGTTCTCCTATCTTGCCAAAGGGGCACCGATCGGTTCCGTCACCGCCGTACCTGCGGTCTCATGACGAGCCGACTGCTTGCTGTCGGGGTGCTGCTCATCGGCACGATCGCGATGTCGGCGCACGCGGCACAGGTCGCGGTTCCAGCGACGAACGCCGGGCAACTGAAACCGACACTCGCCGGGAAGCCAGTGATCGACACCGTCAGGTCGGGCCCCGCCGCCGGCGAATTCTCGGTGGTCTTCGCCGCCCCCGCAACCAACGGCACCACAGCGATCGCTAGCTACGCGTACTCCACCGACGGCGGCGCAAACGGGGCGGTCCGTGACGACGCCGGTACGACCACCTCGGCGTTGACGATCACGAGCCGTTCCGACGGAAAAGTCCTCTCGAGCAGCACGACGTATGTGGTGCTGATCGCTGCGGTCAACGCGACCGGTCGCGGTCTCCCTTCGAACGCCTGACAGGTGACGACCAACGCGGCGCTCTCGGTATCGTCGCCGCCCACATTGCCCGGCGGTTCGGCCGGTGGGTCGTATTCCGTGATCATCGTGGCAAGTGGCGGCATGGCCCCGTACTCCTGGTCTGCCTCCGGCTTGCCGCCGGGTCTCACGATCGGTGCGGGCACCGGGGTTATCGCCGGAACGCCAACCACCGTGGGAACATTCGCGGTGACCGTGACGGTGACTGATGCGGCGGCCGCCGTCGCCACGGTGGCGTACAGCCTCGTGATCACGAACGCTCCGGTAGTCGCACTCGGTGCGATCGCCAACGTGGTGCGTGCCACGGTGACGTTGACAGCAACAGCAACGGCAACCACCCCAACGGGCACCATCACGACTGTGAAGTTCCAGTACGCCCCGGCCGACAGCACCAACTTCACCGACATCTGTACCGATTCCACTGCGCCGTTCAGTTGTTCATGGGATACAACGGCCCGAGCGACCGGCAGCTGGGACGTCCGGGCGTTGGAAACTACCTCCACCGGGGCGACCGCATCCGATGTGGTCCTGGGGGTTCTCGTGGACAACACGCCGCCGACCGTCACACTGCCGACCCCGGATCGCCGATGAGTGGCACCGTCACCCTCGCGGCCGCTGCCGTCGACGCCGACGCTGGTGTGGCTTCGGTCGACATCCAGTACGCATCCACCGGCACGGCCGTTTGGATCACGATCTGCACCGTCAGAAACGCCCGTACTCGTGCGCGTTCGACACGACGACCGTCGCCAACGCCGGATACGACGTACGCGCCGTCGCTCTCGACGGCGCAGGGAACACGGCGGAATCGAACGCCATCGCACCGCGGTTCGTGGACAACACGTTGCCGTCGGTCTCCCTCGTCGAGCCCGGCCCGTACCTCCGCGGCACGGTGGCGATCGTGGCCATCGCAACCGCACCGAAGGGGGTGAAGTCTGTATCGATCAAGTACACCGCCACCGGCGCGAACACATGGACTGAGATCTGCTCCTCGACGACAGCGCCGTATCAGTGCGCTTGGGACACGACCAAGGACGTTGACGGCGCGTACGACCTGCGTTCGGTGATGATCGACAACGGCTCCGTTACGACGACTTCGCTCGACCTTTCCGGTCGGCGGGTGGACAATGCACCGACAAGCGGCGTCGACGTCCAATCAGCGAACATCGGGGTCATCGGCAGAATGGAATCCGGCGACGCGATCAGTTTCACGTTCTCGGAGTCCATGAACCTGAGCTCGATCCTGGCTGGATGGACGGGTACGTCGACCAGCGTGGCCCTGCGGGTGCGCGACAAGAACGCAGTCGGATCCGGGGCCACGAGCGACGTGCTCGACGTGTTCACGAACACCACGTACAAGATCGCGGTGCAGTTGGGGTCAGTCGTTCTGATGGGCGACTACGTGAAGAGCAACAAGACGTTGGGATTCAACGGCACCATGGTCGCCGCCAGTGAGACGGTCGGGGGAGTGACCCGTACCAAGGTGACCGTCACACTGGGCAGCCTGACCGGAGGTTCGGGCCAGCGGACATCGACCACGCTGTCGAACATGGTCTGGACTCCATCGACATCGGCGATCGACCTCACCGGAAGAGCCACTTCATCCAGGCCGATCACGCAGAGCGGGGCCGCCAAGAAGAACTTCTGAACACCTTCTTCACCCCGTTGTTGCCAGCCTGACTTTCGGGTGATCAAGGGTGTCTGTTTGGCAGCGTTCGTCGATCGAGCACTGTTCGCCGGTATCCGCGCTCCTGTACTCAGCGGCGAAGCATCCGGATCGGCAGTTGTTTCATCGGGCGCAGGAAGATGCTCGGTTCGTGGACGGGTGCGGGCAAATCGCCAGCGAGTTCGAACCGATCGAAGCGGTCGAGCAGGATCGTGAACGCCCGGTGCATCTCTTGGCGGGCCAGCGCAGCACCCGGGCAGAAATGCACCCCGAATCCGAACGCCGCATGGTTGCGGGCGTTGACGCGAGTGATGTCGAAGCGGTCGGGATCGTCGAACACGCGCGGATCACGGTTGGCGGCGCCGAAGCGGACCATCACAGTTGCGTGCTCCGGAATCGTCGTGCCTGCGACCTCGGCCGGGCAGGTGGTCTGTCGCCACAGTCCTTGCACAGGTGCATCGAAGCGCAGCACCTCTTCGATGAAGTTCGGCAACAGGTCCGGGCGGGCGCGTAGCAAAGCCTGCTGGTCGGGGTAACGCACGAGGAGCCACATCGCTGTCGACAACGCGGCCGTGGTGGTCTCGAATCCGCCGGTGATCAGTTGATGCATCAGGTCCTGCAGTTCGGCCATGGTGAACGGCTGCTCGTCTTCGTCGTGGGCGTGGACCAGCAGCGAGATCAGATCGTTGCCGGGCGCGGCGCGGCGCTTGTCGAACTCGGCAGCGAGGAAGTGCTGGGCCTCGAGTTCGATCTCGGCCTCGGTGACCGCCTCGTCGACGGTGAGCGGTCGGTTCGCCGACGCCAGCATCGCGTCGGCCCACCGCCGGAACCGGCGGTAGTCGGTACGGTCCAAGCCGAGTTGTTCGGCGATGAAGATCCCGGGCAGCGGCAACGCGAAGTCGGCAACGAAGTCGCATGTTCCCGCCGCCTCGATCCGGTCCGCGAGGTCATTTACGATGTCGTCGAGTTGTGGTGTGAACTGGCGCACCACGGCCGGGGTGAAGACCCGGTTGACCAGCTTGCGGTATCGCGTGTGCACGGGAGGGTCGGTCCGTTGCAACGTCGACTGCCGCGGCCAGCCCCGCTGCTCGAGCACCTGCTGATACGCGAGCATCGCTGGGTTCGCCCGCCGTGCCCGGGCAGGCTCGCTCGAGTAGGTGTTCACGTCCATCAACACCTCACGGACCTCCTCCAGGCCAGCGATCACCCACTGCCCGATGTCGGCCTCGTGCCATACGGGACATCGCGCCATTTGGGCCGCGTAGTACTCGAACGGGTCGTCCTGCACCACTGGATCACTCAGACCTGTCATTGCCGAACCTTACGCGTGCGGCGATGATCGGACTGCCTCGGACGGGCCGCAACTCGGGCAGCACCCGGCACGACTCGGCTTTGGGTCTCTGTCGAAGCGCGCTACATCGTCTTGGGGTAGTACTCGCCTGGTTCGAGCTTGGCGACATCAGCGTCGAAGTTGGAGGCGAACGGCCATTGTGCTTCGTCGCCCGGGATGGGGATCTGGCTGAACCGACCCATGTCGCCGCCGCCGGCGCGTTCATTGCCGACCAGCGACCAGGCCTGACGCTTGTACGTCCAGTTGTCGGGTTGAAGCCGGTGGCACTCGTTGAAGTGGTGGATCGACGCGGCGCGATCGCCGCTTTGCCAGAAGTGGTTCGCGAGTTCGAAATGTGCTGCTGCGGTCGAGCCCGAGCGTGGCCGTGGCTGCGACGCCGCGACCACCTCGGCAGGTGTCATCACGTACGGGCTGGAGGCGCCGTTGTGCGCCCAGTCACGCAGTGCGTCTGGATATGCATCTCGGTCTTGGCCTCCTTGCAGCAACCTCATCAGGTTCGGTCGCGCCGGAGCCTGGCCTGCATCCGCCGCCCGAGCTGCCTGTCGCGCGCGTTCGGCCAGCATCGCGCGCATCGACTCCGGATACACCGTGGGTCCCGGCCAACCGGGCTCTGCTGGGCGGACGATGACACCATCCTCGTCGATCCAGATCACGTTGGGAATGTTGACGACACCGAACAGCGCGTCGAGTTGGTGGGTCGGGTCGAGCAATGATGGATGTTCCGGGTGAGCTGCTTCGATGAATGGGCGTGAGGCCTCGGGGCCGCTCAGTTCGAGCGAGACGGTGACGATCTCGACGCCGAAGGGGTGGAGTTCGGCGCGCAGTGTCTGCCACACGGGCAGATCGAAGCGGCAGCCTCAATAGGGCGCCCAGGCGACGAGTACCACCTTCTGGCCGCGGAGCGAGGCGAGATCAAAGGAATTGCCATCGATGTCGTCGAGGGCGAGGTCGGGTGCCTGTGCGGTGACGAGCGCATGACCGCTCAGCGATTCGGGTCCGAGCGCCCAGATCCCATGGCTGTCATCGGCGACCAGCGCCATCCCCAACCGCTCCGCAGTCCCTTGCAGGTTGAACCCACCGGTGAGCGGGACGCACACGTCGCCCTTGCATGCTCCCTCGGGTTTGATCTCCCATCCGGTTCCCCGGTGGAAGGCATGGGCGTCTACGTCGAGTCCGTCGAGGATCATCCGCCGATGGTAATCACCGGTCGAAGCACAGGCTGCCTCGAATCGTCACTTGCGGGCGCGAGCTGTGGTTCACAGCTCTGCGTTTGGTAGGTCGAGCCCCCTCCGGGGGGCTCGACCTACCAAACGCCGCTGACGTTGGCCCATTTCCTGGGCCCGGCGACTTCGGGGAACACCCGCCGGGGTGGCAAACTGAATACCCATGAGTAACACCACTGAACGTGCGGCCGTTGACGGCGCGCTCGCCCCGGATGACGCTGAGGCATTCCGCGCCAAGTGCCAGGCCTTCCTGCAGGACAATCACCGCCCGGCGGCGGACGTGAACTTCGAGTGGAACAAGGAGTTCCTCGCCCGCTCCTCGGGGGCTGGTCTGGCAGGCATCACCTACCCCCGAGAGTTCGGCGGTGCAGGACTCACACTGGCGCACGACAAGATCTGGCGGGAGGAGAAATCCGGATACGCAGCTCAGGACGGCGAGTTCATCATCAGCCATGGCATGTGCTTGCCGATGCTCGCCGAGTACGGCACCGACGCACAGCGTCAGCAGTTCCTGCCCGACATGATCGCCGGCCGCACCCTGTGGTGCCAGATGTTCTCCGAGCCTGGCGCCGGCTCCGACGTTGCCAGCCTGCAGTCGAAGGCCGACCTCGATGGCGACGAGTGGGTGATCAACGGCCAGAAGGTCTGGACCACCCTGGCGCACAAGTCCGATTACGGCCTCGTCGTCGTGCGTACCGATCCGGACCAGGTGAAGCATCGCGGCATCTCGATGTTCATCCTCGACATGAAGGCTCCGGGGGTCGAGATCCGCCCGATCCACCAGATCGACGGAGGCAGCCACTTCAACGAGGTGTTCTTCAACGACGTCCGGATTCCCAAGGACTGGCTGGTCGGCGAGACGAACACGGGCTGGCGGCTCGCCACGAGCATGCTGATGTACGAGCGCGTGGCCATCGGCTCTGGCGGTGCCGGCAAGGTCACCCAGCCCACCTTCGACAGTCTCGTCGAGTTGGCGCGAGCCAACGGTGCGATCGAGAACGCTGTCGTGCGCGATCAACTGATGCAGTTGTACTGCATGGAGTCGACGAAGTCGATGGTGGCGATGCGCACACGAGCCGACATGAAGGCCGGCAAGACCCCGGGCCCGGGCGGTTCGCTCGGCAAGCTGATGGGCTCGAACATCGCCTGGTGCTATCGCGCCATCGCGCTCGAGATTGCCGGCGTCGGGTCGATTGCGTGGGACTCCACAGTCTCAGGCGGCAGCCTCCTCAACCGTCAGGTGCTGAACTCGTTCCAGAGCGGCATCGCGGGCGGTACCGACGAGATCCAACGCAACATCATCGGCGAGCGAGTGTTGGGGCTGCCGCGTGAGCCAGCAGTCGACACCATGGTGCCGTTCCGTGAACTGAAGGTCGGCACGCAGCGTTCCTGATCGCCGGCAGCTCAGGACTGCGATGTGATCCCGAGAAGTCGAGGGATCCGCTCGTCGTCCGGGCCGAGGTACCGAGCGATCACCCCAACTACTCGCTCGATGTCGAGCGTGCGAGCGGCCGCCATCGCTTCGAGGTCGGCCCAGTCCTTGGTGCGATTAGAGAAGGCCTTGAACACCGCAAGATCGCTGCATCCGAGGAACGGAACCTCCGCGCCGCCGAATGATTCCCGATGTGTTCTCAGTGCGGCCTGACGGTGGAAGTCGGTGGTATCAAGGAAGACATCGACGGGGATTCGTCCCCACCAGAGGCGTGCTTGCCCATCGACGAGCAGTAGACGACGACGCTCATCGTCGACCTCAAGGTCACCCGGAAGCGCAGCGACAAGGGTGTCGAATTGGTCGACGCTGAGGAACACGTTCACATCGATGTCGATCGTGCCGCGGGCGCGTTCGGTGCACCAGGCCAGCGCGAGTGCCCCACCGAATGCGTGGGCAATGCCTGCCGTGTCGAGGGCGCGGCTGAGTTCGATGACGGCCTCTGCGAGGGACCGCTCGGTGTCAGCTACCACGTGGTACGTCCTGGCGTTCGGTTCGGCGGGCTTGCGGGAACACGGGAGCGGTGAGATGCGGCGAGTGTCGTGCGGGGAACATCGCGGCGAGATCGAGGACGTCGAGCAGTTCTCGTCCGCGCTCGTTCGCCGTGATGCGGCGAACCACGGTTGGCTCAATGGTCAAGCCAGCGCGTTCGACGATGCGCTCGAGCGTACCGAGGGCTGGATCGACGCGTCGATGTGCGTACGCGGACAGCGTGCTGTGTGAGGTGCCGGCCTCGAGTGCCAGTCGCCGAAGCGACCAGCCTCGTTCGTCCATGACGTGGTGGATGATCGACGGCATCTCCATGGCAAGATGGTATCGGATCAGATACCGTTGGTCCAACGTTGATTGCGGGGGTGGCTTGCAGCGGTCCGGCTGGCTCTCAGGTCTCTAGCAGCCGCCCGAGTGATTGCACGGCCTCGATGAACTCATCGATCATGTCGAAGACCACCTGTGCGGCAGGCTTGCTGACGTTCATCGACCCCACGATCTGGCCGACGAAGTAGTTGGTCAGCTGTTCTGCGCCACTGCCAGGCCTATGCGCGGCACGGCTGATGCGCGCTTGTGCCTCGGCCACGAGGATGGGTTGCATCGGCATGCCGAGCGGCTTCGGATTGTCTGGGTTGTCCCATTCGTCGGTCCAGGCGGTGCGCAACTGGCGCGCCGGCTTGCCGGTGAGCGACCGCGAACGCACGGTATCGCTGGAGGTGGCGGCTAGGAACTTCTGCTTCACCACCGGGTGGGTCTCGGCCTCGTGCGTGGTGAGCCACACCGACCCGCACCACACGCCCTGTGCGCCGAGCGCCATCGCGGCTGCCATCTGCCGGCCACGTCCGATGCCCCCAGCGCCGAGCACCGGTACGGGTGCCACGGCGTCGACGATCTCAGGGACGAGCACCATCGTGCCAACCTCGCCGGTGTGGCCGCCCGCCTCGGCTCCCTGGGCGATGATGATGTCGACGCCCGCGTTCACATGGCGCTGCGCGTGCTGGGCCTTGCCGGCGAGCGCGCCGAGCAACCGACCCTCTTGCTTGACGCGGTCGATCATGTGCGGCGGGGGAGGGCCGAGCGCGTTCACGACCAACGACGGCCGGTGTGCGAGAGCGATCTCGAGGAGCGGATCGGCCTGGTTTGCCGAGAATGGCGCCGCCGTGCCGGAGTTGGCCACGCCCCGCCCGGAACGTGCGTCGTCGTCGGCGGGTAGCGGCGGCACGTCGTAGCGGCGAAGGATGTCGTCGACGAACGCTTGGTGCTCTGCGGGGATGAGACGGCGGATGTCGTCCATCGTGAACCCGCCCTCACCGTCGCCGGCGTACTTCGCCGGCACGATGAGATCGATGCCGTACGGTCGGTCGCCGACTTCGGCCTCGATCCACGCCAGGTCGATTTCGAGTTGTTCGGGCGAGTGGGCCACGGCACCGAGCACGCCGAGTCCGCCAGCCCTCGTGACGGCGGCCACCACGTCTCGGCAATGGGTGAACGCGAGGATTGGAACATCGATGCCGAACATGTTGGTGACAGCGGTCTTCATCGGGCGAGCTTCCCACTCTGATGGCGGCACGGACGAACCCCGGGCCGCCCGTTCCAGCCGACCTTTGGCGTCGGGTTGTTGTCAATGACAGGCCCAACGCCAAAAGTCGGCGATGGGGCGCACCGGCGCATCGGCGCATCGGCGCATCGGCTCAGCGTCCCTGCGTTCGAGACATCACCCGCTCGATGTCGTCGTGCCAGTCGAGGCAGGTCTTCGCGGACGCACCTGCTGCCTGGCCGACGCGCCATTCGCCGATCAGGACACTCTCGGGAAGCAACGCCGCTACAAATGCGCTGACCGGTTCCCTCACGGCAATCGAACAGGAGAGTTCCTCGTTCGACTCGACAGACAGCACGGCGATTCCTGCGACCTGACTGTCAGATTCGATGCGGTACACCGCGCTGTACTGTCCAGCGATGTCGATCGAACCGGAGAGGGTCTCGCCACCGACCGCACGTTGGGCGGTCGCCGCGATGTTGCCCGCAGGGACGAGAACGAGGCCGGCCGGCGGCGCTACCCCTCTCGCGCTTGTCAAGGAGGAGTCACTTGTCCGAACGAGGAGTGCGACCAGCAGTAGTCCGATGCTCGCGACCGCCGCAATCCGCACGATTCGCAACGTGCGCGGCACGGAACGTGGGCGACGTTCGACAGTGGCCTTCTCGACTGACCACATGCGACGCGTGATCCGGACCTCGGTGCCGAGGCGTCCTGCGGTCTCGTTCGCTGTCTCGCAGTAGCCGGTCGACTTCGACGCGGCATGCATCTGGCACCGTGGCGTGAGTGGTCCAGGCTTGTCGGCGCACAGCAGTGTCGCCGTGCGACCGCATTCGACGCAACGGTCGTCGAGGGTCACCGCGAGGACGCGCTGGCACTGGCTGCGCAGTCCGTATTCGTGGACCACCATCTGCCCGAACGATTCGATTTCGAGATCTGCCCAGGTCTGATCAAGCCGATTGAACGCGCGGCCGAGGTCGGTCCGGTCGACCACTGACCAGAACCCGCACGTGCATGCTTCGTCGGGCGCCAGATGATCCAACCCGCGTGCGCACCGTGCCACGTCGTCGACGTCGTAGAGACGATCACCGACTTGTCCGTCGCGTGGCCCGCCAACTCCAGACAGCCGGATACAACCGTCGCCGAGGTAGCACAACAGGCCGACTTTGTATCCGTGAACTGGATCGGTCGGGGTCTCGCCGGAGAGGGCGTCATTCATGTGAGGAGTGCTCGCTCGGCGCAGGCTCGGGGCGGGCAGGTTCCATCGGGATCGGAACCTGTTCTCGGTCCGGGACACTGATCACCCGTTTCGGCTTGCCGATGTCGGCCATGGTGGCGCTTCTCCCTCCGCATCCCTTGACAGCGCGCGATCCACCGATCGCGTGAGGAATGAGCCCTCCGAAAAGGAATTCCGATCCGCATCGTGCTTCGTGTCGAACGAACTCTAGTAACGAAACACGACCACATTGATGGTCGTCGACATGGAGGTTCACAAACCAATGGTTCGACATCAACATAGTCACAGCAAAGGTACTCGTTGGAAGAAAGGCGTCGCTGGAGCGGCTGGTCTGGCACTGGTGACCGGTGCATTCGCCACCCAGGTCGGCCCGACGTCGGTCACGGCGTCCAGCCACCGCGAGGCACCGTTGATCGCGGGCGATCCGCGAGCAGACAACACCGACGTGTATGCGTTCGTCAGCCCGGACAAGCCCGATAGCGTCACGCTGATCTCCAACTGGATTCCCTTCGAGGAGCCGAACGGCGGTCCGAACTTCTATCCGTGGGCCGACGACACTCGTTACAACATCAAGATCGACAACGACGGTGATGCCGTAGCCGACCTCACGTACACGTGGGTGTTCACAACTCACTACCGCGATCCGAACGGTCAGTTCTTGACCAACACCGGCCAGGTGACGTCGCTCAACGATCCTGACCTAAACGGATACCAGACCTATGACCTGACGGTGACGAATGGCGACACGAGCGTGACGACCACACTCCTCGATGAGGCGATTGCCGCGCCGTCGATTGCCGGTGCGAAGTCGATGCCGGACTACACCCCGTTGCGCGATCAGGCCATCGTCAACCTTCCCGGTAATGGTGGGAAGAACTACGTAGGACAAGCCGACGATCCGTTCTTCCTCGACCTGCGCGTGTTCGACCTCTTGTACGGCGGCGATGGCTCCGAGTTGGGCCAGGACACCTTGGCGGGCTACAACGTCAACTCGATCGCGTTGCAAGTGCCCAAGTCGGCGCTGGCGATCAACAACGACGCCACCCGCAACCCGGTGATCGGCATCTGGAGCACGACGGATCGCCGCAGCGCCGCGGTTGCCGGTGATGCGGCTCCGGACAGTGCGTTCGTCCAGGTATCCCGGCTCGGCAACCCATTGGTCAACGAGGTCGTGATCCCGCTGGCGCTCAAGGATGCGTTCAACTCGATCTCTCCCGACGTCGATCACACGATCCCGGCTGTGGTCGCAAAAGTCGAGACGCCGATCCTGCCAACACTGATCCAGGCGATCTACGGCGTACCCGCCCCGGCAACGCCGCGCAATGACCTGACGGAGATCTTCCTGCAGGGAATCAGCAAGGCCAACGCCGGCCTGAGCGGTGACCCAGCTGTTGTGTTGAACGTCGACCTCAACTCACCCGACCTGAACGCCGATGCTCGCGTCGCCCGTGGGAACACGAATGCGACCCCTGCGGAAATGCTGCGGTTGAACATGGCGGTCCCACCGACCGCCAAGCCGAATCCATACGGTGTGCTGGCTGGTGATGTGCAAGGCTTCCCGAACGGCCGCCGTCTGGTCGACGACGTCGTCGACATCGCCATCCAGGCTGTCGAGGGGGCTGCCCAATCCGGCAAGCTCGTGCAGGGTTTGGTCGCAGTCGACTCTGTCGACCGCAACGACCGTGCCTTCGGCGGTACCTTCCCGTACCTGGCGCTGCCGCATGTGGACAGTGTCAACCAGGGCACCGAGCAGTCACCACGCTCGCCCGAGTTCATCCCGGTGAACCCGCAGCGCGTGCTCGATACGCGGGCCGTGGACGCTGGTGGTCAACTCGGATACACGGGTGCCAAGCCAGCCGCAGGCGCCATCGTCAAGGTGAAGGTGACCGGGTTGACCGGCTCGCTCGTGCCGACGGATGCCAAGACCGTGTATCTCAATGTCACTGCGGTGAACAGTTCGGACAACGGGTTCGTCACGGCGTATGCGTGCGACGCCCCGCGGCCGCTGGCATCGAGCTTCAACCCAGTCCCGGGCCTCATCACCCAGAACCTCGTTGCCGCCCCGCTAGCAGCTGATGGCACCGTGTGTTTGTTCACCAACGTGTCCACGGACCTTGTCGCCGACCTCGCCGGGTTCCACCCCTCCGATGCTGCGTACGTATCCACTCAGCCAGAGCGTCTGCTCGAGACCCGGACCACTGAGACGGGTGGCCAGAAGGGCTACGTCGGCGCGAAGCCTGCCGACGGCGCTGTCATCACGCTCCACGTGACCGACACCGGTACCGCAAAGGTTCCAACTGATGCCAAGGCCGTCTATCTGAATGTGGCGGCTACCGAGAGCTCAGCAGCCGGCTTTGTGACGGTCTACCCCTGTGGTACCACGCCGCCGAAGGCAGCCAACGTCATGCTCGTGCCGGGTATCACCCGGGCCACACTGGTCGCAGCGAAGGTTGGTACCGGTGGAAACGTCTGCCTCTTCACGAGCAAGTCAACCCATCTGGTGGCCGACCTCCAGGGCTTCGCCCCAGCCGGTTCGCCGTTCATGCCCATCGTGCCGGAGCGCCTGCTTGAGACCCGCACCGAGTACGGCCAGGTCGGCTACAGCGGAGCTAAGCCAGTCGCCGGTCAGACCATCGAACTGAAGGTCACGGGCGCCGGTGCCACGAAGGTGCCGGTCGATGCCGGAGCGGTGCTGCTGAACCTCACCGCCACCGAGAGCGCTTCGGCAGGGTTCGTCACGGTCTATCCGTGTGGTTCGCCTCGGCCGCTGGCCGCCAACCTCAACCTGACCGGCCTCGACACGCCGAACATGGTTGCGGCCAAGGTTGGTGACGGCGGCCGGGTGTGCATCTTCACCTCCGGTGCGACGCATCTCGTTGCTGACATCTCCGGGTACTTCCCGGACACTGCCATCGTCGGTTCCTGACGATGAACGCGGTGGTGGGGGGGGGGGGGGGGGGGGGCCCCCCCCCCCC
>JANYDH010000171.1 GCA_025359865.1 Actinomycetes bacterium | reverse complement strand
GTGGAGCTGAAGGGAATCGAACCCTTGACCCCTTCCATGCCATGGAAGTGCTCTGCCAACTGAGCTACAGCCCCGTGAGGGACGACAGAGATTATCAACGTGCCGGCACAGATCCCAACGTGATCAGAGACGGCGTCTCTTGCGATTCCATCGTCGGAGCGGTCCGATTGCGAAGCTCATTGCCCCCGTGATGATCGTGGCGCCCAGCAGCACGCGCTCGAACACGGGCAGCCTGCCCAGCAACGGCGAGATGAAGATGGCCATCGCCAGCGAGACGGGGTAGACCCACGCAACGTCGAACAGGATCCGCTTCCAGCGCGGCCGGTGTGGCTCGGCGTGCGCGGCAGCCTCGAACCATGCATTGACTCCGACGGTGCGTTGTAGCCGGGTGCTCATGACGAACCGGTCGGCGCGTTCCATCAATTCGTTTCGCTCTTCTGATCGTTCCCAGTGCCGCAAGGTGAGGCCATCGGTGAACCGCACGACGATCTGATACTCACCGCCTGCGATACCGGGGTGGAGCACGGCTGCGCCGAGGCAGCCCGGCTGCCGCTGAACGGCGGTGATCAACTCATCGGCCCACTTCAAGAACTCGGCTTCCCAACCCGGCTCGATCCGGCGCGCCACCGTGACCGTGACGGGGTCGGCGGCGATGACCGGTAGCTGTGCCGTATCGAATCGTCCCGACAACGACGGACCGACGGACCGACCTTCCTGCGTCCGGGTCGAACCCACCCGGTGTACGACCGAGACCACCCGACGGCGACCCACCACATGACGGTGGCCCACCACATGACGGCGACCCACCACATGACGTCGTCCCGCAACCTGACGTCGGCCAGCCGTCAACAGACGCGCTAGCCGACGATTGCGGTCCACTTCAGTCGGCGGTCCAGTCGACCCGTACCACGTCGCGATACAGCCGCTCGATTTCGTAGTAGTCGTGGGTCTCATCGGTGAACACGTGTACGACGACATCGCCGTAGTCCATGAGTACCCACTGCAGTTCGGCGATGCCCTCGATGCGCAACGGTGAGCGGTCGTGGTGCAGCTTCACTTTTTCTTCGATGGTTTCGACGATGCTGCGTACCAGACGTCGGTTCGACGCGCTTGCGATAACGAAGAACTCGGTGATCTGCAACAGGTCGCCGACCGTAAGAATGCTGATCTGCTCACCCTTGCGTTCATCGGCGGCGAGCGCGGCTGTACATGCCAGCGCTTCGGAATCGGAGACGTTCACGACAGAGCCGCTTTCGAGAGGTAGTCGGTGCCAAGCACCACCGTGATATCGACGCCATCAATGCGCTCGGTGGGGGTCCCGAAGGTGAAATCACCGAGGATGAGATTGGTGGACGCGGCGTCGACACGAAGGACGTCGTCGGGCACATAGAACACGGTACCGGGCTGTGGCGCAGCCGTGGTGTCGACTGACACGATGTTGCCACCGAAGAACAGCAGCTTGTCGATGGTTCGTTTCACCGCAGCATCGAAGCCGGGGGGTGCGATCAGGCGGAACGTCGGCCCATCGGCGGTCGGTGACATTGCACCGGGACAAACGCTGGCGAAGACGAACACCGCTTCGGAACGGTCAAGTTGTTCGACATCGATGTTCTTGGGATTCTGCGGTGGCGTCAACGCCTGCACGGTAAGGCCCCGAGTCTGGGTGGTGCCGGCAAACAGATGGGCGGCTAGATCATCGAAAGAGACCGGTGCCACCTCGGCGATGACGTCGGCGGAGTTGTGCCCAGTGCCGACAGCGGAGACAACACCCACCCAGATCGCTTCCACATTTGGACGACGGCTCGCTTCGAGTTGACCCTCGGCCGGTGACGAAGTGAGCACCTGTACGGCCTGGCCGGAGTCGAGCGAACGCAGGCCGGCAGGAATCTCGTCGTGGCCCGCAGTGGCGGCCGTCGTGCTGGTGAGCTGAACAGGAAATGGTGCATAGGGTGCAAGGACCGCATCCAACTGCTGTGGATCGAGCTCGGCGGAGAAGTTGATGGTGAGCGGCAACAACGATCCGAGTGCATCGACAGTGTCGGTAAGTCCGCCTTGCTCATAGGCGTCCTGTAACGACATCCGGTTGTCGTCGGTGAAACCGAAATCTGCGCTGACCGGTACCGAGATGACCGATCCGCCGATGCCCGCGGGGTTCAACACGAACACGGTGACGCTCGTGAGGCGACCAGCGCCGTTCGATGTGATGAGAGCGGCAGTAGCTGTGTCTGGAAACGCGACAACCGGCAGGTTGTTCTTCAGGGCGTCAGTGCCACCCCGTGAATCAAGGATGGCGCGTACCCCGACATACCCCAACAGCGGTACTGCGGCAACAACGGACAGCGTGGCGGCCAACATCGCAAGCGAACGGCGACGGCGCTGCGAGGACAATGCGCTCACTCTGACTCCTGATACAGGGCGTGGGCACGCACATACCGCAGAACCGCCTCGGTGAGAAGGTAGTCGAGCGGACGGTGTTCACGAACGCGTGCACGCAAATCGGTACTGGATACATCGAGGCGAGGAACTTCGACCCGCTGCCAGTCGAACTGCTCAGGTAGCTGAACCGGAGCACCAGGGCGATCCACCACCACAAGGGTCGAGGAGCGAACGACCTCGTCGTGTCGCTCCCACGTCGTGATGCCCGCAGCGGCATCATCACCCACGATCGTGAACAATTCGGCACCAGGATGCTCGTCGGCCAGAGCGGCAAGCGTGTCGGCAGTGAAGCT
The DNA here is from genome assembly GCA_025359865.1 of Actinomycetes bacterium. GTDB lineage: Bacteria > Actinomycetota > Acidimicrobiia > Acidimicrobiales > Ilumatobacteraceae > VFMC01. The sequence continues at coordinate 29,706 of JANYDH010000171.1, read as the reverse complement.
CGGTCCCCCTCGGTCGATCTCGGTACGGCCAGCGATCAGGCCCTCGGCTCCACACACCGCTGCCTCGACCATCGCGAGGCGATGATCGGCAGGAGAGATTACGCGATGCCCCTGCTTTTGCCAGGGCACATTGGCCACCATCAAGATCACGGTGTCCAACCGCAGTGCGTGGCGGACGTTGACCGCCGTGACAAGATGCCCCACATGGGGTGGGTCGAACGTGCCACCGAAAAGGCCGACCCGGGCGCGCGGGACTGATGTTGGAGGGCTCTGCGACACGAAGTATCAGTCTAGAGGCGGGACCGATCACCCTACGTGCAGGAATCCGCCCGTCATGGACGTTCTTGACAGGACAGGGCTTGACATCTGTAGTACAGTTCCATGTCCCCCCGAATATCACCTCCGCCGATCTCTGCCGGTGTGCCAAACGACACGTCACCCGCGCGGAATGTAACGACGAACAGAGAAGTTGAGAACAATTGCCATGAATGACTCAATCGGATTGTACCTGAACGACATCGGTAAGGTGTCCTTGCTCAATGCGGAAGAAGAGCGCGAGTTGTCTCGCGTCATCGAAGCTGGCCGTGCAGCGGCCGATCGCCTCGCAAACGGCGACAAGGGCGCAGCGCTGAAGGCCTCTGTGGCTGCAGCCGCTTCTGCCAAGGATCGCTTCATCCGCTCCAACCTGCGCCTCGTGGTGAGCATTGCTCGCCGCTACCCCCTCCCCCAAGGCATGGACCTGCTCGATCTCATCCAAGAGGGCAACCTCGGCCTCGAGCACGCTGTCGACAAGTTCGACTGGCGGCGAGGGTTCAAGTTCTCTACCTACGCGACATTCTGGATCCGCCAGGCCATCGGCCGTGCACTCGACCAGAAGGCCAGCCTCATCCGCATTCCCGGCGATCGCTCGGCGAGCCTTCGTGCTGCGTTGCGTCAAGCCAGCGGTGATGGCGAGACCCTCGACATCGGCAACGCCGAACTGCACCGCCTGACCACCCCGGTGTCGCTCGACAAAACCATTGGTGACGACGGCGACGCAACCCTCGGCGACCTCATGGCCAACGGTGACGGAACCCCAGAAGACGCCGTGATGGCCATCGTCGACAGCGATCTGCTCGACGAACTGCTCGGCACGCTCGACAAGCGCGCCCGCTATGCCGTCGAGGCACGCTTCGGTCTGCTCGACGGTGAGCGCAAGAGTTTCCGTGAGGTCGGCGAAAACCTGGGCGTCACCGCCGAGGCTGCTCGCCGGTTGGTCAGTCGGGCTGTAGCCGGACTCCGTGAGGATGCCGAGCGGATCCTCGCCGCCTGAGCACGACACAGGGCAGAACAACAGGCACGACCACAGGCACGACAACTCACTTCCCTCGGTACAACGAGTACGCTGGCTTTCATGAAGGTCGGCGTGCTCGTTGTCGCGTACAACGCCGAATCCACGCTTGCTGATGTCCTTGACCGCATCCCTCACGAGATGCGCACTCAATTGACCGAAGTGCTGGTGCAGGACGACTATTCCGTCGACGGCACGTTTCAAGTGGCCACGGAGTACCTCGAGTCCGTTGACCATCTGCCGCTCACGATCCTGCGTCACCCCACCAACCTCGGCTACGGCGGTAACCAAAAGGCCGGGTACACCTATGCCATCGACCATGGTTGGGATGTGGTGGTGATGCTCCACGGCGATGGCCAGTACGCACCCGAGGTGATGGGCGACCTGGTGACCCCGATCCTGGCAGGCGAGGCCGACGCGGTTTTCGGTTCAAGGATGATGACCCCCGGCGCCGCTCGTAAGGGTGGGATGCCGACGTACAAATACTTCGGCAACCGCGTACTCACCACATTTCAGAACGCTGTGACCGGCGCCCAACTCAGTGAATGGCATTCCGGCTATCGCGCCTACAAGGTCAGTGCCCTCGCCGAGTTGCCGTTCTTGGGCAACAGCGATGGATTCGACTTCGACACCGAGATCATCCTCCAACTCCTCGCTGCCGAGCAACGCATCGTTGAGGTGCCGATCCCCACCTACTACGGCGGCGAGATCTGCCACGTCAACGGCATGGTGTACGCCCGCGACGTCGCGATCGACACGTTGCGGTACAAGTTCGGCCGCACAGGATTCGGCCGTGGCCGCCTGGGTCACGTCGCCGAGGCATACGCATACAAGCCTTCGGCGCACAGTTCACACGGTCGAGTACTCCAGATGATGCAGGCTCGGCTGCCGATGAAGGTGCTCGACGTCGGCTGCGGGCCCGGCTGGCTCGCCAAGGCGTTGATGGACCAAGGGCATCAAGTCACCGGAGTCGACCTCACCGAAGAACCCGGTGTTCGCGACCGGATGCATCACTTCGTGCACGCCAATCTTGAAGATGGCATTCCCGACGACGTAGGCGATGGGTTCGACGTGGTCATCGCTGCCGACGTCATCGAGCACGTTCGACGGCCCGACCGACTGCTCGTTGAGATGTCTCAACGTCTCCGGCGTGGCGGCACGCTGATTGCCAGTGTGCCAAACATCTCCCACTGGTACCCACGCGGTCGCATCGCCCTGGGCCTGTTCGACTACGACCAGCGCGGCATCCTCGACGCCACACACATGCGGTTCTTTACACGTCGATCGTTCGCCCGAGTGACGGAACAAGCAGCGCTCGTACCAATTGCCCGGTGCCACACCGGCGTGCCGTTCGATGCGCTTGGCGTCCGCACCGAAGGCAGGCTTGGGCTACTGGCGGCACTGATCGACCGCGCCCTGGTGCGAATGTGGCCAACGTTGTTTGCCTACCAGTTCGTCTACGAGTTGTCTGTCAGCCCGGTTCTCGATGTGGCGTCAGACCGCACCGACCGCACTCGCTGACGCCCAGTTCGCGGCGTCGCCCAGGTCGCTGCGAACCTCACGGTGGACCATCGCGATCGCGACAACGCTGTTCGTGCTCGTGTTGTGTCGTTGGCGCCCATGGGACCTGTTCGCTCGTGGCGGCTTCAGCACCGACTTCTACGACGAGCAGGCGCGCTCGCTATTGCACGGCAGGATCGACGTTCGCCCCGGCATCCCTGGTCCCGAGGGCTTCTTGATCGACGGCAAGACGTATCTGTACTACGGACCTTTGCTTTCGCTGGTGCGACTGCCGTTCGCTCTCTTCGGCCAGTTGTTCACCGGCCGACTGGTACGTCTCTCGATGACCGTTGGGTTCGTCGCGTTGTTGACGGCCGCGTTCCACCTGGCTGAATTGGCCCGCCAATGGGCCACCGGTATCTGGCCCGATCGCAACCGTGATGTCTGGTGGCGCACACCGCTGTTCGTTGCCGCGGTCGCCTGCTCGCCGGTGCTGTTCCTTGCCGGTTGGGTCAGCGTGTACCACGAGACCGAATTGTGGGCCGCAGCTTTTGGGGTGTGGGCGATCGTGGCTGCGCTGCGGTGTTGGAACGGACCATCACGGCGGTCGGCCATTATGGCTGGGGTCGCCGCCTCGGCCGCGACACTCACCCGCGCCCCGGTCGGATTCGGCGCGACAGTGGGACTGGTGCTGATCGGCCTGCTGCTCTGGCGGCGGGCACGAACCCGCTCGGTCGAGATGGTTGGCGTAGCGGCAACGGGCGTCGTCGTGCATTTGGCGGTCAACGTCGCCAAGTTCGGTTCGCTGTTCGGTCTTCCCGGCGGACGACAGCTCCTGAGCCTGCAAGATGCCTCCCGGGCCGCATGGTTCGCCGGCAACCACGAGAGCTTCTTCAGCCTCCGGTTCTTACCCACCACGCTGGCACAGTACTTGAGGCCCGACACGGTACGGTTCGAACGCCTGGCACCATTCATCCGGTTCGGTCCGTTGGCGCCGGACTACGGGTCATACCCGCTCGAAACCAGTAGCCCGTCAGCCTCGCTCACTGCATCGGCCACCCTGTTACTCCTCGCCGGCCTGGCAGGCACGGTCATCGTGCTCCGACGTCGAGCCTGGCCGTGGACCGCCCTGCTGATCGGCGCCGCTGTGGCGGCCGCGCCCAGCTTCATCATCGGGTTCGTCGCGAATCGGTACCTGGTCGACATGCTGCCGATGCTGATGGTTCCAGGCGCTATCGCCATCGCCGCGATACCGATGCCCGGCCGCAGAGCCACACGGCGCCTTGCACAGACTGCTGTTGGATCGCTCGTCGTGTGGGGCACGTGGTGCAACGTGAGTCTGGCCATCTGGGTCCAGAACCTGAAGGAACCCGGTTTCACCGCGTGGCGGTATCAACTTGATGATCAATTGTTCGGCAACCCCGCACCAGGTTTGATCGGCTTCGATCCCGGCCTCCCTGTGCCCCGCGATGGAGTCGTCGCCGTTGATGAGAGCGCCACCGGCGGTTGCATCGCGGTGTACATCGCTGAGCAGGGATCGTGGGTCGCGCTGGAACGCGCGCAAGGGATGCTCCAGTTGACGGGCAGGTTCGTGTTCGATCCTGCCGGCGAGACGGCTCTCGTGGAAGGCACCGACGAAGCAGGCGCGAGCTGGACAATCGTTGCGGTGGCCGATGGCAGTGGACCGATGCGATTCGAGTTGCGAACCGGCGAGGCGACAGTGACCGGCGCACCAGTCACCCAAGCCGGATCCACGGTCGCCGTACGCATCATCGCGGATCCCGTGACCAAGGAACTCTCTGTCACCGCTGACGGCCACCTCGCGCTGTTCAGCTTCGCAGTACCACCGGGCACCATGATCCCTTCGAGTTCATTCACTGTCATCAGTGACCGCAACGAAACGCTCTGCCGCCAGCTCCAGCGCCGTCGCTAACCTTGCAGGCGTGGTAAAGGCATGGACTCCATCGTCGTGGCAATCGCACACGGCCGGCCAACAACCCGACTGGCCCGATGAGGGCGACCTCGACCGCGCACTCAAGCAGATTGCCGGTTTCCCGCCGCTCGTTTTCGCAGGCGAGGCGAGATCATTGCAGGCATCGCTCGGCCAGGTCGCGGCAGGAAACGCGTTCTTGTTGCAAGCCGGTGACTGTGCCGAAAGCTTCGAGGAGTTTTCCGCGATCAACATCCGCGAGAAACTGCGCGTGATCCTGCAGATGGCCGTCGTGCTCACGTACTCACTCGGCGTCCCGGTCGTCAAGGTAGGACGCATCGCCGGACAGTTCGCCAAACCGCGATCCACGCCGTACGAACAGGTCGGCGACCTCCAACTGCCGAGCTTTCGGGGCCACATCGTCAATGATCCCATGGCCACCGAAGCCGCCCGTACACCGAACCCCGAACGTCTGGTTCAGGCCTACCACCAATCGGCGTCCACGTTGAACCTGGTGCGGGCGTTCACCAAGGGTGGATTTGCCGACCTCGGCCGGGTGCACGCCTGGACTCAGGAGTTCGTTGCGTCGAGCCCTGAGGGCCGTCGGTACGAACAGATCGCCAGCGAGATCGATCGCGCGCTCGACTTCATGCGCGCCTGCGGGATCGATACCGACAGCAACCCGAACCTCAACCAGGTCGATGTCTACACCAGCCACGAAGCACTCCTACTCGGCTACGAAGAGGCACTCACCCGCCAGGACTCGCTCACCGGTGGGTGGTACGACTGTTCGGCCCACATGTTGTGGATCGGTGAGCGAACCCGCGAACTCGACGGTGCCCACGTCGAATTCCTGCGCGGTGTCGGCAACCCGATCGGCTGCAAAATCGGCCCTACCACCGGTACCGGGTACGTGATCGATCTGTGCGAGAAACTCAACCCCGGCCGCATCCCGGGACGACTCACCCTCATCAGCCGGATGGGGGCCGCCAACGTCGAACAAGCGCTCCGCCCCATCCTGCGGGCCGTCCACGACGCTGGCCACCCCGTCGTTTGGGCGTGCGATCCGATGCATGCCAACACGTTCACATCGGCCACCGGCCACAAGACCCGTGACTTCGCCGACATCTGTGCCGAGATCGACGGCTTCGTCCGCGCCCACCATGCCGAGGGCACCTGGCCCGGGGGGATCCACGTCGAACTCACCGGCGACAACGTCACCGAATGCATCGGTGGTGCCGACAAGATCCTCGATTCGCAACTCGTCGATCGATATCACACGGTCTGCGATCCGCGCCTCAACGCTCGTCAGAGTCTCGATCTGGCCTTCCACGTCGCCGAGATGCTCCGCACCAGCGACCTCGCCTAGCTACTGTTCCACCAGTCGACTGTGTCTGCTTTGGGTCTCACATCTACATGGCCCGTCGGAAAGGTAAGCGCTGCCGTACTCCACTCCGACCGCTCGGTCACGACCATCGGAGACCCGAACCACGGGTACCGACTCGCGTCGATCGCCAAACCGGTCAGCGCATGGGCAATGCTCGTCGCTGTCGAGGAAGGCATCATCTCGCTCGACTCGCCCGTAGGGCAACCGGGGTGCACACTGCGTCATCTGCTCGCTCATGCGGGTGGGTATGGGTTCGATGGTCCTGATCCGATCACGCGACCGGGTCGTCGCAGGATCTACTCGAACACCGGGATCGAGCTTGCCGCCGCAGCTGTCGCCGATGCAGCGGGGATGCCATTCGATGCCTACCTGCACGAGGCAGTCTTCGCCCCGCTCGGCATGTCGGCCAGCACGCTTCGCGGCTCCCCCGCGCACCAGATGTGGAGCACGATCACCGACCTTGTCGCCTTCGCCGGAGAGTTGCTCATTCCCCGATTGATCTCTGCCGCCACGGCAACCGAGGCGACGAACCCAGTGTTTGCCGACCTCGCCGGCATCATCCCGGGCATCGGCCGGTTCGATCCGTGCCCATGGGGGTTGGGCATCGAGATCCGAGGAGACAAACAACCGCATTGGACCGGCACCCGCAATTCGCCCGCCACGGTTGGCCACTTCGGCGGCTCTGGTACGTTTCTGTGGGTGGATCAGGTGGCCGCAGCCGGAGGGGGCATTGCTTGCATCGCACTCACCGACCGGGCGTTCGATGAGTGGGCAGCAGAGGCCCTCGTGCTGTGGCCGGCTCTCAGCGATGCGGTGCTGCTCGAACACGTTGCAGGCTCGGGGTGAGTCTCGGCCCGGGCGACCGGATTCGCGTCGAGTGTGACGGTGACGATGGGTTGCCGCTGGTGCGCTACGGCTTCATCGGGGAGATGGCCGAAGGCGGCGCGGCGGTCGTCGTCATGCTCGACGGCGAACTCGTCGGCAATGAAATCGATGTCTCGCAGGTACAACTCGTTGCGATCACCACCGTGGAACTGTGCCTTGTCGGAAGCGATCTGATGAGCGAGCCAACCTTGCGGCGCGGGCTCGTCGCGTTGTGGCATGCCGAAGCCGACACCGCTGGACTCGACGTCGACGCGCTCCATCCACTGGGCGATGGACAACGCGACTCGTCTGCCTCGTGGGTACTGGCCGAACTGATGGCCGGCGGAACACAGTACGTCGTGCGTGCCTTCCAGTTGCCCCACGAACCAGAAGTCGTACGTATCCGGGCCGACCTACCGACCCGGATCTACGAGTGAGCCGCCGCAACGCTCGTAGAGCTGACGACGGCTTGAACACACTGCTCGCAGCCAGCTTCGCGATCGGCGTGTCGAACAGTGTGGTGTTTTCGGTGCTGAGCGACCTGCAAGACAAGTACAGGTTCAGCGATGCCGGACTTGGATGGATCGCCGGTTCCGGTTTCGTCGTCGGCGTTCTTGCCCAACTGTTCATCGCGCCCTACGCCGATCACGGGCATTCCAAAGCGCTGCTCATCGCTGGGCTCACGCTGGCGGTCGTCGGCGGGGTCGTGTTCGCCGGGAGTTCGTCGATCACGATGTTCATCGCCGCCCGAGGCATCCTCGGACTCTCCAACGGCGTCTTCACGCCCGCGGCGCGGTCGATCGTCGCGAGCATGTCCGACGAAAGGGTCGCTGAACGACTCGGCCGGCTTGGCGGAATCGAGTTGGCCGGATTCGTCACCGGCCCCGTGATCGGCGGTGCCCTCGTTGGACCGCTCGGGTTGCGTTGGCCCTTTCTCGTGTGCAGCACGGCAGCCGCCGCAGCAGCCGTGACTCTCGTCGGCCGGCGCCTGCCGGAACCTCATCGGTCCGAGCGGCGTCAACGAATCGGGATCGATCTTCTTCGGCGTCGCGACATGAAGGTCGCGATGTTGTTGGCAGTCGGGCTGTTTTTGCCGATCGGGGTATTCGATGCGTTGTGGGATCGCTACCTGACCGACCGTGGGGCATCCAACATCCTGGTCGGATTGAGCTTTCTCATGTACGGCATTCCCTTTGCCCTGCTCGCCACTCGCGGTGGACGACTCGCTGATCGTCTCGGCCCGGTACGCGTGGGTGTCGTTGCGATGGCAATCGCCGCGCTGTGCACCGCCAGTTACGGGCTGATCACCGTTCCACTGGTGATCGTGGGCGTGTTGATGCTCGAAGGTTCTGTGCAGGCGATGGCAGTCCCGGCGGGGCAAGCTGCGGTGGCAGCCGCGGCCGCGATCGGTCGAGCCGGGGCAGCCCAGGGGCTGGCCGGCAGCGGGCAACTCTTGGCGGCAGCCACCGCATCGTTCGCGGCCCCAGCGATCTACGGTGCGTTGGGCGCCGGGGCCGTCTTTGCCATAGCCGGCGGAATCATGCTCGTGTGCGCGCTCATCGCGACGATGTTGACATTGAGATCACCGCTAGTCGCACCACCAGTCGGCGCACCACCAATGACGCAACCTCCAATGGCGCAACCTCCGTCGACCGAAACGACACAACGACTGGTCAGCTGAGGCGCTCGACGATCATCGCCATACCCATCCCGCCGCCGACGCACATCGACTCCATGCCGAACGTCTTGCCTCGCGACTGCAGACCGTTGAGCAAGGTGGTCATGATCCGGGCACCAGTCATGCCGAATGGGTGGCCGAGCGCAATCCCGCCGCCTTGTACATTGAGTTTCTCCATCGGGATGCCGAGATGCTTAGCCGACGGAATGACCTGGGCCGCAAACGCCTCGTTGATCTCGACGAGGTCGATCTGGTCAATGGTCATACCCGCACGCCGGAGCGCCTGACGGCACGCCTCGATCGGGCCAAGGCCCATGATCTCGGGGTTCAGCCCGGACACGCCCGATGACACGATCCGGGCCAACGGCGTGAGCCCGAGTTCTTTTGCCTTGGTGTCGCTCATCACGAGCACTGCGGCAGCCCCATCGTTGAGTGGGCAGGCGTTGCCGGCGGTGATGGTGCCATCCGGGCGGAAGACCGGCTTCAGTTGGCTGACCGCCTCGTATGTGGTGCCGGCGCGTGGACCGTCGTCTTTCGACACCACGGTGCCGTCGGCCAATGTGATCGGGGTGATTTCGCGTTCGAAGAATCCGTTCTCGACGTGCTCGCACGCCAGGTTGTGCGAACGGACACCGAAGTGGTCCATGTCTTCACGAGACACGCTTTCGACTTCGACTACGTTCTCCGCTGTCTGGCCCATCGCGATGTAGATGTCGGGCAGACCCTCTGGCGGGGTCCACGCGCCTTGGCCGCCCTGTGAGCGACCCTTGGTGCGCTCACCGGAGGGCTTGAAGATCGCATTCGGGGCCGTGTCGGAGGCGCCAGAGGAGTAGCGGCTGACGGTCTCGACGCCTGCGGCGATGAACGCATCGCCTTCGCCGGCCTTGATGGCATGGAACGCCATCCGAATGGTCTGCAGGCTCGATGAACAGTAGCGATTGACGGTGACGCCCGGAACGTCGTCGAGGCCGGACAGAATGGCTACGACGCGAGCGATGTTGAAGCCGCCCTCACCCGCGGGCTGTCCGATGCCCATCATCAGATCGTCGATGTGGCTGGGCTGTACCTGAGGAACCTTGGCCATCAGCGCGCTGATGATCTGCGCACTCATGTCATCTGGCCGCATGGTGGCCAACGATCCTTTGTTGGCGCGGCCGATCGGGCTGCGAGCAGTAGCAACGATGACGGCTTCGGTCATGGTGAATCCCCTTGGTTCCGAGATGGCGTTCGGTGACGCGACTTGACCCGACGGTCAAGTCGATCTCGGAAGTGTATCCAGCGCTGCCCGTCGAGTGAAATGGCGAATCGTTGATTCAGCGGTCGCCAGCGCCGTGCTCTCGCCGGAGCACCCAGGCGCTGGTTGCTGCTACGAAGCGGTCGAACTCGTCGATCCGGTCGAGAACGGACATCACGATTCGATCATCGACCGCTGCGTATTGGTGCACCAGAACGTTACGAAAGCCCACAGCAGACGCCAGATGCGTCGCGAGTTCCGCGTCAATGACACCTCGCTCGCCCATGGCTCGCAGTGCCGCAGCATTGCTGTCGGGTGGCTGCCACTTCTCGGAGGCAGCAAGGTGATGGGCGACATCGACGCAGCCTTCGATGATCGTGACGAAGAGGTACTTGACACCATCGAGCCACAACGGATCGTGAATCTCGTCTCGTGTTGCGGCGGCCGCATGCAACCGGGCCGACCTGTCCGAGATGCCTCGGAGCAGTCGAGCGATGCGCCCCTCATCGACCATGAGCGGCAACATCGAGAAAGATTCTGTGCGCCTGGGCAAAGCGCGGCCGTTCATCGAGCCAGATCTTTCGTGTAGTCGCAACCCATAACACCCGCGCCGGCGGGTCGTCGTCGAAGAGCAAGACACCCTCACATGCCACACGTCCGGCAAGTTCCAGCGGGGCGTCGTTCAGCACAAGCAGGTCAACACCTGCCGGCACCTCGACTGCCCAAGGCGTTGGCGGAGACGTCGGCCACCACGCGCCGATATCAAGATCGGAACCAGGGTCGGCGTCACCGCGTGCACGGCTACCGAACACAAGCGCAAATGAGGCACCCGCCTGTTGCAGCGCTGTAGTCACCAACCCCCTCACCGCTGCTTCGCCATCGGCGGTCCAGCGAGATCTCGGCGCCACGCCGTCTCCAGACATACGCTCACCCTACTGCTGCCCAGCGGTTGAAGCCGGACAGCTCTCTACAACGATGCGGTCAGCGGGTGTCGACGACCTGGAAGGCCTCCGCCAAGCGTCCTTCGGCAAGACCGAACGTTGCCGCGACCGCCTGCAACCAGGCGCGTACGCGCTGCTCGGTTCCGACCGGGTCGACGTGCTGTGTCTCATGGCAGAGCAGTGCGCGGATCTTACGGTCGACCTGGTCGGTGACGTCGACGTGAGCGTCGGGCTGTGGACCACCCATCACCCACACCTCGGGTACAGTCCAAGCAGCCAGGTCTTCGGCGATGAGTTCCGGGTAGGCGAACGGATTGCGCGAATCCGGGTAGACCGCAGCAATGCACGCTTGCGCCGCCGCGACGTGGTCGGGATGGCTGGCGTAGATGCGGTCGAGGTTCAACTCTGGCGACTGCTGAATGACGACCGTTGGGCGAACCTGACGGATCACCCGGCTGATGTCACGCCGCAACGTGAGATCGGCGACCACTCGCCCGTCGCCGTGGCCCAGGAACACGAGCTGCTCGACACCCACCTCTTTGCCCGCGCGGGCCTGTTCGACACGCCGCAGGGAAGCCATCTCGGGCCGTGGGATCGTGAGGTCGAACCCCCCGGCATCACCATCGGTGACGAGGCAGTAGGTCACCTCGACGCCAGCATCAGTGAGCACCGCCACCGTGCCGGCGGCACCGAAGTCGACATCGTCGGGGTGAGCAGTCACGACCAGTACCCGCTCGATCTGTGAAGGTGAGAGCATACGTACAGGCTAATGAGCGTGAATCCGTATTGCTGAAGTTCGTGTCGGCGGGAGTCGTGAGGTTGGATGCAAGCTGGGCTGCCGGAACCTCACAGACGCCGACGGGGTGGTGATGAGACGATTCCGCTACGATCGTCTCATGTCGGATCTCCAGACGCCTTCCACCATCCTGGTCGCGCCGGCTTTCGTACCGGCTTTCGTACCGGCTGAGGTCGAGATCGATTCGTTCGACCTGTCCGACCCTGCATTCTGGTTGAAGCCGCGAAACTACCGCGAGGGTGCGTTCAAGGCGCTCCGCCAGGCGCCGACCTTGCGCTTCTACAAGGAGTGGGACTTCCCGGACTCCCCGTTCCCCGTCGGACCCGGCTACTGGTCGCTCACCCGGCATGACGAGGTCTGGCACGCCAGCCGCAACCCGCACTTGTTCATCAGCGGCAAGGGCAGCAACATCCCGGACCTACCGATCGAGATGTCTGAGTTCTTCGGGTCGATGATCGCAATGGACGACCCGAAGCACTTCCGTCTCCGCTCGATCGTGTCCAAGGGCTTCACCCCGAAAGAGATCAACCGGGTCGAGCAGTACGTCAAAGCGAAGGCGAAGACCGTCGTCGACCGTGTACTCGAGCAGTTTCCCGACGGCGAATGTGATTTCGTCACCGAGATCGCCGCCCCGCTTCCTCTGCAGATCATCTGCGAGATGATGGGAATCCCGGCCGCCGACGAGGCCCAGATCTTCAACTGGACCAACACCGTGCTGGGCGCAGGCGACCCCGATTTCGGTGGCACGATCGACGCTCTGCTCGGTGCAGCGATGGGGATGTTCGCCTACGCACAGGCGCTCGGCGAAGACCGTCTGGCTAATCCCACCGACGACCTCACCAGCCTGTTGATGCAGGCCGAGGTCGATGGCGAGCGCCTCACCTCGGCAGAGTTCGGCTCGTTCTTCATCTTGCTCGTGGTGGCCGGAAACGAGACCACGCGAAACGCCATCAGCCATGGCTTGCTTGCCCTCACCGAATACCCCGACCAGCGCAAGATCTGGTGGGACGATTTCGACGGCAATACCAAGACGGCAGTGGATGAAATCGTTCGCTGGTCCACCCCCGTTGTCCACTTCCGTCGCACCGCCACCGAGGACGTCGTCATCCGCGACACCAAGATCGCGGCTGGCGAGAAAGTGGTGATGTGGTACAACTCGGCTGACCGCGACGACGCCATCTGGACAGACCCGTACGTCTTCGATGTGCGCCGGCCTTTGCAGCCTCAGCAAGCAGGCTTCGGTGCTGGCGGCCCACACTTCTGTCTCGGCGCCAACCTGGCTCGACGTGAGATTGCGGTGGCGTTCGACGAGATCCGCCGGCGGATGCCGAACATTCGCACCATCGGCGAGCCGAGCTATCTCGAAAGCAACTTCATCAACGGCATCAAGCATCTTCCCTGCGCCTGGAAGTAACCCATCCGCGACACCAGTCATGCGCGGGCCGCGTAGGCTCGGCCACGTGATCGACCATCGGGCAGTTGCGAACACTCTGATTCGTCTCGCGGATGATGGCGCGCTTGACAGCTTGTTCGTCGAGCATGGTGTGCAGGTCGCGGTGCTGTTCGGCAGCGCGGCACGGGTCACCGAAGCGCCGCCGAACGACCTTGATATCGCTGTCATCACCGACGATGGCGGAGCACTGCTGCAACTGCTCGACGGATTGAGCGACGCGCTCCCCGACGCGGTCCTCGACATGGTCGATTTGCAGACCGCGTCAATCGTGCTCCGGTCAGAAGCACTCGCCGGTATCCCCCTGTTCGAACGCGTGCCGGGAGCATTCATCGATGCTCAGACCAAGGCTCACGCCGAGCGCCTTTCCACCGGGTGGTTGCGTCGTCTCGATCTCGAACTCATGGCGGCACCGTGAGCCCAAAGCGCATTTCACCGGAGTTGGTTCATGCACGTCTGGTGTTGCTACGAGAACTCCTCGCGGACTTGGAGACCCTCGGTGATGTCACCGCGCACGACCTCGAGAACGACAGGTTGCGTCGCCATGCACTCGAGCGCATTCTCACCCAACTGGTCGAGGTAGCCGTGTCGATCAACAGTCACTTGATCGGAGCCTTGAGCGGATCAGCCCCAGAGACCTACCGCCAGTCGTTCCTTGCGGCGGCAGAAGCAGGCGTGCTCGATCATCAACTGGCGACAGATCTCGCGTTGGCCGCCGGTATGCGCAACCTACTCGTTCACGAGTACGGCGACATCGACCTCACCATCGTGGCCAGTGCCCGCTCGGCGGCCGCTCGAGACTTCGCGGCGTTTGTCAGGATCGTGGCCCAGTGGATGCTCGACCACGGCTGAACGAGTTCGTAGCATGGCGCCCTGTCAGCTTCCGAGTTCGGCTCGAACGAAGTGGCGGCGACACAACAGTTCGTAGCGGACGACATCGCCGAACAGCGGCTGCTCGCCGGGTCCGACACCTGTGTCGCCGACCACGATCGTCTCGCCCTCATAGGTAATCTCGCCGTTGACCACACGGGCATTGTGCGTAGCACGGGCACCGCACCAGCAACGCGCCTCGACCTGCATCGGCAGGCGCTCATCGGCCACTTCGAGCATCCGTCGGGTGCCTTCGAACAACTCCCCACGAAAGTCGGTGATCAACCCGAATGCGAATACGTCGACCGCGAGATCATCGACGACACGTGCGAGTTGATCGCACTGCTCCGGCGAGTAGAACTGCACCTCGTCGCAGACCAGGTAGTGCAACGGCCAGTTCGCGACAGCAAGGGCATACAGGTCAAGCGATGGAACCACTTCGATTGCCTCCGCGGCAACACCGAGGCGGCTCGTTACCTGGGCGCCTTCGCGATCGAGCGTGGTCAGCAGTAGTCCGAACAGTTCGCGGCTCGCAAGGTTGTGGTGGATCTGCAGCGCCATGGTGCTCTTGCCGGAGCCCATCGTGCCAAAGCTGAATCGCAAGGTAGCCATACCAGCGTCGACGATAACGCGACTGCCGCCTACGGCAACTTCGCACACGCGAACATCACGTACTGATGAGGTCGACTACCACTGCAGCATGATCACTCGGGTGGATTCCAGCTACTGCGGTCAAGCCGGCCAGATGCGCCGCAACCGGATTGCCGATCGGCTTCGGCCTGGGCCAACTGACAAACACATAGTCGAGTCGACGGTTGGGCCATGCCGTCGATGCCTGGTACGGATTGTCCGACCGCCAGGTGTGGCCTGCTCCCTCGCCGACATGCTCCCAACAATCACTGAGCACGAGATTGCTCACCGGCACCGTCGCCCGCCCCGTGAGCATCCGGATCTCATCGCTGTCAGGTACGGCATTGAAATCGCCGGCGACGATCACCGGCACATCGATCGCGGGGTCGCCACGCAGACTGTCAACTACACGGAGTAGAGCCGTACATTGCAGACGACGAACGGCCGACTCATCGAAGCGATGGTCGAGATGCGTCGATACAACCGTCCATGAACCGCCTGGAACCTCGACTGCGACGGAGAGCGCGCGGCGATGCCCATCGCTGCCGTCTAGACGCGGCAATGGATGGCTAACGGGTTGCCTCAATGGCCACCGGCTGAGAATCGCGTTGTGAAAGCCTGACGACTCCGGATTCGGGCTGGCTGCACGACGGTCGGCGAACGGGTCGTCGGTGAGTGCGAACTGAAACCCGAGCGCCTCGGCGAGTCGAGCTGCTGACGAGTCGCCCCCGTTGCCCCACACCTCCTGCAGGCACAACACGTCAGGGGCCTCGGCACGGACGACGGTTTCGATTGCGGCCATCCGGTCCTCCCACGGCCCGAACCGCCACCACAGGTTCCACGTCATCACCCGCACGAGTTACTCATTCGGCACCGTGGACGATGCGGCGCTTGTCGTCATACATCGCAACGTCGGCGCGTTGCAATACTCGGGCACCGTCGTCGCCGACATCGACCCTGCTGGTACCGATGCTCAGCGATACGTGGCTGTCCGTCGCGACGTCGAGTGGTTGGCTCACGGTCGCGCGGACTCGCATGACGAGATCGCCCAACGCCGCATCGGTGACGTCGCGACAGACCAGCACGAACTCGTCTCCGCCGACTCGGGCTACTAGATCGCCTGGCCGAACAGCCTGCGACAGCCGACCAGCGATCTCGACCAGCACCAGGTCGCCAATGTGATGGCCGTTCGCATCGTTCACGGCCTTGAAGCCGTCAAGATCGGCGGCGAGCACGACGAACGACTCACCCGCAGAGATGAGCTCATCCAACAACTGCTCGAGAAGCCGCCTGTTCGCCAGCCCGGTGAGCGGGTCGCTGTGCGCCAACGTCTCCAACCGACGTGCTCGCAAGACATCGGCCGTGACGTCTTCCACGGAGCCGATCACCGCTTCGACGCCGGCGTGTGCGTCGGCACCTCGCTCTGAGCGTTGAGACCGACCCCTGATCCTGACTGATCGCTCACCCAACTCCAACACGATGTCGACCGATTCGTCTTGACTGAGCACCTCGGCCCACCACCGATCGATGCCGGCTCTGCGCAGATCGTGAATCCGCTCGATCGCTCCGACCGTGAGCCGAAACAGGTCATTGGCGTACGTGACGGACCCGAGTGGATCCAAGCGGAACACGGCAATCGGGATCTGCTCGGCAAGTGTCCTGAACTGCCGTTCACTCGAGATGATCGCCTGTTCTTTTGCGCGGCGTTCTTCGATGTCGTAGCTGATCGCCAGCACCGCACGCACATCAGGATCGGCAAGGCAGTTCGTCATCATCGTCTCGTACCAGCGGGCCTCACCCGTAACCCGATGGATCGCTCGCGACATGAACGAGACGCTGCTGCCCGGGTTCTGGAGCAGTTCGACCCAGGTGTTGATCACCAGATCAGCGTCTGCAGGGTGGATATCGCCCAGGGTTTGCTCGCCAATCAACTCATGTGGCGCCACGCCGATGATCTCGCGGGTGAACCCTTCACAGCGAAGTACTTGGCCGACCTCGTCGAGATGGAACAATTGCCAGACCGGGGTGCCCGGGACGGAGAACTCCCTGGCTTCGCCGGCTTCAGGGGTGGGGACCGCTCCCACATCACGAAACACCCAGATCACCGCCGAGACGCCGGGCACATCGAGAAGATTGAGGGTCACCACTTCTCGTTCCCACCATGCCCACGCGCGCTGCTCGCGAACGTGGCAGACCACCGGCACGCCAGGCGCGAGCAGAGCAGCGGACCATGCCCGCATAAAGCCGGCGCGGTCCAGCCCGTGCACGCGTGCGAGAACGGCACTCCAGCTGAGCTGTGCATCGGCGCTGAGTCCCTCCACCGAATGCAGCAGTGCCGGGATGGGGACCGAGCGCGCCAAAGCATCTCTGCACGACACCGCACCGTAGCCTAGTGTTTCGGCCAAGGTTGCTGATGTCCAGATCGCGTCCGCCGACACGGCTTTCATCGTTGGAACTATCGGCTCGGTCGGCTGCAACTTGAGGATCGTACCCTCAGCGGGTAAAGCCGAAGATGCCGGCGGCCTCCAACCGTCCGGCGAAGGTCCGTTCGTACGCCTCGCCCGGCGTGTCGCGGACCATGGAATCGAGCGCGACCGCGTCGTCGCCGACGAGGATTCGCCACTCGTTGTTGCGAACGCCCGCGAGTATGACTGAAGCGGCCTGCGCCGCAGTCATGGGTGCCGTATCACGGAACGATTCGGCCTGCATCTGCAATCCGAGACGAACGTCTTCATCGCTGGCACCGCTCAGATCCACGCCGCGCTTGGTGAAGCGTTCGCGAATCGCCTCGATCTGCTCGGCGGTCAGCTCCTTTGGCTCCCGGCCAAGGATCTTGCCAGAGTTGATCACGATCGACGTGCCGATGTGACCAGGCATCACGACCGACGCCTGCAGATGGGGTGCGTTGACCCTGAAATCATTGATCAGCGCCTCGGTGAATCCCTTTACCGCGAACTTCGCGGCACTATAGGCCGTATGGGGAATGTCGGGGCCGAGCGACGCCCAGAACCCGTTGACGCTACTGGTGTTGATCACGTGCCCTTCGCTGCTCGCGAGGAGCTGCGGCATGAACGCCCTCGTACACGCATAGACCCCTCCCCAACACACCGCGAACGTGCGGTCCCACTCGGCCCGTGAATCGTTGATGAAGCTGCCGCCACCGCCGATGCCTGCGTTGTTGAAGAGCAGATTGATGTGCTGCGTCGAATGTGCCTCAGCGACCGCAGCAGCAAAGCCGACGGCTTGTGCCTCGTCGCTGACATCGGCTTCGTGGATCGTGACCCTGGTACCAGCAGGGGCGCTGTCCAGGCTGAGCGCCTGCGAATCGGCCATGTTGTCGGCCGACACATCGCACATCGCGACATGACACCCCTCAGCTGCCAGCTGCCGGCACAACTCGCGCCCCATGCCCGTACCGCCACCGGTGATCACTGCCAGCCGTCCTTCGAAGTGCTCCATCATTCCCCCTCGTCTTAGACCTCGTCGGGGAACCCTCGCCCGACTTCGCTCGCCACCGTCGCTCGTTGACGGGCTCGACCCTACTCATCGGCACCGTCGCGCAAGTAGCCCGAGTTGGATGATCGGGCCACGATGGAGTTGTCTGTGAGCATGACTGACAGATCGCAGCAGAGCATCCTCGACGAGCTCGACGAATGGCTTGATGCAAACTGGAACCCCGACCTCACCGTGGCAGAGTGGTGGCAGCTGCTGGGGCAGTCCGGATGGGCATCACCGTCGCTGCCGACCAGTGCGTTCGGCAAAGACCTCTCCCGCAACGAAGCCATCGCCGTGTCGAACCGCATTGCCGAGCGCGGCGCGTTGGGCGCGCCGGGCGGGCTCGGGATGCTGCTCGCCGCTCCGACCATTGCGACACATGGAACACCCGAGCAGATCGAGCGGTTCGTACGACCGATCGTCATCGGCGCCCAAGCGTGGTGCCAATTGTTCAGCGAGCCGGGTGCCGGCTCTGACCTTGCCGGACTCGGCTGTCGGGCTGTGAAAGACGGTGACGAGTGGGTGGTCAACGGCCAGAAGGTGTGGACGTCCGGTGGTCATTACGCCGACATGGGCATGCTGATCGCGCGTACCAATCCCGACTCACCCAAACACCAGGGCATCACCTGGTTCTCGATCGACATGCATCAACCGGGTCTCGTCGATGTTCGCCCCCTGCGCGAGATGACGGGCAGGGCACTCTTCAACGAGGTGTTCCTCACCGATGCGCGGGTGGGCGACGACGCCA
The DNA here is from genome assembly GCA_025359865.1 of Actinomycetes bacterium. Lineage (GTDB taxonomy): Bacteria > Actinomycetota > Acidimicrobiia > Acidimicrobiales > Ilumatobacteraceae > VFMC01. The sequence goes on along the minus strand of JANYDH010000171.1, from coordinate 10,853 downwards.
TCATTGGCGGCTTGCACAACGGGTGGGCGGTCGCCAATACCACGCTCGCATACGAACGAAGCGGGTTGGGTGCGGGCGGCACCAGCGGCGTTGCGTTGGCCAACCCTGGCACGATCGCCGGCGACCTCCCCAAGCGCGCCGGCGACTTCGTCCGGGCACCGCGATCACCCGGCAGCGGCGGAGGCGGAGCAATGACTGCGGGTGCGCAGGCAATGTTCGTCGAGTCGGCAAAACAGAACGGCAAGATCCACGACCCGAACATCCGCCAAGCGCTGATGCGACTGCACACCCTGGGCGAGATCGGTCGCTACACGACACTGCGGCTCAAGGCAGAAAAAGCCGCCGGACGCGACATTCCGGGTGCCGGCAACATCGGCAAGCTCTCGATGAGCGAGATCGTTCGCCAATCACGCGACCTCGGCCTCGCCATCACCGGCGGCTACGGCATGCTCCATGCCTACGACAGCACTCAGCGCCGAGCGCTCGACGAGGCGACCGGTCAGCCGATGCTCGCCTTTATCACCGAGATGGCGCTCTTTGCCCAGGCACCACCGATCTACGGTGGCACCGACCAGGTACAGCGCAACATCATCGGCGAGCGAGTGCTCGGCTTGCCCAAGGAGCCGAGCAACGAGCGCATCACGCCGTGGAGCGAACTACCGAAGAACGGCTGAATCCTCAGTCTGTCCCGAAACGCGGATGAGACCGCGGCCAGCGTGTTTGGCCGTGTACATCGCCTGGTCTGCTTCATTGACGAGCGCTTCCGGATCAGCATCGCCACCCTGTCGATGAGCAACACCGATGCTCGCTCCGAACTCGATCTCGAAGCCCTCACCGGTGAATGACTGGTGGAGCACCTCGATGATCCGTGCAGCGATCGCCACGGCACCGTCAACGTCGGTCTCAGGGCACAACAACACGAACTCGTCGCCACCGACTCGGGCTAGCGTGTCGGTCGGACGGGTCAGGCGTTCGAGCCGAACGGCAACCATCCTCAATACTTCATCACCCACGGTATGGCCATAGGTGTCGTTGACCTCCTTGAAGCCGTCCAGATCGATCATCAGCACGGACACATCGTTCGGTCGTGCCCGACGTGCGATGGCGATCGCCAGCCTGCTTGCGAGCAGCGTGCGATTGGCAAGACCGGTGAGTGGGTCGTGCAGCGCCTGGAACTCCAATTCACCCTCCAGGCGCTTCAGATCGGAGATGTCGCGCAGACTGATGCGGTACTGGTACTCGTCGGGAATCTCGGGTTGGCGCACCACGGAAGTGGAGTTGACCACCCAGATGGTGCGCCCGTCTTTATGAATGAGCCGCATCTCCGACGTGGAAGTGACCCTCGCCAGCACAAGGCGCCGGCGCTCCGGCCCGTCCTTGCGGTCATCTGGATGGACGAGTTCGAGCGTATTCCGCCCGTTCAATTCGTCGGGCGTGTAGCCGACGACGGCGACCGATGATGGCGAGGCGTAGGTGATGAATCCCTTCGAGCTGACGAGCAGGATCAGATCGGCAGCAGCTTCCGACAGCAACCGGAACCGAGCCTCGCTGTCTTTCAATGCATCATCGAGACGGGCTCGCTCGAGCACGTGGGCGATGGTCTCGCCGATCATTCGTAAGAACGTCACCTCGTCGGGACTCCAATGCCGCGAGTCGGACGTCATCGACACGCCGATCACCCCGAACAGTTCACCGGCTGATGACATCGCTACCTCGATCAACCCGCCGTGTTCACCCCAGGCACGTCGCTTCTCGGTCGACCACTCGCTGTCGTCAAGATCGCTCTGGTGGAACCGCACGATCGGCTCGGCAAGCCGCAGGCGGGCCACCCAATGAGGCAGACCATCGAGTGGGACCGTTCGACCTGTGGCGAATGTGCCTTCCCGGTTCCAACCCCCCAGCAGTACTAGCTGTCCCCCGACCTCGTCGAGTTGGTCGACGTACACGAAGTCGACATCGATGAGCTGGCCGATTCGCTCGCAGATGTTCTCGAGCTTGGCCAAAAACGCCCTGGAGTCGAGGTCGAGTGCCTGCTGAGCCACATCGAACGAGAGAGCCATCAGCTCAGCCGACCTGGCATCTTGGGCCTCCTGCGCCAACTCTTGCGTCACGTTGCGACACGTGAGCACCCGTCCGCCCGCCACCGGGTCGCGCCGGTGGCCGCTGGTGATCTCCCACGAACCGGCGAAACCGTCGACCCCGACCAATCGAACCGACACGCGCGAGGTGGGCACATCGGCCAACAACGACTCGAGACGCGATCGAGTGAACGCGGCATCATCCGGGTGCACGACTGTGAGCACATGGAGACCGACCATGTCGGATGATCGGTAACCAAGTGCACCCTGCACGGCGCCGTTGGCGTAGGTGATGAGACCGTCTTGGTCGACGACCACCACAATGTCGAGCGATGCATCGAGCAACGCAGCCAATCGCTCCTCGCTGGTTCGCAGCGAGAGCTCAATCGCTTGACGCGCGAACAGTGCGGACACAACCTCAGCGAAGCGTTGAACGAGCGCGATTTCGTCGTCATTCCACCGCCGCGGTTCGTCAGCGCATGCGACGCCAAGTACCCCAATGCATCTGCCTTCCGACACCAGCGCGACGTTGACGCCGGCGCGATCGGCAACAGGAAAACTTCGCCACTCATCGGCCCATGGCTCAGAATGGGTATGGATATCCTCGACGATCAGCGGCACAAGCGTGCGAAACCGCTCGATCAATGAGGGCATCGACGCATCGTGTTCGGGCATCTCCAGGCTCTTGGCGGGGGCTCCGGTACGTGCCCAATTGCCGACCGAGCGAAGCTGATCGCCGTCGAACAAGTCAACGAAGGCGATATCGACGTTTAGCGCTCGACCGAGTTCGGCGAGCCGGTTTGCCAGGCCATCGACAAGGTCCTCGGACTTCACTTCGACCGCCCAGTGAGACACCGCGAGCGCCACCTGCTCGAGCTCCGCACGGTGTTCGGTTGCGGCGACCGAGGCGCGCTGGCCGGATATATCGCGCAGCGAGACCATGTACCCTCCGATCACCTCGTGGTAGACACCGCTCGTATCGACATCGCACCAGATGAAGGTTCCATCAGCGCACATCATCCGCAACTCTGTGATAGGCGGGAGTTCGCCTGCAAGGGTGGACGAAAAACTGGTCACCGCCAACAACTGGTCATCCGGGTGAACGAGTTCGATGAAGTTGCGGCCCCTCACCTCGGTCGGCAGATGCCCGAATTTGGACTCGATGATCGGGTTGACGTAGCGGATCGTTCCCTCCGGATCGATCACCGCAAGCACATCGGCGACACTCAACAACAATGTCGATTGCCGTTCCTCGCTCAGACGCAATGCGCTCGACGCCCGCTCGCGAGCCAGTGCCCCTGCAATCGTGTCGGCGACCATCTGGATGCACCCAAGCTCATCAGCCGACCAGACGTGGGAGGCGTCGCGGGTTGCCACTCCCAGCACCCCCAGCAACTCGCCGCCGATCCGCAGCGGAGCCGACACATCGCTTCCAAGCGGCGAATCCGCAAACACCGCAGATACCTCGGCGCGCCAGGATTCGTGGACGCCAGTCTGCGAGCTGATGCTGAGCTCGCAGTCCGCGAGATGAGCGATCCACTGTGGCAGCCGGTCGAGATGCAGCGGCTGTGACATATCGGTGGACTGCGTATAGCGGTCGCTCGTCCACTCGCCAAGCAAGGTGAGCAAGCCCTGCTCCTTGTCGATGCGGTTGAGAAATGCGAGGTCGGCGCGCAGCAGCACGCCGAGTGATTCGAGAATTGACCCAGCATCAGCGAGTACTCGACGTGCATCGTTTGCCAACGACTGTCGCGCTATCTCGGCCGCGAATCCACCAAGCTCGCGCCTGCGATCCTCTTCGCACCTTCGGGCATTACTGTCGGTCTCGTCGCGACACACTCCTGCAAACACCTGCACATCAGGTCGTAACGGATCATCGAACATCTGTACATCGACGCTCACCTCAATGACCGCGCCGGTTCCCGGATGCACGAGCCGGCAGTCGCCACGCCAGCTACCGTTGCCCAGCAAGTGCGGTATCACTACTTCGCCGATCATCGTCAACTCGCTCGGTGGCAGCACCGTGCGGGTGTTCACACCGTCGAGCGAAGCATCGGGGAGCAGGCCAATCGCCCTACGCATGGCCGCATTCGCATAGACCCACTGCCCGCCGGTCTCGGCAATGAACACCAATGCGCTCGTCTGCTCGATGAGGCCCTCGAACAAAGCCCGGTCGCCCTCAGCCGCGCGCCGCGCGGTGAGGTCTCGGCCGATCTGCAGCCAGTGGGTATGGACACCGCGCTCGTCCGAGATCGGGCTGACCGTTATCTCGGTCGGGAACAACGAACCGTCGGATCGACGGTTGATCATCTCGCGGGTGCCGGCCCGTCGGGTGGCGTGAAGTTCGTCGAGCCAGTCCACCAGTTCTGACTCACGATGTTCGGGCAGTAACAACTCAATCGTCTGGCCAACCACGTCCCCCGGTGCATATCGGTAGTCGCGCGCGAATGCCGAGTTGATATAGACGATCGGACGATCGAGCATTCGGCCCGCCCCGGCAGCGGTGACCACGATCGAGTCCTGCGCAGCATCGAGCGCCGCCAGCAGCAAGCGCGCGCGCGGCGACCCAAAGCCCGGCAACTCATCGGCCCTACGGTCGCCCCGCGCACCGACAACGGTCGGGGCGGCGGCCCCGCACCACGCAATCCCAAATCGTGGTTCGAGGTCCTCCGGTGGCACGGGCCGTCCGAAGTAGTACCCCTGAGCCCGATCGGCACCCATCCGGATGAGTGCCTCGGCCTGAGCGACTGCCTCGATCCCTTCGGCGACAACGCGTAACCCCAGTGCGTGCGCCAGGTCGATGACCGCTTCGATGATGGCCTCGTCCGCCAATGAGCCGCCGATGCCGGCAACAAATTGCTGATCGATCTTGACGGCGGTAACCGGTAGTTGGCGCAGATACGACAGCGACGAGTATCCGGTCCCGAAATCGTCGAGTGAAATCTCGATGCCGAGCTCGCGTAGCAACATCAGCGCCTCAACAGCGCTGGGCAGATCCTCCAAAAGACTCGACTCGGTAACTTCGAATCCGATCGACTCGGGAGCGATGAGGCCCGTGGTGATGGCATCGCGCACACGGTCATGCAACCGGTCGCCCTTCGCAAGTTGCTGTGCCGCAAGGTTCACCCAGATCCGCATCGGCTGACCATTGCGAATGGTACGCCAGCGCATCGCCAGTGCGATCGCCTCGGTCACCACCCAGTCGCCGATCGCCACCATCAGTCCAGCTGCCTCGGCATCGGGCAGGAACCGTCCTGGCAACATTAGACCGTCGACCGGATGCTGCCACCGCACGAGTGCCTCGACGCCCACGACGGCACCATCACGGAGGTCGACCTTCGGCTGTACGTACAAGCGGAGCTCATTGTGGCTGATCGCGCGACGCAGGTCTTCGGCCACACGCTGGCGACGCTGCGCCTCATCACCGAGCGCCAACTCATACCCGGCGACGGTGCCGGGCGCCGTGGACTTTGCTCTCCTGCACGCAAGAAAGGATTGTTCGACCAGATCGAGCCCGCTATACGAGTCCATCCGCCAGGCAATTCCTGCCGTAGCACGGAGTTGGATGTGGTCGGTGCCTTCCACCATCGGCGCTGCAACAACACCCAGTAGTCGCTCGGCGACAGCGCGTACGGATGCCGCATCCGCGCCGGGGACGAATGCCAAGAACGCATCGCCATCGACCGAGGCGATCACGCCGTTCGACGGCGAACACTCGCGAAGGCGTTCCCCGACAGCGAGGAGCACCGCATCGCCGACGTGTTGACCAAAACGAGTGTTGACGTGATGAAAATGATCGAGATCGAGGTGGATCACGCCGAGTTCTCCACCGACTTGCTGCCAGGCCTCGATCTCATCGAGCAACTGCTGACGGCTCGCGCAACGTCCACCGACGGAGTCGTCTGACTGGTCGCGAGGGTCGGTGATCATGACGTTGAAAGGCTAGATCGGCACAGACCCGTTCGGGCGTGAGGGTGGATATACAGAATTACCGATCAATGATCGCCGAGCATCGCGTCGATGCGTTTGAACGATTTCTTCGCATATGCGAGTAGCTCTCCGTCGCTCGGGTGGTCGAGTGATTCGATACCCACCACCCGCTTGGCTACGTCTGCATGCCGTTTGGCCAGGTCCTTGCTGAACTCTGTTTTAGCCGATCCAGGACCGGTGATGAGGATCTCACGTACGTTGCCGAGCGACTCGACGATCTCGTCAAAATAGTGGTGGTCTTGCTTCGCCTTACCAGAGCCGATCACCGTGGACTTGAGGTGCACCTTTCGTTGGCCCCCTTCTTGCTGGACGGTCACCACGTGCTTGTCATCCACACTGAAGTCGATGATTCGCGCCTCATGATGGTCGAGCCAAACGATCGCGTGCTGATAGCTCATCTGCAATGCTCGCTTTCTGCGTTGTCGTTGTCGTTGTCGTTGTCGTTGTCGTTATTCGGTGTTGGTCGTTGTCGTTGTCGTTGTCGTTGTTCGAGTGTTGGTCGTCGGGTGTTGGTCGGTTCCCACGGACACCGTACGCACCGACACCGCTCCGGCACTACGGACCTTTGTCACGATCGACCGGGTACGGGCACCTTTCGCTCGGCACACGGTCTGGGCACCGCCAGTGAGCTATAGCCCACTGGCGGTGCCCAGATCACGCTGCGGTGAAGTGGAGACCAACGTCGGTGATCGTCGTCGGAATGAGGATGAGCACGTCGCCTTGAACCGACCAGTCGAGCGTCTCGGCCAGGTTCGCCAGCATCCCGGCCTCCATCGCGCTCACATCGTCGGCGCATGCCTTGAGCGTGAGCGCCAGCGGACCGACCGACATCGTGGATTCACCGGTGAAGGTCACCTTCCCAGAGCCGATGTTGCAGCCGGTGTTCACTTCAACCCGGCCATCGGCGCTGATCGTGAGCCCGGCGCCGTGCCCCGCCGGCACCGGCTGCAAGCCGCCGACGGTCATCATTGCGTCGAGTATCCACGACGTGCCAACGATCGCTGCCGCCTGCGTCGGCACGGTGCCATCAGGCTGAGCAGGCTGAGCAGGCTGAGCAGGCAACGTCGCAGGTGTGTCGCTCGCAGGCACCCCGGCTGCGGTTGTGGTCGGGGTGGTCGGGGTGGTCGGGGTGGTCAGGGTGGTCGGGGTGGTCAGGGTGGTCGGGGCAGTAGAGGCGCTCTGGCCCGCAGGGGTACCCGACGAACTGCCACAACCGCTCAATACGCTGATCACGACCGAGAGTCCAACGAGGGTAGAACGAGCATGAATCATCATCGGACCCTACCCGGGCGGTCCGGAGTGATTCGGTCAGGACGCAGTGTCGGGCCTGACGAGAACGGGCCCCGCCGATCAGTTGGAGGTGGGCGTGGCGTTGCGATCAGGCCGGGAACGATTGGGCCAAGCGGTCGATCACCGGGCGCACGATCATCGTGTACGTGTCGGCGATCGCCACCTCGCGGAAGTTCTTCTGTGCCTCGAGCCGGGCAGGGTCCATGGCCACCGCCATGAACGCAGCCCTACTGGGGAACACGTTGAACCGAACCTGATCCCAGGTGCGCCCGTCACCGACGATGGTGCCCTCGGCGGCCAACCATGCGCCGATACGAACACCATAGGGCACCGCGGTTGCAGCGGCGGCGACCTGGTAGGCCTCCATCTCCGCCGGAGTGACATCGGCAGGAGTGACATCGGCCGGAGAAGCCTCAGCAAACCGGATGACGTGCAACACCACGACCGAGCCATCGTCTGCGGTGGGCGGATGGGCTACATCGCTCCAATCGACCTCAATGAGACCCTCCGGCATGGTCGGCGACGGGACCGGATGGCATACCATCACGATGGTGGCCTCCATACCAGCGTCTTTGTGGACGTGCTTGTCCTGGAAGTCCTTTCGCGACTGCATCTCGATAAACGCGCGGCGGGTGGGATACTTCACGACACCGATGCGATCCCACACAGGGGAAACACCGGCTAGTTGCTGCTCGACCTCGCCGACGAACACGATCTCGGCGCCGATGGCGGCCAAGGATTCGTACGGCGCGTAGAGATCGTCTGCTTCGCGGCCTGTGACCCCGGTTTCGCGGCCGTCGGAGTAGTCAGCCCGCGGGCGGTACTTCATCAAGTTGACCATCCACACCGGACCGTCTTGGTCGGCTGGAGTGGTCGCCAGACGCATCGCGTATGCGGTGTCGATCGTGCCATAACGGGGGCTTCTGGTGTCGCTCATCGTTGTTCCTTGTTCTCGGATTCGAGGGTGCTGATTCGGTGGGGATGCTGGTGCGGTGGGGGCGCTGGTTCGGTGGGGATGCTGGTGCGGTGGGGGTGCAGGTAGGGCGGTTGATACGGCGGGCGGTTGATCGGATCTGGCTACTGTCGCGACATCTCGGCGCGGGCTGCGGCCTCGGCAGCGCTAGCAGTGGGCCTTCCGACCAACTCGATCACGACCTCGTGGAGCTTGCCCGTGAAGGCGAACGGGGCCGCGTACCGTGTGGACACCGCAGATCCATGGTTGTAGCCGACGCTGGCGCCGACCGATGAGATCATCCGCATGAACAGCGCAAGATCGACGTGTCCTGCCGCCACTCCGTCGATGTCGAGTTCAGCAGAACCGGACCGACCGCTACCACGTCGCAACCGAACCGTCAGCACCGATGCGCCTACCGGTACCTCGACGTCGCTCTCGATCACCGAGTGGTCGTCGAACGCGTTGTAGTCGAGCACCAGACGGTTGTTCTGCACGAATACTGCGATACCAGAGTTCTCAGTACCGGTGGCGAACAGCACACCTTCGTCATCGGCTGTACGGTCGATACGGGCTATCAGATCGAAGCTTCGCCCGGCAATCGGGGCGGTGGCCTGGCCGGGCATCGGCGACATCGGCGGCCGATAGACGTAACGCTTGCTTTCCGGGTGCGGCGACTTGTCGCGAAAGCGGACGCCGAACAGTTCGAGGCCCCGATCGTCGAGCGGCAACACACCGTGACGGTCCGCTTCGACCCACCACAACGCGATGAGTTCGGCGAGCTTGTGTGGCTGCTCAGCGGCAAGGTCGTGGCACTCGGACCGGTCGAAAGCAATGTGGTACAGCTCCCACGGCTCTGTGTCGAAGTCGGCTCCGGGGTTGTGTTTGCAGACGGCCTTCCAGTCCCCCGCGACCAATGCGCGGCTGCCCCCATTTTCGAAGTACTGGAGGGCGTTGGCCGACGGTGCATCTGGGCTGTCGAGCACGTGGGCGAACGAATGACCGGTCACCGGAAGTTGAGCAATGCCGCGGTACACAGCCGGAGGGGTGATGCCGAGCACGTCATAGACGGTCGGGGCGATATCGGACACGTTGACGAACTGATCACGCTTCGAACCGCGCTCGACGCCCGAGATCCGGCGAGGCCAGTGGAGGACCATCGGGACGTGGACCCCGCCCTCATGGGTGTTCTGTTTGTACCACTTGAATGGCGTGTTACCGCATTGGGCCCAGCCCCATGGATAGTTGGTGTGGCTGTGTGGGCCGCCGATGTCGTCCACCCTGGCGATCGCCTCGTCGGGCAGTTCGAGAATGCCGTTGAAGAACTTCATCTCGTGCATGACACCGAACGGGCCGCCTTCTTGCGACGCTCCGTTGTCGGCATGCACGATCAGGATCGTGTTGTCGAGCTGTCCGAGCGTGCGTAGTCCATCGACTAGACGCCCGATCTGGTCGTCGGTGTGGTCGAGAAATGCGGCGAACGCCTCCTGTAGACGACACGCCAGCCGCTGCTGGTTCTCGGGGAGATCATCCCAGGCATCGACTCCAGGGTTTCGAGGCGCGAGCTGTGTTCCCGCCGGTAGTACACCGGTGGCGAGTTGACGATCGTACCACCGTTGGCGGATGACATCCCAGCCTTCATCGAAGCTTCCCCGATACTTCGCCATGTACTCGGCCGGCGCCTGGTGCGGGGCGTGAGTGGCGCCAAACGCCAGGTACGTGAAGAACGGCCGGTCGGGGCGCACACCTTTCGCGTCGGAGATCATCCGCAGGGCCTGGTCGACTAGGTCCTCTGACAGGTGATACCCATCCTCGGGCAAGCCGGGCGCTTCGATGGGGTGGTTGTCGCAGACGAGTTCGGGATGGAACTGATCGGTCTCGCCATCCAAGAAGCCGTAGAACCGGTCGAAGCCGCGGCCGAGCGGCCACTGGTCGAAGGGGCCGGCGGCCGAACACTGCTCCATCGGAGCGAGGTGCCACTTGCCCACACAGAACGTGGTGTACCCGTCGTCTCGAAGTACTTCGGCGATGGTCGACGCGTGGACCGAGATGTGGCCGAGCATGTTCGGGAAGCCGGTCCGGAAGTTCGACACGCCGCGCATGCCGACCGCATGCTGCGATCGACCGGTGAGCAGCGACGCGCGCGTCGGCGAACACAGCGGTGTCACATGGAAGTTGGTGAACTGCAGGCCACCCGCTGCCAAGGCATCGATGTGCCGGGTGTCAATATCGGAGCCGGAGCCGTAGCACCCGAACTGGGCGAAGCCGGTGTCATCGAGCAACACGATGACCACGTTCGGAGCGTCGTCACCGGGGTGTGGCGCCTCGTCGAACCACGGTTCCGACTCAGCGATGGTGCGTCCGATCGTGCCCTCGAACCGTGATGGTCTCGACATCTCAATCCCCCATTCGCTCTTCCGGCCCGCGACCGATTCGTTGCAGCCCCTGCTCCAATCCAGCAACCTACGGTATTGTCACACGTACTGTCAACTGTTGCGGTTCTGCCTCACCCAAATTTGAGCTTTGGTGGGGGGGTTTGGGGG
>JANYDH010000150.1 GCA_025359865.1 Actinomycetes bacterium | reverse complement strand
CAGCGACATCTCACGACCAAAGCTCGTGGTGGGCAGGGGTTCGGGGTCAGGCTTCAGCGAGCCATTCGTCGATGAGCTTGCGGGCGATAGAGATCCGCGGCGGAATCGTGGGGAGCGAATCACGCTGGTACCACTGGGCATCGAGGATCTCGCTCGGCTCACACTCGATCTCGCCCGAAACGTGCTCAGCCCGGAACCCGATCATCAAGCTGTGCGGGAACGGCCAAGGCTGGCTGCCTCGATACGACACTGTGCCGACTCGGATGCCGACCTCTTCGAACACCTCCCGGGTGACGGCACCCTCCAGGCTTTCGCCGGGTTCGACGAACCCCGCCAAGCAGCTGTACATCGGTGCCCGGAACTGCACGCCACGAGCCAGCAGTGCTTGCTGCTCGGCGCCGGCCGCACCGCGGGTGACCAGCGTGATCATCGCTGGGGCGAGTCGCGGATATGCCAACAGCCCGCACGCCGGACATTTCATCGAGCGGTCGGTCGCCGCGTGCTCGGTCGGAGTGCCGCAACGGCCGCAGAACCTGTGGGTCCGCGCCCATTCAGCCAATTGCACGGCGCGCCCGGCGATGGCCCACTCGGTCTCGGTGCTGCGCCCGAACAGCGAATACAGATCGAGTGCTGCGCCGTCCGACGGATCGTCGCCAGCCGGTACGTCGAGACCCCAGCATGCCTCGCCGTCGAGCATCCCGAGAAAGTGCCGCGCTGCGGTGTCGTGCTCCACCCGCTCGCTCACGTACACCGAGGTGCCGATCACATGGAAATAGCGGTGCCCGGAAACATCGACGGGTAGGACGAACGCAGGAATGAAATCAGCCACGCCTGCCACCGTAGGCTCCGTCCATGACCAACGTTGTGATCGTCGATGCCGTCCGCACCCCTATCGGTAAGCGAGGCGGTGGCCTGTCGAGCCTGCACCCAGGCGAACTGCTCGGCACGGTCCAACGGGCAATCATCGAACGCACCGGCATCGACCCCGAGCAGATCGGCCAAGTGGTCGGTGGCTGCGTCAGCCAGGTTGGCGAACAGGCGTTCAACATCACCCGCACTGCATGGCTGGCCGCCGGTCTGCCGATGACCACGCCCGCGACCACCGTCGATACCCAGTGTGGCAGCAGCCAGCAGGCCACCAATCTGGCCACTGCGCTCGTGGGCAGCGGTGTCGTCGACGTTGCGCTCGCATGTGGTGTCGAGGTGATGAGCCGCATCCCGATCGGAAGCGGCGGGGGCAAGAAGCTCGGCCTCGGCGTGCCGATTCCGCGGACGTACTTCGACAAGTACGAAATGACGTCGCAGTTCGAAGCTGCCGAGCGAATCGCCGACAAGTGGGGCATCAGCCGCGCCGATACCGACGCGTTCGGGTTGGCCAGTCAGCAGCGTGCCGCCCAGGCGTGGGCCGAGGGCCGGTTCGATGGCCAGTACATCACCGTCGACGCACCAGATGTCGACGCCGAAGGCAAGCCCACCGGTACCACGCACACGGTTGCTCGCGATGAGGGTCTCCGCGAAACCACACTCGAGAAGCTGGCGTCGCTCAAGCCTGTCGGCCGCGAGAATGGCGTACACACCGCCGGCAACTCCAGCCAGATTTCAGACGGCGCGTCCGCCGTGTTGCTGATGACCGACGAGCGGGCCGCAGCGCTCGGCTTGAAGCCCCGCGCCCGCATCGTCGACACATGCCTGGTCGGAGTCGACCCAGTCCTGATGTTGACCGGACCGATCGACGCCACGCAGCGACTGCTCAGCCGCACCGGCCTGTCGATCGACGACATCGACACGTTCGAGATCAACGAGGCGTTCGCCTCGGTTGTACTGGCATGGATGAAAGAAGTCGGCGCCGACCCGGCCAAGACCAACCCCAACGGGGGTGCGATCGCTCTCGGCCACCCACTCGGCGGTACCGGCGGGTTCCTACTCACCAAGGCGTTGTACGAGCTCGAGCGCACCGGCGGCCGTTACGGCCTGGTGTCGATGTGCTGCGGCGGCGGCATCGGCACCGGCACGATCATCGAGCGGCTCTGACAACTCGCCTCGGTCACGTTGCGCGCCGGCGTGCCGCAATCGAACCCAACCCCGATAGAACCGGGAGATGCGCAGTTTCATCCTGTGCGTCGCGGTCTCGCTCCTGACCGCCTGCAGCTCATCAGAAGCTGCCTCACCATCTGCACCACTGTCTCTGCCACCACGTACGCCCGCTGGCGTGCTCGCGCAGAATGCCACGCTGGTGCGCGTGATCGACGGCGACACGATCATCGTGGCGATCAACGGTCACGATGAAAAGGTGAGACTGATCGGCATCGACACACCTGAGACGGTGAAGCCGAACACCCCGGTGCAATGCTTCGGTCCCGAAGCGTCAACGCTCACGAAGTCGCTGCTGCCGCCCGGCACCGCGTTGTACTTGGAGCGTGATGCAGAAGCGCGCGACGACTATGGGCGGCTACTCGCCTACGTCTACCGGGCATCCGACGGACTGTTCGTCAACATGGCCATCGTCGAGCACGGTGATGCCAGGCTGCTGACCTTCCCCACCAACACCGTGCACGCGCCGGAGTTCGTGGTGGCCGCGCACGACGCCGAGCAGGCAGATCTCGGCCTGTGGGCGGCGTGCGCCGGATAGGGTTCGCTGGGATGGCCTCGCTCGCAGAACGACTCGGACATTCGGCAACTGCCAAATTGCTGATCATTTCGTGCGACGACCTGGGTTCCAGCCACGCCGCCAACGAGGGCGTGTTCGGCGCCCTCCATGACGGGATCGCAACCTGCGCTTCGATCATGGTGCCGGCCCCTTGGGCCCGCGATGCAGCCAGCCGGGTGCTGCCAACCGACGACATCGGCGTGCACCTCACATTGAACTGCGAGCACGATCATTACCGGTGGGGCCCGATCACGCACGCCCCGTCGTTACAGTCGGGAGAGGGCGGGTTCCCGCGCAATCTCACCGATCTGTGGGAGCACGCCGACCCGGCCGAGGTGTTGCGCGAGTGCCGGGCGCAGATCGAGCGGGCCATCGCCTGGGGCATCGACGCCACCCACCTCGCGCCGCACCTCAGCGCCATCACGCTGCGACCGGAGTTCTTCGACGTGTACATCGAACTGGCAATCGAGTTCCGCCTGCCGGTTCGGTTGCCGTCCACCATCAGCGCCGAGCAGGCCGGATTCCCGTTTCGGCTCCTCGCCGCAGACGAATTGGTGCTGTTCCCCGATCACTTCGACCATGACTGGCGCGCCGGCAGCCGCCAACGTGTGTACGACGCTGTGGCAGCCCTCCAGCCAGGGGTGACCGAGATCCATGTGCAACCGGCGATCGACACCGCCGAGGTGCATGCCATCACCTCATCGGCCGATGCCTGGGTGGACGACTACCGGCTCATGACCGACGACCCGGTGTTACGAACCTTGCTCGCCGACAGCGGTGCAGTGTTGATCGGCTACCGAGAACTCAGGGCCGCAATGCGAGCCGGCTGACCGCGTCGGCCACCTCGCCGCTACGCAGCAACTCGAACAGCAGGCCGGTGTGGCCGACAGCTTTCAACTTGCCCTGCATGAACGCCACTGCCGGATCGAGCGCCGCGTCGCCGACACCGACCGTGATGACTACGTCGGCATCGTCAGGGCCGTCGACCGCTTCATCCTTTTTGCCGAACACCACGCGATACTGAACATTCATTCGCCCGCACCACCCGCGGCACCACCCATGCTTACGCCAGCCTGAGCGGCTGCGATCCCAGCGAACATATCGGTCTCGATCTCGTCGGGACCGAGTTCGTCGACTACCGACCGGGCCAGGATCCAGTCTTCGTATGGATACACCTCGGCGAGTTGGTGATCATCGAGACCGAACCACCATGATTCCTTGGGATCGACCTGTGTGGCGTGGGCGCGGAGGGAACCGCTACGCGCCCAAAGGTAGGTTCCGACGTCGAGCTTGGTGGTGATCCGCTCATCGGCACCGGCACGGTCGAGCCACGCCTGATCGAACGGCGACTCGCCCCGTAGACGAAGCATGCCTTCGTGGACAGCGATCAGCCGCGCCCTCGACCACACCGAGTAGTAGAGCTTTGATGGTTGCCATGCGGGTCCGAGTTCCGGGCGCCATGCTGGGTCGCCAGCGCACTCCCATGCCAGCACCGAAATGTCGTGCACCTTGAGATGGTCGGGGTGCGGGTAACCGCGCTGGTCGTCGCCGTACGTGATGACCACCTGCGGTCGTTCCTCGCGGATGAGCGCGACGAGCCTGCCGGTGGCATCGTCGAGGGGCGCCATATGAAACGAGTCAGGGTGCTGGTTCGCCTCGGCATCGACCATGCCCGAGTCGCGGTACCCAAGCATCGCAACCCGCGAAAATCCGATGATCTCCGCCGAGCGCCGCAGTTCATCCGGCCGTAGCGCAGCAAGCATCGCTTTGTCGGCGGCCGCGTCGAGCCCGTGGAACGGTTGGCCAGGTTCACGCAATGCAGGGTTCTGCAGATCACCCTCCTCACCGGCGGTGCAGCACACCAGCACGGTACGAACACCGAGCGCGGCATACATCGCGCAGGTCGGCGCTCCCTTGGACGCCTCGTCGTCAGGGTGGGCATGCACAGTCAGCAAGCAGCGTGAGGATTCCGTCACAGTCTGCAACCCTACCGATCCGGCCTACCGAACCGGAGCCAGCGTGCCGACCCTCTCCCGCCGACTGGACGCCGTATGATCGAGCGCCGTGCGTGCCAGAGAAACAATCGTCGCCCTGTCTGCCCTCGTGACGGTGACGGCCTTGGCCTTCACGTCATGCAACGACGACGGGCGCACGCTGCGGCCCGCTCGCCCCGATCAGAACGCGAGCGTGTCAACGCTCGCGCCACCTACCACGGTCGATCCAGCGCTCGTCACAGTCGATCCCGTGTTCGGCGACGTCGGGTTCGATCCTCCCGAGACCGATCCTGCCAACTCGCTCCCAGGCGAGACCCTTCCAGCCGAGTCGGTGGGGTCGACGACAGCGATGCTCACGTCGTCGTTTGCCGACGGTGGTGTGATCGATCCGCAGTTCACCTGCGATGGGGCCAACACGCCACCGCCGCTCAGTTGGACGAACGCGCCTGGCGGAACTGCCGAGATAGCGGTCACGCTCACCGACGATGACGCACCCGGATTCGTGCATTGGGCGATGGCCGGTATCGATCCCCTCGCCACCGAACTTACCGAACTTACCCGGGGTGTCGTACCAGATGGTGCCATCGTGGCGTTGAACTCGACAGGTACGAAGGGCTACTTCGGACCGTGCCCACCGCCCGGATCAAACCACACGTACCGCCTCACCGTCCACTTCCTCGCCCAGGCGACAGAGCTGTCGGGTGGCAGTCTTGGCACCGATTTGCTCGCTGCAGTCGATGGGGCCACGTTCGACTCGGTGACCATCACCGCCACGTTCCGCAGAGGTTGAACCTCGCCCCCATGATCGCGTGTACAGTCGCGTAACCTCGTTGACCGCCCTAAGGACAGCACCCATCAACCAATCGTTGCATTCGCTACCGGTTGCCATCTTTCAGGTGGGCCGCGACGGTCGTATCACCGCGGCCAATGGGCCATTTCGCGCTCTGGCCCTCGGCGGCGAAGTGCCAGAAGGCCACACGGTGCCTTGGGCAAATGCTCACCCAGGAGACCGAGCCGCTGCCGAACT
The DNA here is from genome assembly GCA_025359865.1 of Actinomycetes bacterium. Lineage (GTDB taxonomy): Bacteria > Actinomycetota > Acidimicrobiia > Acidimicrobiales > Ilumatobacteraceae > VFMC01. The sequence continues at coordinate 25,303 of JANYDH010000150.1, read as the reverse complement.
CGCCTGGCGGCACGCCAGCGAACGCAATGCTGACTTCCACAACGAGTTCAGGGTGTGGCACCGCGACGGCCGACTCGTGTGGGTGCGCATCGACGCAAGTCCCGTGCTCGACCAGATGGGAAGCGTCGTCGGGTATGCCGGCGTCGCCGTCGACAGCACCGAGCAGATCGCTGAACGATTGCTGCTCAGCCGCCTGCTCGGGGTAGTCGGCACCAGCTCCGACGCTGTGCTCATCCTCGACCGCAACGGGGCACCGTTGTTCGCCAACAGAGCGGCCGAAGACTTGTTCGGAGTCAACGAATCGGTCGATCTGGTCCGCGACCCATCGGTTCGCGGTCTCATGCAGACCATCCGCGACCAGGTACCTCGCGAGCTCATCGACTCGCCGGTTTCCACTCAGTGGTCGGGCGAGGTGTCGTTTCGTGGTCCCGATGCATTGGAACGCACGCTCGAGGTTGATCTCATCATCCACCGGGGTCCCGATGGCACGGTCGAGTACTGGGGCGGCACCGCCCGAGACGTCACGATGCGCAATCAGGTTCAACGCGAATTGCTTCGCCAAGCAACCCACGATGCGCTCACCGGCCTGCCCAACCGTACCCGGTTGTTGCGAGGCGTAGCCGATGCATTGGAGCGCGTCCGCGGTACCCGGCGAAAGGTCGCGCTGCTGTTCCTCGACCTCGACCGACTGAAAGACATCAACGACAACATCGGCCACGACGTCGGCGATGCCCTGCTCATCCAGATGGCCAATCGACTTGCCTTCGCCACACGTCCATCCGACCTCGTCGCGCGGATCGGCGGCGACGAGTTCGTCGTACTGTGCCACGATGTCGTCGATGAGCATTCTGCTCTCGAACTCGCTGAGCGCGTCCGTGCATCGTTATCGGGCAACGTGATGGTCCGCGGGATCGAGGTCGAGATGACCGTCAGCGTGGGTGTCGCACTCGCCGGTGCCGACCAGATCGAGCGGCACCCAGCACACGAGGCTGCGCTTGCGCTGCTTCGCAACAGTGACGAGGCGATGTACGCCGCCAAACGTCGCGGGCGATCGCGTTGCGAGATGTTCACCGAGGCAATGCGCACGGACAGCGACGACCAGAAGCAACTGGCTGTCGATCTCGAGCGTGCGTTGGCAAACGATGAGATGACCGTGGTGTACCAGCCGATACTGTCCACCCATGGCGGACGCGTGATGGGCGCCGAAGCGCTGTTGCGATGGAACCATCCCGTACGCGGCCAGCTGTTACCGGCGCAATTCATCCGGCTGGCCGAAGAGTCTGGCGCAATCGTGCCGATCGGCAACTGGGTACTCGAACAGGCTTGCACCGACACCACCGCCTGGATTGCCGCCGGGCTCGTCGACCGAACGTTCAGCGTGCATGTCAACATCTCCGGTCGCCAACTTGCCGAGAGCGACTTCGCCGAACGAGTGCTGGCGCTCGTGCGTTCGCGAGAACTGCATCCACATCAGCTCACGTTCGACTTCGACGAGCACACCATCAGCGATACCGCAGTGGGTCCCACGCGAGCGATTCAGACCTTGAAGCGATTCGGTGTGCAGATCGCACTCGACGACTACGGCGTCGGTGTCGCGTCGCTCACCACACTGCGTCAGTGCGGTGCCACCGTCTTGAAGCTCGACGGCACCATCGCCCGCGATCTCGGGGGCATCGGCGACGACGACCCGATCGTTCGGTCGATCATCCAGTTGGCCCACGCGCTCGACATGCAGGTCGTGGCGGAATGGGTCACCGCTGCCGATCAACTCCACCGGCTGCGCATCCTTGGTTGCGACATGGTGCAGGGTTACCTACTCGGCGAACCCGCCTGTGCCAAGACGTTCGTTTCACGAGCCGTCGCCCGCGCCGCCTCCTGACCCGTTGCCGAGTTTCAGGACGACCAGGTCAGACCCACGACCGCCTAATTGTTGACGGCGAAACCGTCGAGGTACTCGGCGAACTGCTCGAGCGCAGCGGCGCGACGCGTTGGCACATGCTCACGCGGCGGATCGCTCGGCCGGTAGCGCTTCAAGATCTGGCGCGCCACGGTGACCTTGTGCACTTCGTCCGGTCCGTCGTAGATGCGCGCGGCGCGAGCGGCGCGGTACATCGATTCGAGCGGCAGGTCGGTGGTGTAACCGAGTGACCCGTGGATCTGGATGGCGCGGTCGATCACGTTGTACAGCACCTTGGCGCCCCAGAACTTGATCACGCCGATCTCGACCCGAGCGTCGCTGTAGTGCTTACCGGCGGCATGCAATTGATCCATCTTCCATGCGGCCTGCAGCGTAAGTAGGCGTGCAGCCTGCATCTCGGCATAGCTTTCGGCAATCCAGTCCTGCACCATCTGCTTTTCGGCAAGGATCGAGCCGTGGGTGTAGCGGGTCAGCGCTCGTTCACACAACAGGTCGAACGCCCGCTGGCTTTGGCCAAGCCAGCGCATCGCGTGGTGGATGCGCCCCGGTCCGAGCCGCTTCTGCGCGAGCGCGAATCCCTGTCCGATGCCTGCCTCACCGCCGACGATGTTGTCGAACGGCACCCGCACGTTCTCGTACAGGATCTCTGCGTGACCACCGGGTTCACCGGTTCGGTGATCGGGCTCACCCATCGTCGGCACGTCGCGCAGGATGTTCACACCGGGTGTCTTGGTCGGCACGATGATCATCGAGTAGTTCCGGTACGCGCTGGTTTCGTTGTCGCCAGTTCGCACCATCACGATCAGGAAGTCGCTGATGGACGCGTTCGACGAGAACCATTTGTGGCCGTTGATCACCCATTCGTCACCGTCACGAGTCGCTGTGGTGGACAGCAGCGTCGGATCGGCACCTGCTCCCGGCTCAGTCATCGAAAAGCAACTGCGCATGGTGCCGTCGAGCAGCGGCTGCATCCACTGCGCCTGCTGTTCGGGGGTTCCGCCGACGGCCAGCAGTTCAGCGTTGCCGCTGTCGGGGGCGTTGTTTCCGAAGATACTCGGCCCATAAGGAGTGGCCCCGAGAATCTCATGCATGAGGCCAAGCTTCACCTGACCGAACCCAAGTCCGCCCATGTCGGGCGGCAGATGGGCAGCCCACAATCCCTGCCGCCTCACTTCATCCTTCATCGGCGCAGTGATCTCTGCGAACTTCGTCCGACCACCGGGGCTACGCCAATGATCTGCGAGCGTCTCAAGCGGCATGATCTGTTCACGCACGAACGTGCGCATCCATGCCAGCTTCTCTTCGAACTCCGGATCAGTCTCGAAATCCCATGCCATGACAGTTGCCCCCGTTTTTCGCGATTCGTCGTCGGTCGACTGCCCGACTGCCCGACTGCCCGACTGTAGCCGGAGTCCGTACACTGGCGCTCAGTGGTCGCCTCCTCATTCGATGTCTCGACCATCGTCACCGTTGCCGTGCTGGGGTTCATGGGCGTACGACTCGTCACCGGCGTCAGGGTGTCGCGCAGCGTTGCAGGGCGAGCCGTGATTTCGCAAGTGCGACGACGCATCGGATTTCGCCACGTCTGGCCGGCGCCGTTGGTGCTCGCAGCAGTGCTGGCCGTCGCAACTCCCCTGCTGATGATTCCCGGCTTACGGTGGGGCTGGTGGAGTGCCTTCGGCGGGCAGGGCAACCCGGTGTTCGGATCATCGGAGACAACGTCGGGCACGGTGTGGGAGTGGCTGGTCCCCGCTGTGTTCATGATGCTCCTACTACCGGCACTTCCGCTCTTCGCCCATGCAGAAGAGCGGATGTTCAGGATGGGCGCCGAGCAGTGGAGCCGCGGCCGACGCGTGCTCAAGACCGTCCAATTCGGAATGGTGCACGCACTGATCGGCATCCCGATCGGCGCGGCGCTCGCGCTCTCCGTCGGCGGTGCCTACTTCATGTGGACGTATCTTCGCGCCTTTCATCGCACTGGCTCACGCGTCGAGGCCACGTTCGAATCGACGACCGCCCATACGGTGTACAACGCGATGATCATCGCAGTCGTCATCGTCGCGATCGCGCTGACAGCGGCAGGCTGGTGACGTGACCGCATCCACCACACCGTCCGACATCGACGTCGATCGCAACCGCGCTGTCACGATCACGTTCGAAGACGGCGTTGTCTGTGAGTTTCCGGTGCGCGAACTTCGCGCCGCCTGCCCGTGCGCCACGTGCCGCGGTATGCGTGAACGCGGCCGCGATGTGTGGCCCGCTCCGGGTGCTCCCGACACGATCTCGGTGGGCGGCGCCCATCTCAGCGGCGCATGGGGCCTATCGATCGAGTGGAGTGACGGACATAGCACCGGAATCTACGCGTGGGCGGTACTGCGGCGATGGTGGGATGCGGGCCTCCACCAGCCGATGCTGATCGACCCGATGCTGAACGACCCGGTGCTGGTCGACCCGAGTACCGAATCGTCGCACGCGGAATCCTCGGACTAAGCGGTCGATAGCCTCTGAGCATGAGTTTGCCGCAGCCGCCTTCCCAGGCGCCGCAGATCCCCGCCTGCTACCGACACCCCGACCGTGAGGGCGCAAGAAGCTGCACGCGCTGCGGCAAGCCCGCGTGCAGCGACTGCCTGGTTCGAGCCGCGGTCGGCTCACACTGCCTCGACTGCGCGAAGGCCGGTCGACCCGACGCCAAGACCCGTGCGGTGCGCTGGAACGCAAGCCAGTCCACACTCGTCACATTCGTGCTGATCGGCATCAATGTCGCCGTGTTCGCCTGGATCTCCCTGTCCGACTCAAGCAGCCTGGGCGGCCGCGGTGGCATCACCCGCCAACAGTTCGATCTCGGACTCAACAAAGCCTTGCTCGGCTACACCCACGAGTGGTACCGGTTGGTCACGGCTGGCTTTCTTCATTTCGGCATCATGCACCTTGCGTTCAACATGTTCATGCTGTACCAGTTGGGTCAGCTGCTCGAACGATCGCTCGGCCGGGCGCAGTTCGTGATGCTCTACGGGGCAAGCCTCCTCGCAGGCTCGCTCGGCGTGCTCATCCTCGACGGCGCTGGCATTTCCGGTGGCGCATCCGGTGCGGTGTTCGGACTACTGGCGGCGGCGGCGATCGGCATGCACCGGCGCGGCGTCAACGTGTTCAGTACCGGTATCGGTACCACGCTGCTGCTCAACCTGTTCATCACCTTCGCCATCCCAGGCATCTCGATCGGCGGACACCTCGGCGGCGCCGTTGGTGGTGCTCTCTGCGGGTATGTCATGCTCGCACCCAAGTGGCGTCCGGTTCCAAGTGGGGCTGCGTGGCTTACGCCCGCTGCTGTCGCAGTCGCCAGCGTTGTCGCCAGCATCATCCTCGTCGGCTGAGCTAGCACAAAGGTTCGCCCCCCGCTAGGGACGATCCCGCGACACGAGATCGCTACTCCACGTTGCCGGTGGGGCAAGGGTCAGGGCACACAACCGCACCAACACCCGGTCGTAGTTCACCCGCCAACCCGAGAAATCACGCCACGCTTGCTCCTGATCTGCCTTCAACGGCGCGTCGGCAGCTGCGAGTTGATCCCACACATGGTCGAATTCGGCACGAGTGATCAGGATCGGATCGGTCGGTGCCGGGTCGGGGTCATAGTCGACCTGGAAGAAATCGGCGATCCGGCGTAACGCCATGAAGCCCGAACGGATGACCAGGTCGGGCACACCCGTTGGCTCCCGCTCGATCGACGACGAGACGAACGCTGCCGAGTCGAGCACACACCCGGCAGCGGTGAGCCAATGCCGTTCGGGGCGCGGTGACCGAAAGAACACCAGCGAGGGTTGGCTGGTGTGACTCTCCTCCACGTCGGAGAACCACGGTTCCCAGGGCTCGAACAGATCTTCGTCGATCGAATCGAGCCAGCCGATGCGCATGTAGCGGATCAGTAGTTCGACCGGCGACGGCGGCGAACCAGCGCGCACTTCGAGCATGCCGACGAGCACCTCGCGTCGACTGAATGCGCCATAGATCGTGGGCAGGTAGGAGATCATCAGCGAGACGATGCCGAGGCCGATGCCCGCCTCGACGAAGGTCAGGCCGATCAAACCAACACCGTTTGGAATATGGAACCCGAGTGTGAGCAACGACGATCCCGAGGTGACGAACGCGTCGGACAAGGAGTCGACCCCAGATCCCCAAAAGATGCAGGTGAAGCCGACAATCGCAAGGACAACCCAGGTAGCCGGAAGGGCGACCAACGCCACCGGTGCGTACAGCGCCATCACCCGATCACGATCCGCGAATGAACGCTTCGGCGATGCGAACAGGTCGAAGACCCGCCGGAAGCCGGTGAAGTGGACCCGGCTCAACCGGCTAACGATCGCCCTTGGTACCACGACGGTCTTGATCGCCGAGGCAAGCGTGAGCATCACGAGAACGACACCGACGAGCAGCACTACGACACGAGCAACGATCATTGGTGCTTACCCTGCCACATCGGGTCCCGTTTGCCGGTACGACGGTGGTCCAGGGAGCCGAGTCAGGAATCGGGCAAGTTCTTGGCCGTCTCTTGGAAATCACTGGGCTCTGCCGTGGAAGACCTGTACGTACCGTGAGCACATCACCAACCACCCGACCCTGACCCCCAGGGCGGGCAGCAGGAGGACAACCATGAAAACCCGACTCGCGACAGCGCTCTCGGTCGCCGGAGTTCTGACCGCCGGATCCGCAGCAGCACTCGTCAACACCCAGGTGCTCGACAGTTCGAAGCAGCACATCTCGTCGCCCGCCATCATCGTGCCAGTCGCCGACACCCCCCTCGCTGTCACCCCCCTCGCTGTCACCCCCCTCGCACCAGCGGCATCGCTACAGCGTGCCTTCCAGGTCGGCGAGGCTGGCCTCGTCACCGTCGACACCACCGGAGATGTGCTCGCCCTGGTGAGCGCCGTCCCGAACCTCGGTTGGCAGGTGACTTCGGCCCAGTCCACCGGACCTCTGGACATGGACGTGGTGTTCCAATCTGCCACGGTGCGAATCCAATTCCACGCCAACCTGCTCTACGGCAATGTCAGCACCTCAGTAGCGGCCAGCCGCATCGATACCCCGGCGAGTGGCGGGTCGACGAGCCCGAGCCCTGCTGCATCGACCGGCACCAACTCCGGCGAGGATGCCTACGAAGGTGGCACTGAGGGCGGCCAAGATGACTGAGCAAACACCGACTCCGGCGGGTCGCACCCTGCCCGCTCGGACCGTTCCAAGAGCTCGTCGCGGCAAGCCCGCCCACACAGCCAAGATCATCACGGCCGGGCTGACCACCACTGCGGTGCTCGGGATGACGGCCGTCATCGGATGGCAAGCCAGAGCACACCAGGCCGAAGCAGCGGCACCGGGGCCAGTCGTACTCGACCCGGCCACGCAGGCAGCGATCGACGCCGCAGCTCAACGCGCGGTCACTGCGCTTCTCCCACCAGTTTCGCCGGTTGGCCCTGCAGCGGTCCCCATGGCGATTCCCGCCGTCAGCACCGAAGTTCCTGGCGCCGTTGCCAGGAACCCGCACGGCCTACCGCCCGTCGCGCCCGTCGTCGCAGCACCCGCACCCGCTGTCATAGCACCGACACCCGCACCTGTTCCTGTCGTTGTGGCGGTCGTCGTTTCTCCCCCGCCGGCACCCGCGCCGGCCCCGGCCCCGGCGAACGCCACCACGAGCGCATCGGCACCCTGAGATGTCCACTGACATGACCACCACCGCTCATGTCGACCCGACCGAGTCGTTTCACGCAATGGGCTGCGCTTCACAGATTACCGTCGTGAGTCATGACAGCGCCGCCGCAACCGATCTGATCAGCGTCGCACGGAGACGGATCGAACATCTCGAACGTCGGTGGAGTCGCTTCCAGCCGACCAGCGACATCTGCCGGTTGAACGCCGCAAGCGCACTGCCTGTGCCGGTCGACCCCGCTACCGTGCGTCTCGTCACGGCGATGATCGAGTCGTGGTGGGCCACCGACGGGGCTTTCGACCCGACATTGCTCGGATCGCTCGTCGGCCTCGGCGATGCAACGAGTTGGCTCGACACGACGAAGGTCAGCACCGTTCCCGCCGGCGCCTCGTTGCGCGGGACCCCGAAGACCATCGGGGTCGACGCCGAGGGCCACATCGTGCAGTTGCCGGCCGGAACCACGCTCGATGCCGGCGGCATCGGCAAGGGCCTCGCCGCCGACCTCGTCGTCGAAGAGTTGCTCGCCGCAGGAGCACTGGGCGCCCTCGTCAGCATTGGCGGTGACGTCCGTGTTGCCGGCACGGCCCCGCAAGACGGTGGCTGGGCGATCGACGTCGCCTCGCCATTCGAAGGTGGATCAGTGCTGGCGACCCTGCGCCTGCATGTCGGCGGTGTTGCAACGTCGGGCACCCATTTCCGGCGGTGGACCGCCGCAGACGGCACACCGGCGCATCACCTGCTCGACCCCGCGACCGGCCTACCCACCCGCACGCCGCTCATCGCTGCCACGGTCATCGCAGGCACTACAGCTTGGGCCGAGGCCTGGACCAAAGCTGTGATGGTATGCGGCGCCGAGGACGCTCTGCCCTATTTGGACAACCTCGGCCTCGGCGCGTTAGCGGTCACGCTCGACGGCGAGACCGTTGTCAACAACGCATGGCGCACGTTCACCACACCCACGAGACTGGACAGCTGATGAATCCGCAAACTTGGTGGTACGTCGCTCGAGCATCAGGCATCGTCGCCTGGGTGCTACTCGTCGCAAGTCTCGTCTGGGGTGTGCTGCTCGCGACGCGAGTGCTGAAGCCGTTGGACCGCCCGGCATGGCTACTCGCGATGCACCGCTGGCTCAGCGGTCTGGCCGTGGTGTCCACCGGACTGCATCTCGGCGGCCTCATCGCCGACAACTACCTCCACTTCGGATGGAAAGAGATCCTGGTTCCGGGTGCCTCATCCTGGAAGACCACCGCGGTCGCGATCGGGGTGATCGGGCTGTACCTCTTGATCGCCGTGCAGGCCACGTCGCTGATGATGAAGAAACTCCCCAAGCGCCTATGGCGTGCGGTCCACGTCATCAGCTACGGCCTTGTCTGGTCGGTGAGCGTGCACGCTGCCCTCGCCGGAACCGACGTCACCAACCGGGTGTATCAGGTCGTCGCCCTGCTACTCACCATCGCTGCAGTCACGGCTGCGGTGCTACGGGTGACGGTCATCCAGAGAAACATCCATCGCGATGCGGCCATTGTCACAGCCTGGCACACCGACCCCAGCGATGTGTCCGGAGGTGGAGCTCAGTAGAGTTCGCAGCGATGAGCGCTCCCGATCTTCATGCCGCAGCCGACGTGATCACCCTCGCCGACGGCGTGGTTGGCCGAGCGGTCAGCCACCTCAATGCCACTGGCGGGCCCGATCGTAACCAGACACTCGCCTACGACCTGGCCCACGCCTCCGCCCAGGTGTACACGGCGCGATCACTCCTGGACTACGGCGCCAAAGGCGACATCGAAGCCAAGATCACCTGTGCCTTCACGGCCGACATGGTGCACGACCTGATCACCCGCATTGCCGGGCGCGAGGCGATGTGGGGCATCGAAGTGGCACCCCTTCGCGACGCGCACCCATTCCTTGCCTCCTACCGTGACCCTGCCTTCGTGGCCTCACTCGCCACTACTCCCGGGCCGCGCCACCTCGACGACGACTATGAGATGGTGCAGGCCACGTTCCGCGCGTTTGCCGACAACGAGATCAAGCCCCGCGCTGAGCACGTCCACCGATTCAACGAAGAAGTTCCCGAAGAGATCATTACCGGCCTCGCCGAAATGGGCGTGTTCGGTCTCAGCGTGCCCGCCGAATACGGCGGCTACAGCGAGGGCGGCGACGGTGAGTACATCGGCATGGTGGTCGCCACCGAAGAGTTGAGCCGGGCCTCGCTCGGCATCGGCGGTTCACTGATCACGCGCCCTGAAATCCTCACCCGGGCACTGGTCAAGGGCGGTACCGAAGCACAGAAGAACGAATGGCTCCCCAAACTTGCCTCTGCCGAGGTCATGGCGGCTGTAGCGGTGACCGAACCAGACTTCGGGAGCGATGTCGCCGGCATCAAGGTCACCGCCACCGCTGCGCCCGGTCCCAACGGTGTCGACGGCTACGTCATCAACGGCGTGAAGACATGGTGCACGTTCGGTGCCCGCGCCGACGTCTTGATGCTGCTCGCGCGTACCGACCCAGACCGTTCGAAGACCCACCGTGGGCTGAGCCTGTTCATCGTGCCCAAACCACGCGGCGAGTCACACGGGTTCGAGTTCACCCAGCCCGACACCGGTGGCAAGATGGAGGGCCGCCCGATCGACACCATTGGGTACCGCGGCATGCACAGCTACGAGATTGCGCTCGACAATTGGTGGGTCCCCGCAGCAAACCTGATCGGCGAAGAAGCAGGCATCGGTAAGGGCTTCTACTTCCAGATGGAGGGCTTCGAGAACGGTCGGTTACAGACCGCTGCTCGTGCGGTCGGCCTCATGCAGGCCGCGTACGAGGCCGCGCTCGACTACGCCCAGAACCGTACGGTGTTCGGCAAGCAGGTCATGGAGTACGAACTTACGCAGGTGAAACTCGGCCGCATGGCGGTGCTCATCCAAGCCGGCCGCCAGTTCTCGTACACCGTGGCGAAACTGATGGCCAAGGGCGAGGGAGCAACGGAAGCCAGCATGGTCAAGGCCTACGTCTGTAGGGCTGCCGAGTGGGTGGCCCGCGAAGCGCTACAGATTCACGGTGGATACGGCTATGCCGAGGAGTACTCGGTCAGTCGGCTCTACGTCGACGCCCGAGTGCTCAGCATTTTCGAAGGTGCCGACGAAACCCTCTGCCTCAAGGTGATCGCTCGACGGCTGTGCGATCAAGACGGTGCACGCTGACCGTGTAGCCACCGCCCGCACCGGGTCACTCATGTGAGCAACTCCATCAACGACCGGATCCGCTGGAAGTCGGCCGCCGGGTGATCGTCGAACGGGTCGAGCAGTATCGGATGCAGACCGGCTGCCCTGGCACCACCAACGTCCATCGTGACCGAATCGCCCACATACGCGATCCGCCCAGGGTCGATGCCTGGGAACCGCACGAGCGCCGGGTCGAAGATCCGCGGGTCCGGCTTCGACACACCGACGACATGGCTGTCGATGATCACCCGCATCGGTACTGCCGTGCCCGCACCGACCTGGCAGACACCGCTACGCCGTAACGTGTCCTCGATCTGCCCACTGGCATTGGACACCACGCCGATCGGTACATCGGCAGCGTGTAGCGCCCACAGTGCGGTGACGCTGTCCGGGATGGGCCAGCGCCACAGGTATGCGTTTCTCGTGTGTTCGAGCGCGGTGGCCGCCGCGTCGACGTCGCCATCGGGCACCCCGACCGAACGAACATAGGCATGGTTGTATTCGCCCCAGAACGTCTCGCCGACGCCAGAGGAGCTCTTCACCGCCATCGCTGCGTAGTGGGCCCGAACAAGCCGTGCAGTGGTGGGGTCACCGCCGTAGTAGGCCAGCAGTGGGCCGAGCACGTCCGGATCGGGCAGCACCAAGATGCCGCCGGCATCGAACAAAATTCCGTCGAAGTCACTCACACCTCTACCCTTGCATCTTGTGCGTAGCCAACGAGACTTCTTCAAGCCACTCGCCGTCGGTGCCCCCGAGCCGATCCGCGAGATCCCATTCCGCCCCAGCCGGATGATCCACTTCTTTCCGCCGTCCAATGCGAAAATGGTGGCGAAGCTTTCCGACCTCGTCCCAACCGTCGACATCATCCTCGGCAACCTCGAAGACGGTGTACCAGCCGCCGACAAAGAAGCTGCTCGGGCAGGCCTCGTTCAGGTGGGACGTACGGTCGATATGGGCAACACCCAGTTCTGGACCCGGGTCAACAGCCTCGACTCTCCGTGGGGCCTCGACGACATTGTCACCTCGGTCACCGAGATCGGCGATCGACTCGATGTGATCATGATCCCCAAGGTCGAAGGTCCGGAAGACATCCACTACGTCGACCGTCTCCTCGCCCAGTTAGAAGCCAAGGCGCGGCTCAAGAAGCCATTGCTCATCCACGCGATCCTCGAAACAGCCCGGGGTGTTGCCAACATCGAAGCGATCTGCGGCGCATCACCACGGATGCAGGGTCTGTCGCTCGGGCCGGCAGACCTGGCCGCGAACCGACGGATGAAGACCACCCGCGTGGGTGGCGGGCACCCCGACTACCTGGTGCGCGCCGATCCAGACGCCGCTGAGCCGGACGCGCCCAGGACCACCTACCAGCAGGACCTCTGGCACTACACCATTGCGCGGATGGTCGATGCATGCGTCACGTTCGGCATCTTGCCGTTCTACGGACCGTTCGGCGACATCAAGGACACGCTCGCCTGCGAAGACCAGTTCCGCAACGCTTACCTCCTCGGTTGCGTCGGGGCGTGGAGCCTGCACCCGGTGCAGATCGATATTGCCAAGCGCGTGTTCAGTCCCCGCCCCACCGACGTCGCTCAGGCGATGCGGGTGATCAACGCCATGGGCGATGGAACCGGGGCGATCATGCTCGATGGAAAAATGGAAGATGACGCTTCGGTGAAACAGTGCAAGGTCGTGGTCGAACTGGCCCGCCAACTCGCCGCCCGCGACCCCGAACTCGCCGCTGGCTACGGCTTCTCGGCCTGAACAGGAGATCTCGAATGATCGATCTACGCCCCCGCCGCTCCGTGCTGTACATGCCTGCGGCCAACGAGCGCGCGCTCGAGAAGGCGAAGTCGCTCGCTGCCGATGCGATCATCTTCGACCTCGAAGATGCCGTCGCCCCCGATGCCAAGATGGCCGCTCGACCCAACGCCGTCGCTGCAGCCGGTTCTGGCGAATACGGACACCGTGAGCTGACCATCCGCTGCAACGGCCTCGACACACCCTGGGGCGCAGACGATCTCGTCGCTGCAGCACGGTCGGGTGCCTCGGCGGTCGTGATCCCGAAGGTCGGGTCCGTCGCATACCTCGACGAGATCTCATCGAGGCTCACCGCCGCCGGGGCGCCCGACGCGCTGACGATCTGGGCGATGATCGAAACGCCAACGGCGATCTTCGATGTTCGGGCGATCGCCGCCCATCCACGCGTTGCGGTATTGGTGATGGGCACCAACGATCTCGCTCGAGAACTCAGGTCATCGCTCGGAGCAGGCGGCCGGCATCCCTTGATTCCGCATCTTGCTTCTGCCCTCGCAGCGGCCCGCGAGTCAGGCAAAGCGATCCTCGACGGTGTCTACAACGACGTACAGGACCTCGACGGATTTCGCGCCGAGTGCGTCCAGGGATTCGAGATGGGCTTCGACGGCAAGACCCTGATCCACCCCGGCCAAGTCGGCATCACCAACGAGGTGTGGGCACCGACCGAGGACGAGGTGCACTACGCTCGCAGGGTGATCGCGGCCTTCAACGAAGGCCTGGCCGCGAGCCGCGGTGTGGTCACCGTCGATGGTCGGATGATCGAAAACCTCCACGTCGCCAACGCACAACGAGTGTTGGCAGTCGCGGCTGCGATCGCCGACCTTGCCTGACCCGACCTTGCCTGACCCAACCTTGCGTGATCACCGCAGATGAACGGCGTCTTCCTCGGCGCCGGCCTCGTCAGGATCGATACCGTCTTCGTCGTCGCTGTCGTGCGCTTGAGCCAGTAGGTACGCCGGAGCATCGGGTGCCAGCACTCTGACATCTCGGTATTCGGCGACCTTGGCGTGGTCGATGCACAGGCGCGCCCATGGCAAGGAATCGAGGCGCTCCCCTGCGATCGGCTGGGCACACGAAGCACAAAGCCCGTACCGACCCGCATCGAGTCGGTGGAGTGCAGCATCGATCTCGTCCAGCTGAGAACGTAGATCGAGATCGATCGAGCGGGCCATCTCACGATCGACCGTCACCGATGCGACGTCAACATCGTCTTGCCCCTCGCGATCGTATGTTGCCAACGTGGCATCCGGGGCCGTGACGCCCGCATCGAATCGCACCGCCGCCAGCTCCTCGCTGACATGGACGCGCTCTTCTTCCAATCGTGCTCGTGCGACCTGCTCGTTCATCGCTCACCTCCGGGTAGATCTCCCGAGATGATGATCCACCCTGCAGGCCGAGAGCGCAAGGGTCCGAGGGCCCACCACAACGTTTCCCCAAAGGCAGGGTCGGTGTCCCTCAATGACCATGAGTGAGACTGGGAATGAAGCTGCAGAGGTGCTCAACATCGATCTACGCAGGGCAGTCCTCGGGGTGCTGCTGCACTCACCACGTCCGTTGGCCGCCGCAGAGATCGAAACAAGGTTGCGATCCGCTGGCGTCCGCACGAACCCACGGTTGGCACGAAGTCCGGCGAAGGTGATCGCCGACGTGCTGGCCTACCAACATTCACTCGGACGGGTTCGCCGGGTTCGGCGAGGCGTGTACGAGATCGTGCCAGGGTCACTTGGCGCATCCATGCGCTGGCGGTGCATCAACTGGAAGGCCATGAGGAACTTGCGTTCTGTGTGACTTGAGTAGGGCCACCCCCGGCCCCATCTCGTGCGCGTTCACCTTGCTCCGAAATACGCGGAAACGACTCACCCCTTCATCTGTCGTCCCTGCCCGGCACCTGGGTGCGCCTCGACGACCAGCCGTTGTTTCGGAGTAAGGTCAATGAGAGCCGTGCTCCCCCTTGCCAACCCGAACAACCGATGCGGTCGCGGCACGGGAGATCTAGCCCAGAATTTTGGACGGTAACGAACGTCGGTCTGTCCAGCTTCGGCTGCATCGAATACGATGAGGTCATGACTGCGCTCGAAACCCGTCCTTCCGACGCCTACGCCAACGACCGTGCCCACGTCTTTCACTCGTGGAGTGCGCAGGCCACGCTCAACCCGATCGTCATTGCCGGTGGCCTCGGCAGCTGGATCTGGGACGAGAACGGAAGACGCTACCTCGACTTCTCCAGCCAACTCGTCAACGTCAACATCGGCCATCAGCATCCCAAGCTCGTTGCCTCGATCCAAGAGCAGGCGGGCACGTTGTGCACCATTGCGCCGTTTCATGCGAACGAGGCGCGCAGCGAGGCCGCTCGGCTGATCAGCGAGGCCGCCAACCTCTGTGCCGACGCATCGTGGGACGGCAAGGGCCTTGACATGGTGTTCTTCACCAACGGCGGTGCCGAGGCCACCGAGAACGCCGTCCGGATGGCCCGCCTGCATACAAACCGGCACAAGGTGCTCACGATGTACCGCAGCTACCACGGGGGAACTGCGGCGGCCATCCAGATGACAGGCGATCCGCGCCGGTGGCCGAGCGAGCCCGGGGCACCAGGCATCGTCAAGTTCTGGGGCCCGTACCCCTACCGCAGCGCGTTTCATTCCGCGACCGAAACCCAAGAGACCGAGCGCGCGCTCACTCATCTCGCCGACACGCTGATGGTGGAAGGCGGGCATACGGTGGCCGCCATCGTGCTCGAAACCGTCGTCGGTACGAACGGCATCCTGGTACCGCCGCCCGGCTATCTGCAGGGCGTCCGCGACCTCTGCGATCAACACGGCATTCTGCTCGTCTGCGACGAAGTGATGGCGGGGTTCGGTCGGTGCGGCGAGTGGTTCGCCTTCCAGCACTGGAACGTTCGCCCCGACCTGGTCTGCTTCGCCAAAGGGGTCAACAGCGGTTACCTCCCGCTCGGCGGGGTCGTGATCGGTCGTCATGTGGCCGACAGCTTCAATGACAGGGCATTCCCCGGCGGGCTCACCTATTCCGGCCACCCGCTGGCTTGCGCCTCAGCCGTGGCCAGCATCAACATCTTCAAAGAAGAAGGCATCGTCGAGCACGCTCGCCTGCTCGGCACCGAACTGATCGGGCCGGAGCTAGCCAAGATCCAGGCCAAGCACCCGTGTGTCGGCGACGTGCGTGGGCTCGGCGTGTTCTGGGCCATCGAACTGGTCCGCAATCGCGACACCCGTGAGCCGATGGTGCCGTTCAACGCGGCCGGCGCTGCCGCCAAGCCGATGGGCGACCTCGCGGCAGCGTGTAAGGCGGCGGGGTTGTGGCCCTTCGTCCATTTCAACCGTCTCCACGTGGTGCCGCCATGTACCACCTCGATCGACGAGGTTCGTCAGGGTCTGGCAATCATCGACGAGGCGCTGGCAGTAACCGACGCTTACGTCACCGGGTAACCAATCTGAGAGACTTCATCGGTGACGACCGCCGGACCACACGATGCATCCCCACAGACCCGATCGCACAACGCAGCAGCGTCGTTCCAGTTCGACACCGCCGACTTCGAACGAGCGTCGCGCGGCTTGATCGCGACTCACCCGACCGGCGTGATCGAGGGCGAATTCGGCCAGGCATGGAACACGGCGAAGTACGATTTCATCACCCCGGATGCGCCGAGTCCCGACACCGTCCACCCAAGCCTGTGGCGTCAGGCGCAACTCAACAACATCCATGGGCTGTTCGAAGTGGCACCGGGAGTGTGGCAAGCCCGCGGGTATGACATCTCCAACATCACCTTCATCGCTGGTGAGACGGGTTGGGTAGTGATCGATCCGCTCACGGCTACAGCGACCGCACGCGACTGCCTTGCCTTGGCGAACGCACAGTTGGGCGAACGGCCGGTGACTGCAGTGATCTACACCCACTCGCACCTCGACCACTTCGGCGGCGTGCTCGGCGTGACCACACAGGCCGATGTCGATGCCGGTCGGTGCAGGGTGATCGCTCCCGAACACTTCATGCGCGAAACCGTCGCCGAGAACCTGCTGGCGGGCAATGCGATGACCCGGCGCGCGCTGTACCAGTTCGGCCCGTTGCTTGCGCCCGGACCGCGAGGCCATGTCGACTGCGGTCTCGGCAAAGGGGTGCCGCTGGCGCTATCGGGCCTGATCGCACCGACGCAGGACATCACGCACACCGGACAGGAACTCGTCGTCGACGGCATTCGGATCGTGTTCCAACTCACACCCGAAACCGAAGCTCCGGCAGAGATGAACTTCTTCTTCCCCGACCACGGTTGGCTGTGCATGGCCGAGAACTGCTCGCACAACATGCACAACCTCGTACCGATCCGCGGTGCACAGGTTCGCGATTCGCTGGCCTGGTCGACCTACATCGATCAGGCGATCGAACTGTTCGCGGCTGACACAGCGGTGATGTTCACCTCGCACCACTGGCCGCGGTGGGGCTCCGACGACGTACGCGGCTTTCTCATCCAGCAACGCGATCTCTACCGTTGGATCCACGACCAGACGCTGCGGTTGGCGAACCACGGCCACACCGCACCGGAGATCGCCGACATGTTGTCGCTGCCCGCGGAGTTCCGTACCGAAAGCCACACCACCGGCTACTACGGCCATCTCGTCCACAACATTAAAGCCGTGTACCAGCGCTACCTCAGTTGGTATGACGGCAACCCAGCGCGACTGCACCCACACCCTCCTGTCGAAGCCGGCACCCGCTATGTCGATCTGGCCGGTGGTGCCGACGCCCTACTCGCCAAGGCCCGCATCGCCTACGACTCCGGCGACTACCGGTGGGTCACCGAACTGGTCAACCACCTCGTGTTCGCCGACCCGACCAACCTCGCTGCCAGAGCGCTGCAGGCCGACGCTCTCGAACAACTCGGGTACCAGAGCGAATCCGCCACGTTCCGCAACGCGTATCTGATGGGCGCCCAGGAACTGCGCTCGGGCCCGCCGCCACGATATCCAGCCGCCCGGCGCGGACTGGTCCGCGCCCTACCGATCGACCAACTGTTCAACACCATGGCCGTGCGCCTGCTGGCCGACGAGGTCGCGGGCGTGCAGATCACGATCAACTGCACGTTCACCGACCTCGACGAGCAATGGTTGCTCGGCATGTCGAACCGCACGTTGCACTACGTGGCCGGGCGCCACGAACCAGGCGCCGATGTAAACATCACCACCACCCGCGAGGTGTTCTCGGCCGTCGTTGCCGGTGAAACCACGCTGGACATCGCGGTGGGCGCCGGTGAGTTGATCGTAGAGGGCGAGATTGCCGCGCTGCGCCAGATTCTCGATCATCTCGACGTGTTCATGGGTGGTTTCACGATCGTGGAGCCGTAACGACAAGGCGTTCGTACAGATCGACGTACTTGGCAGCAGCGGTAGACCAGCCGACATCGCGTGTCATCGCTCGACGTTGCAGCCGTTGCCATGCTCGCTGGTCGGCGTACAGATCGATCGCCCGGTCGATCGCGACTGACAGCGCCGATGCATCGACCGGCGCAAACTGAAACCCGGTGGCCACGCCGTCGCGCAACGCTGCCTCATTAGCGTCGATCACGGTGTCGGCCAAACCACCGACGCGAGCAACGATCGGTACCGTGCCATAGCGCAACCCGTACAACTGGGTGAGCCCGCACGGTTCGAACCGGGACGGTACGACGATCGCATCGGCACCGGCCTGAAAACGGTGCGACAGCGGTTCGTCGTAACCGACCACCACGGCGACCTGGCCAGGGTGTTGTGCTGCGGCACGCAGCAACGCCGCCTCGAGATGTGCGTCGCCAGCACCGAGCACGGCCAACTGCGCCCCACGTGCGATCATCGAGGCCAGCACCGTTGGCAACAGGTCGAGGCCCTTTTGTGCAGTGAGTCGGCTGACCACACAAAACAGCGGGGCATCCGCTCGAAGTTCGAGACCGAGTTCACCTTGCAGCGCCGCCTTGTCGACTGCCTTCACACCCAGTTTGCGCGCGTTGTACGGCGCCACCACGTGCGGATCGGTGGCGGGATCCCAGACCGAGTCATCGATGCCGTTGACGATGCCCGTGAGTTGCCCGGCACGGGCGCGCAGCAGCCCATCGAAGCCCATCCCGTTCTCCGGGGTGACGATCTCGCGTGCGTAGGTCGGGCTGACGGTGCTGAGATGATCGGCATAGCGCACCCCGGCTTTCAGGAAGCTGATTTGGCCGTAGTACTCGAGGTCACCTATCGGCGCCAAACCCGGAGGCAGGCGCAGGTGCGCCACGCGGTCGACTGGAAACAGACCCTGGAACGCGAGGTTGTGAATCGTGAGCAGACTCGGCGGTGACGGCGAAGTCGGAGTCGAACCGATGTGCAGGTAGGCCGCGGTGAGCGCGGACTGCCAGTCGTGGAGATGTACCAGATCAGGTGCCCATCCGGTGATGGCACCACGCGCCACCTGAGCGCCAACCCAACTGAGCGCCGCGAATCGGAGATCATTGTCTGGCCAATCCAAGCCATCCGGGCCGAGGTATGGGCCACCATCACGGGCGTACAGGTGCGGGGCGTCGAGGAGACCGACCTGTAACCCATCGACGGTACGACCGGCGATGAGTCGGGCCTTGCCACCGAACAGATCGGGCATCGTAGATGCCACCACTGGACCCGTGATTCTGCTCAGCAAGCCCGGGTAGGCGGGTAACAACACTCGAGCATCGATACCAGCCGCGGCAAGCGCGAGCGGCAACGCTCCGGCGACGTCGGCCAGGCCACCGGTCTTGACCAGGGGGTAGCACTCCGGAGTGACAAAGAGCACGCGCATGTCAGCGGTCAGCGGTTCGACAACTGGTCACGCCCATAAACGTAGCCCATCGATCGCTCCCCGCTTCCGGCGCGATACATTTCCGGTTCTATGGCTGAACCGAAAGTGCTCGTGATCGTTCTCGCCGGCGGTGAAGGCAAGCGAATGCTGCCACTCACCCAGGACCGGGCCAAACCGGCCGTTCCGTTCGGTGGCAGCTACCGCATCATCGACTTTGCACTGTCCA
The DNA here is from genome assembly GCA_025359865.1 of Actinomycetes bacterium. Lineage (GTDB taxonomy): Bacteria > Actinomycetota > Acidimicrobiia > Acidimicrobiales > Ilumatobacteraceae > VFMC01. The sequence continues at coordinate 5,636 of JANYDH010000150.1, read as the reverse complement.
ACTTCGCGAACGCCCGGTATCTCAAGATCGTCGTACTCACGCAGTACAAGAGCCACAGCCTCGACCGACACATCAGCCAGACCTGGCGGTTTTCGACCTTGCTCGGCAACTACGTCACGCCGGTGCCCGCACAGATGCGGCGCGGGCCGCACTGGTTTGCCGGCTCGGCCGACGCGATCTACCAGAACCTGAACCTCATCGGCGACGAAGACCCCGACGTAGTCTGCGTGTTCGGTGCTGATCACATCTACCGGATGGACCCACGTCAGATGGTCGAGCAGCACCTGCAGTCCGGTGCCGGTGTCACCGTGGCCGCGATTCCCGTGCCGTACGAAGACGCGAAGTCATTCGGAGTCATCGAGGCCGGTCCCACGGGCCAGATCATCGCGTTCCACGAAAAGGTAGCCGACCCGCCCACGATGGCAGGCGACAACACCCGCTGCCTGGCCAGCATGGGCAACTACGTGTTCAACACCAAGACACTCGTCGACATCGTCTCCCCCACAGGCGACGACGACATCTACACCGACCTGGGCAGTCACATCATTCCCGCACTCACCGCCGCTGGCCAAGCGCATGTCTATGACTTCTCCACCAACATCGTGCCGGGTCAGGACGAACGCGAAAAAGGGTACTGGCGCGATGTCGGCACGCTCGATTCATACTACGACGCCAATATGGACCTGCTCGCTCCTGTCCCGGTGTTCAACCTCTACAACAACGATTGGCCCGTCTACACCAGCCACATGTCGTTGCCGCCAGCCAAGATCTCTCGCGGTGCTGCAGGCGAGCCTGCGCACGTCGACGGCAGCCTGCTCTGCCAGGGTTCGATCGTCTCGGGCTCGCATGTCGAGCGGTCGATCGTCGGCCCTGGGGTGATCATCGACCACGACGCTCACGTGACCGACTCGATCCTGTTCCCCGGGGTACGGATCGGTGCCGGGGCCCGGCTCAACCGGTGCATCATCGACAAGAACGTCGATGTCCCGCCGTGGTTCCGTGCCGGATTCGACCAGACAGCCGATGCACGCGACTACACCATCAGCGATCACGGCATTATTGTCATCGAGAAAGATCGCACGCTGGCATGACTGACGACATCACCAACTACGACGCTGTCGAAGCCTACTGCGGCCGACTGAGCTACCAGCCCGGCGACCAACTCACGATTCATGTGTCGACCAGCAGTGCTCGGTACGACGTGACGATCCACCGCTGGGGCGCCGAGCGGACACTCGTGTGGAGCCAGCAGGGTCTGCAAGGTACACATCACCCCACCCCGCCCGACGCCGACGCGAATGGTTGTGGTTGGCCAGCCTCGGTGTCGATCACCATCCCCGACGAGTGGCGCAGCGGATTCCACCATGTCGAAGTACGGGTACACGATGCGCCCGTCGACCGCTGTGTCGGTCATGGCGGCTTCGTCGTGCGGCCATCGCAGCGCACCGCCCGCGTGCTGCTCGTACTCGCCACGAACACCTATCACGCCTACAACAGTTGGGGTGGCAAGAGCCTGTACACGGGCGGCCACCGGGTGTCGTTCGAGCGCCCGTTCGGCCGAGGCACCATCATCCGGCCGGCGACGGAACGCGACGACCGCAAGGCTCGCCCGGCGCGTTGGGGTGAGGCCCCCGACTCCGATGGGCAGATCTATCAGGAGTACCGCATGGCCAACGGTTACCCCGGGTTCATGGGGTCGACCGGCTGGTTCACTTACGAACGTCGATTCGTGGAATGGGCCGAGCAGTTCGGCTTCGAGATGGACTACGCCGTATCGAGCGACCTCGATGAGCAACCCAGCATCGTCGACGGGTATCAACTCGTTCTCGGGGTGGGCCACGACGAGTACTGGTCGGCGGGCCAGCGCGACGCAATCGAAACCTACGTGCGTGGTGGCGGCAACCTAGCCACGTTCTCCGGTAACACGATGTTCTGGCAGGTCCGCCTGGTTGACGACCGTCGAGCGCTGGTCTGCCACAAGTACGCAGCCCACGAGGTCGACCCCGTCGTCGGCACCGAGCACGAGGCAACGATGACCGGCATGTGGTGCGACCCACTGGTCGGCCGACCCGAAACTGCGATACTGGGTGCCGGATCGGCATGGGGGCTGTACAACCGGTTCGGCGCCGCCACCGCTCGCGGCTCGGGGGCGTTCACGGTGTACCGCGACTCGCATTGGCTGTTCGCCGGCACCGGACTGCGCTATGGCGACCTACTAGGAGCCAAGGAGGGCGTCGTCGGCTACGAGACCGTCGGGTGCCGACTCGGTCTCGACGAGTACCAACTCCCGGTTGCGGTCGGTGGCGATGGAACACCGGCCGACATCGAGGTGGTGGCCTTCACCCCATCGACCAATTTGGCGATGGGCGAATACCCTGCCTCGATCGCCGCGCTCGACGACCAGGGTGACATCGAGTTCATCGCTGCCAGGTTGTTCGGGCGGGTCGATGTCGACTCGTTGGCCCGATGTCGGCATGGCAACGCGGTGATGTTGACCTGTCGGCCATTCGGCCCAACCGGCGGAGAGGTCGTCACCGTCGGCACCACCGACTGGGTGTTCGGTCTCGCCGACGACCCGGCTGTGGCGCAGGTGACGCGCAACGTGCTCGACCGGTACACCGGTGGCGCAACTACCGTTCGGTGACGCTCAGCAACGCTTAGTCGACCATCCAGGTGCCAGTACTGCGTAACAACGATGCAAGGTCTCCAGGGCCCTTCTTGCTTGATGCCTCGGCCATCTGCCGACCCACCAACGTGCCGTAGTCACCACGGTCGACGGAACGAAAGATCCCGAACGGTGTGGCCGAATGGTCGTCGTGCGACAGCCTGGCGAGCGCAAACGCCAAGCTGGGATCGGGCCGATGGGCATCGTGGACCAGGAGTCGATCTTCACCGACATCGGCCACTTCGACCAGTTCGAGTTGGCCATCGGACCGCATCATCACACCGCGGTGCCCCTCGGCACCGAACCGGATCGGCTGTCCGTGCTTCAGGTCGATGACCATCTCTTCGCGTACTTGGCGGCTGATGATGTCGTCGAATGCGCCATCGTTGAACACGTTGCAGTTCTGGAAGATTTCGACGAACGAAGCGCCCCGATGGGCGTGTGCCGCGCCGATGACTTCCATCATGTGCTTACGGTCGAGGTCGTGCGTTCGTGCTACGAAACTGGCTTCGGCCCCGATGGCCACTGAGAGCGGATTGAAGGGAAGGTCGAGCGAACCGAACGGCGTGCTCTTGGTGACCTTGCCCTGCTCGGATGTCGGTGAGTACTGGCCCTTGGTGAGACCGTAGATCCGGTTGTTGAACAACAAGATCGTCAGGTTGACGTTGCGACGCAGCGCGTGGATGAGGTGGTTGCCACCGATCGACAACGCGTCGCCATCACCGGTGACGACCCACACATCGAGGTCGGGCCTGGCCACAGCAATACCGGTGGCCAGCGCCGGAGCACGACCGTGGATACTGTGCACGCCATAGGTGTTCATGTAGTACGGGAACCGACTGGAGCAGCCGATACCGCTCACGAACACGACGTTCTCGGGTGCCACGTTCAGTTCTGGCATCAACTGCTGCACCGCCTGCATGACGCCATAGTCACCGCAACCCGGGCACCAGCGCACCTCTTGGTCGCTGATCCAGTCCTTTTTGGTGGTGAGTGAGATGGTGGTATCGCTCATCGCAGGGCCTCTTCGATCTCGTGTTCCAGTTCGGCTGCTGTGAATGGCAGTCCCTGTACCTTGCTGATCGACTTCGCATCGATCAGGTATTCGGCGCGAATGATGCGGCACAACTGCCCCATGTTGAGCTCTGGGACCAGCACCTTGCGATACCGGCGGAGCACATCACCCAGATCGTTGGGCAGTGGGTTGAGGTGGGTGAGATGCACCCACGCGACCTTGACCCCACGGCGTCGGGAGACCTGCACGGCTGCGTCGATAGCGGCCCATGTGGAACCCCAGCCGAGCACGCACACCTCGGCATCGACGTCGCCGACTACCTCGGTGGGTGGCAGGTCGTTGGCAATACGGGCCACCTTGTCGGCGCGAAGGTGAACCATCTTGGAGTGGTTCGCCGGGGTGTAGTCGATATTGCCGGTGCCGTCCTGCTTCTCGATGCCGCCAATGCGGTGCATCAGTTCCGGGGTACCCGGGATGACCCACGGACGGGCAAGCGTTTCGGGGTCACGTAGATACGGCCAAAAATCAGCCGTGCCGTCCGCTGCAACATGGTTCTTTTCCGTCGTGAACTGCACGGAGATGTCGGGCAGGGTGTCGACGTCGGGCAACTTCCACGGCTCTGACCCATTGGCCAGATAGCCATCGCTGAGCAGGATGACCGGTGTGCGGTACTTCAACGCGATGCGTACCGCCTCGATGGCTGCGTGGAAACAATGCGATGGGCTGTACGCGGCGATCACCGGTACCGGTGCCTCGCCGTGCCGACCGAACATGGCAATGTTGAGATCGGCCGCTTCGGTCTTGGTAGGCAGACCGGTGGATGGCCCGCCGCGCTGGATGTCGATGAGTACGAACGGCAGCTCGAGCGACACCGCCAAACTGGTGGTCTCGCTCTTCAGCGCGACGCCTGGGCCACTGGTGGTGGTGAGCCCGATGTGCCCGGCAAACGCTGCGCCGAGCGCCATACCTGCAGCAGCAATCTCGTCTTCGGCCTGCAGTGTGCGGACCCCGAAGTTCTTGTGCTTCGACAACTCATGCAAGATGTCGCTCGCTGGCGTGATCGGGTAACTGCCCAGGAACAGCGGCAGCTTCGCCAACTGCCCGGCAGCCACCAGACCCCACGCCAGCGCGAGGTTGCCGTTGATGTTGGTGTACTCGCCGGGCGGCAACTTGGCTGGGCGTACCTGATAGGGATGGTCGAACAGTTCGGTGGTCTCGCCGAAGTGGAACCCGGCATGGAAGGCAGCGATGTTGCTGATCCGGACGAGGTCGTTGAACTTCGAATCGATCCACTTGAGGGTCGGCTCGGTGGGACGCGAATACAACCAAGACACCAAACCGAGCGCGAAGAAGTTCTTCGAGCGCTCCGCGTCGCGGCCCTTGACCCCGAGCGGCATCGCCGCTCCTTTGCTGAGCGAGGTCATCGGCACCTCGACCAGCCGGTAACTCGACAGCGAACCATCTTCGAGCGGATTGGCGTGATAGCCGGCCTTGGTGAGGTCACGCTCGGTGAAGGCGTCGCTGTTGACGATCAGCAGACCGTTCTGCTCGAGCCTGCCGAGGTCGGCCATGAGCGCCGCCGGGTTCATCGCCACCAAGACGTTCGGTGCATCGCCCGGCGTGGTGATGTCGTGATCGGAGATGTGCACCTGAAAGCTCGATACACCGTGTACGGTGCCCGCTGGAGCACGGATCTCGGCCGGGTAATCCGGAAACGTGGACAGGTCGTTACCGAAGATCGCACTCGCCGATGTGAACCGGTCGCCCGTCAACTGCATCCCATCACCCGAGTCGCCGGCGAACCTGAGCACGACGCGTCCGATCGATTCGGCCGGTTGCTGCGCTGGACGTTCTGCGGTGTCGGTCATGACACAAACCCCCTTGACGCCCAGAAGCTATACCTCGAGCGCCGGCAAATCCCATCTTTGCGAATGAGCTTTGGTGGGGGGGGGTTTC